>JANPJV010000279.1:0-31605 GCA_031425695.1 Rhodanobacteraceae bacterium | reverse complement strand
CTCTTTATTAGAACAAGAGGCGTCCGGACAAGGTCCGGACCCACAACATCAAAAACTTACTTCACTTCAACCAGTTTGATCTCGAAGATCAGAGCCTGGTTCGGTCCGATCGGGCGTGGGCCGCGTTCGCCGTAGGCCATTTCCGGCGGCAGGAACAGCTGCCAATGGTCGCCGACGCGCATCAGCGGCAGGATTTCCTGCCAGCCCTTGAGCACCTGGTCGACCTGGAACTTGGCCGGCACGCCGCGCGCGAAGGAGCTGTCGAATTCGAAGCCGCTGATGAGCGAGCCGCGATAGTGCACGGTCACTTCCGACTTCGGACCCGGACGCGCGCCGTTGCCTTCTTCGATGACGCGGTACTGGATGCCCGAGGGCAGGGCGATGATGCCCTTCTTGGCGCGGTTCTCGGCCATGAACTTGGTGCTGGCGGCCTTGTTCTCGCCGGCAACCTTGCGGAACTTGGCTTCCGCTTCAGTGCGCAGCTTGCCTTCCAGCAGTTCCATCTGCTTGGCCAGGTCTTCGCGCGGATAGGCCACTTCCTTGCCGCCGAAACCATCTTGCAGCGCGCGGATCACGCCATTGATGTCGACCGCCACGCCGCGCTCCTTGAGGTCGGCACCAAACTGGTAGCCGATCGCATAGGAGAGCTTGGTCTTGTCCACTGGAACCGCTGGCGCAGCCGCGGCCGGAGGCGCAGCCGTCGCCGGCGCAGGAGCCTGGGCGCCAGCGGAAAGCGCGAAAAACGCAGCAGCAATCGCTGCCAACCCTTTGAAATTCATCGGTACCTCCAACAGGAAACTAAAAGAGATGCGAGTCGGCCGAGGACAGCTTTACGGCTCGACACTGGCATGAGGGGCGCCGAGGATACTAAGGGAACAACCCTAGAGCCGCACACTTTGTAGCAAAGACCTCGGGTGGCGAGTTCAGCGCAAGTTTAGTGCGGTGCGCCACCAAGCCTTGGTAAAAAGGCCCGGCTGATTAGGACCAGTGAATCAAATCAATCACTTGGACGCTGGCACGCGACTTGATAGGGGTTGCCTACCCAGGCTGGGTCGATTCAAGCTGGTAACCAAACTAGGAGATGCAAAAATGGGAATGTTTTCCCGCCTTTCAGACATCGTCAACGCCAACCTGAACTCGCTCCTCGACAAGGCCGAGGATCCCGAGAAGATCGTGCGCCTGATGATCCAGGAGATGGAAGACACGCTGGTCGAAGTGCGTTCTGCCGCCGCCAAGGTGATTGCCGAGCGCAAGGAACGCGAGCGCCAGCTCGGCGTCCTCGACCATGAACAGCTCGATTGGGAGCACAAGGCGGAGCTTGCACTGCGCAAGGATCGCGAGGACCTGGCCAAGTCGGCTCTGCAGCACAAAGCCGCGCTCGGCGACCAGGCCAAGCTCGTTGCCCAGGACCTCGTCGTCCTCGGAAATAATCTGGTCAAGCTGAATGACGATATCGCCAAGCTGCAGGCGAAGCTCCAGGATGCCAAGGCGCGCCAGCGCACCATCATCCTGCGGGCGCAGAATGCACACACGTCTTTGAAGGCACGTACGCAGATCCATTCGGCGCGGATCGACGACATGCTCAACCGGTTCGACTATGCCGAACGGCGCATTGACGCGGTCGAGGCGCAAGCCGAATCTCTGGATCTTGGCCGTGCCAAGACACTCAACCAGGCCTTCGTCGACCTTGAAGCCGAAGATCGCATCAAGGGCGACCTGGAAGCGTTGAAGGCTCGCGTCCAGAAGCCCAGGGAGTAATCCGATGGCGGCGATGGTGGAAGTGGTGCTGATCCTGTTTCTGGTCGTCGTCGCGCCGATCTGGCTGGTGTTGCACTACCGCTCGCGGCGTGGAACCGCCGCGACCGGTGACCTGGCTGGTGACGGTGAAGTCGAAAACCTGTGGCAGACGGCACGCGGTATGGAAGAGCGCATCCGGACGCTGGAACGCATCCTGGATGCCGACGCACCGAGCTGGCGGGGTCGCCGTTAGGCGACCCACGCCATCACCAAACGAGGACGCACATGAAGCGCCGATTTGAACAGGCTTATGAGTACTCCAGCGCTGGCTGGCGTGCGGGGAGTGGGTCCATGGATTACGGCACCATGCCGGCGCCACGGCTTTATCGCGACATTGAACGGCGTTGGCTCGCGGGTGTGCTCGCGGGTGCTGCGCAACATTTCGGCTGGAGCCTCTTCGCACTGCGACTGGTGGTTGTAGTCGCCAGTTGCACGCCGCTGGTTCCGATCGTGGTGATCGCCTACGTGCTCGGCGCGCTGCTGATACCGCCACGGCGTTCGCCGCTGCCGCCGCCCCCGCCGGGGACCAGTGAATGGGGCGCACAGCACGGCGGCAGTCGCTACGCATCGCCGGAGCATTTGCGCATTCGCATTCGCGAGCTGGAAGAACGGCTGCGCTCCATGGAAGCGTATATCACCAGCCCCGAATACGAGATTGACCGTGAGTTGAAACGCCGTCCGGAGTAGGCGGGTTGGTTGAACGTCAAAGGGCGCGGGCCGCGAGGTCCGCGCCTTTTGCTTTTGTAGCCCGGCTAAGGCGCAGCCGCACCCAGGAGGTGAGTCGCGACGGCTCCCGGGTGCGCTGCGCTTACCCGGGCTACGGAGCGCTGTAGCTCACCGAAACGATCACGTAGCGGGCCGGTCCGCTTGGCAGCAAAACGCCGAACTCGTCATCGACGCGGCGCTTCAAGGCCGCGCGTGCCAGCGGTGAATCGATGCTGATCCACCCGCGCCCAGCATCGGTCTCGTCTGGCCCGACGATGCGCACGGCGAGCTCGCGTCCATCGTCGGCGTTTTCGAACCGCACCCAGGCGCCGAAAAAAACCGCCGCGAGGTCGCGCGGTGGCTCGTCGACGACGCGCAGGTTTTCCAGCCGCCGAGTCAGGTAGCGCACGCGCCGGTCGATCTCGCCGAGCTGGCGCTTGCGGTAGGTGTATTCGGCATTTTCCGAGCGATCGCCTTCGGCCGCCGCCGCGCTCAATGCGACTACGACCTCGGGCCGTTTCACCCGCCAGAGCTCGTCGAGCTCCGCATGCAGGCGTTCGAAGCCGGGCCGCGTGATGAGTGCGGTCGACGGCGGCTGGGGCGCGCGGTAACGGGTTCCGACCACGTAAGCTCCGCAATTGGGATGGAGGTGGGCTGGGTCCGACGCGTCCGCTAGGGTACCGACGGCGCGTACATAATGCGAACGCGCGGCATCCGGCTTGTCGACGGAGCAAATGCTCCGTAGCAACAGCCGGGCGCCTTGCGCTCGGAATGCAGTCGAGAAATCACGTTGGCGGGCGCATGCGACCCGGCCTGCTTCACGCGCCGAATGTCGCCTGCGCCCTCGTTTCGACGCCAGAAGCACCAAGGCGCACTCGCGCCAAAGTTGCGCCGACGATGCGGCGTCACCGGGGGCCCCATGCTGCGATTCTTGTTGATCCCGCTTTTGCTCTGGAGTGCAGGCGCCGCTGCGGCAAATCTGCAGATCCCACCGGGCCATCCGCGCCTGTGGTTCGGCGACGCCGCGCGCCTTGCGCAGGCGCAGGCGTATTTCGGGACCACGCCTTTTACCCCCCAGGGCGCGGACATCCAGTACGAGCGCGCACTGCGCGGCGTGCTCACCGGCAACACCGCCGACTGCGACCTGGCCGTCGCCCATCTCAACGGCTGGCTGGTGCAGAACCAGGGCGGTTTTCGCGATGCGCTGCGTCAGCAGGGCGAGGAATTGCTGCTGATCTATGACTGGTGCCATGCGCGCCTGACGCCTGCGCAAATCAGCACGCTGGTCGCGCGCTGGAACGGGTATTTCGACACTGAGATCGCCGACACCTTTGCTAACCAGGGCTCGGAAGCCAACAACTACTGGTGGGGCCGCACCCGCAATTTCCTGCTGTGGGGAATCGCCAGCTTCGGCGACAACCCGCGTGCACAGGAGTTCATCAACCAGGCGCTGGACATTCGTTTTGGCCAGTGGTTCCCGGCCTGGTACCAGGCCTTTGGCCGCGGTGGCGTCTTTCCCGAAGGCGGTGACTACGGTGTGGTGTCGCTGAGCTATCCGCTGATTCCCTTCGTCAGCGCCGCCGACTTTGGTTTCGATCCGTATGCGCAGACGCCGTATTTCCGCGAAGCCATCTACGCGATGTTGTATGGCACGACGCCGGGCCCGACCACGATCTCGGGCAGCTACTCGGGTGGTGGTGCGCTGCTGTTTCCGTTCAACGACGACGAGAACTTCCATGCCGGCGGCGTCATCAATGCGCGCGAGTACCTCGGTGATTTTGCGCGCCTGATGGGTGCGCGTAACGCCGGAACGGGCAATGCCCGGCATGCGCGCGCGTGGGCGCAGGTGACCAATGCCGGGCGCCGCTGGCTGTTCAATGCGCTGGGCGGGACTGGCGGTGCGGCCGACTACGCCGAGCTGCCGCTCGACTATTACGCGCCTGGCGCCGGCGTGCTCGACAGCCGCACCAGCCACGACAGCAACGCCATGCAGGTGCATCTGCAGCTCAACACGCCCGGGCACATCGAGCATCGCCACTACGACGGCGGCAGCTTCCAGGTCTGGCGCAAGGGCCGCTGGCTCACGCGCGAGAGTGCGGGCTACGCCGACGCGCTGCGCGGCTTCATGAGCAGCGGCAGCATCGACACCGAGCATCCGCTCGCACACAACACGCTGCTCTTCGAGGCCTGGAATACCGGGCGCTGGGTGGGCTCGGGCCCGCGCGTGATCCCGCCGGGCGGAGACCGCATGGAGAACCCGCGCAGCCTGCCGACGGTGACGCGGCTGCAGCACGAGCCGGGCTTCAGCTACGTAGCCGTCGACTATTCCGGTGCCTATCGCAACATGCCGAACAGCCGGGTCGACTGGCCGTACGCAGACCGTGCCTGGCGCGAGTTCATCTTCATCCGCCAGCTGCAGGCACTGGTGATCCTCGACCGCACGCGCGGTTCCGCCGATTCGCTGCTGCCGTACTACAACGGTGGTGGCTGGGTGCTCGCCGGCCCGCATGTGACCGGCGACCAGGTCCGCCGCACCTTCGTCATGCACTTCGAGAACGAGCCAGTGGCCACCGGCAATCGGCTCAGTGCGCCGCTCGGCACCCAGCGCGTCGAGCTGATCACCTTGCTGCCGGCCAGCCCGGTCTTCCGCGTCGTCGACGAAGACATGCCGGGCGACCTGCAGGCTGGCCAGTATCGGCTCGAGCTCGATTCGGTCGGCAGTCTCGAAAGCTATTTCCTCAACGTAATCACCGGCTACGATAGCGGCGAGGCGGCGCTTGGGGCGACGCTCGTCGACAACGGTGGGAGCTGGACCTTGAATCTGACGCATCCGGTGCGCGGCAGCGCCAGCGTGACCCTCGACAAGGGCATGAGCTCGACCGGTGGCAGCCTGGCCGTCGGTGCTGTGGTGACCCCGTTGCGCGCCGACGTCCAGGGCATTACCGTGACCACGGAGCGTCCGGTGTGGGCGGATGCCGGCGGCGTGTTCACCAGCGGCTTCGAGTAGCGACCCCGGCGCATGAGTGCGCGCCTGCGCGTGGGTTGCCCGGTGTGGGCCACGAGCGCTTGGCGCGGCGGGCTGTATCCGCGCGCTACCGCTCCGGCCGATTACCTCGAGCACTACGCGCGGGTGTTCACGACGGTCGAGGGCAGCTCGAGCTTCTATGCGCTGCCGAGTGCGGCCGCCGTCGCCCGCTGGCGTTCGCAGACTCCGCCGGATTTTCGTTTCTGCTTCAAGTTTCCGAGCGAGATCACCCATCAGCTGATGCTGCGCAATGCGCGCCTGCCGACGCACGCCTTCCTGCAGCGCATGGCGCCGCTCGCCGATCGGCTGGGGCCGTTGATGATCCAGCTCGGACCGCGCTTCGGGCCGGCCCAGCTGCCAGCGCTGACGAGCTTCCTCGAGGGCTTGAGCCCCGAGTTTCGCTACGCGGTCGAAGTGCGCCACCCGCAGTTCTTCGCAATCGCGGAATTTGCTGAAGCGCTCGATGGCGTGCTCGCCGCATTCGCTTGCGACCGCGTGTTGTTCGACTCGCGCTGCATGCACGCGGCAACGAACGGCGACCAGGCCACACGCGAAGCGCAGGCGCGCAAGCCACTGCTGCCGGTGCCGATGACGGTGACGTCGCAAAGGCCAATCGTGCGCTTCATCGCGCAGAACGAGGTCGCTGCGGCAGACGCGTATCTGGACGCATGGGCCGAGCAGCTGGTTCAGTGGTTGCAGGCGGGCTTGAAGCCGTATTTCTTCGCGCACACGCCGGACGACCGTGCCGCCCCGGAGCTTGCGCGTGAGTTGCATCGCCGCGTGCGTGCGCGCTGGCCGGCACTGTCAGAATTTCCGGTTTTCCCGGGCGAGCAGGAAGCGCCGCTGCCGGATCCGCGGGCGCAGATGCGCTTGTTCTAGGTGCTCGCATCCCGGGTGCGCCTGCGACTTACCCGGGCTACAAAACGGGCTCTTCGTAGCCCGGGTAAGCGCAGCGCACCCGGGGGTTCTCGCAGCGTATTCGAGCAGCCATTCCTCGATTGCCCGCTAGACTCGCCAGCCCCGTGGCATTGGTGCGATCTTCATGTTGATTCAGGAAGCCGGCGTACAGCCGATGCCCGATATCGCCAACGAGGCGCGCGCGGATCACGCCCAGGATCTCGAGTGGGTGGGCATGGCGCAAATCGCGCTGCCGCTCGGGGTGCACGGAGCCGACGGCGCGTTGCTGCAAACGCCCGCGCGCGTCGACGTCTTCGTCAACCTGGCGCAAGCGCAGACCCGCGGCATCCACATGTCGCGGCTCTATCTCGAGCTCGAACGCACGCTCGCGGGCGTGTTGCTGGAGCCGCGGCTGATCCGCCAGCTGCTCGCGGATTTCCTGGTCAGCCAGGGCGGCGCCAGCACGCGGGCGCGCATCCAGATCCGTTTCGACCAGTTGTTGCGGCGCCGTGCGCTGGTGAGTGAAACCTATGGCTGGAAGGCCTATCCGGTGGTCGTCACCGGCACGCTCGACGGCAGCCGTTTCGAGCTCGAAGTGGCCACTGAAGTGGTGTACTCGAGTACCTGTCCCAGCTCCGCTGCGCTGGCTCGCCAACTTATCCAGCAGCAATTCGCGCAGGATTTTGCGACTGGTGAATCGCTGGACCACGCCCGCGTGCTGGCATGGCTCGGCAGCGAGCGCGGCATCCTCGCCACGCCCCACGCCCAGCGCAGTCGTCTGCAGTTGCGCGCGCGCTTAGGCCCGGAGGTCGAGGCGCTGCCGACGATCGCACTGATCGATCGCATCGAGTCCGCGCTGGCGACGCCGGTGCAGACCGCCGTCAAGCGCGAGGACGAACAGGCCTTCGCGCGCTTGAACGGCGCCAACTTGATGTTCTGCGAAGACGCCGGCCGCCGCGTCCGCACGGCGCTCGCGGCAGCGCCCGCCTTGAGCGACTTCTGGGCGCGCGCGATCCACGAGGAAAGCCTGCACGCGCATGACGCCGTATGCGTCGTGACCAAGGGCGTCCCGGGTGGGTTCGATGGGGACAGCGGCTGGGCGGGTAAATAGGGCTCCCCTCTCCCCCAAGAGCATGGGAGAGCGAAGCGGAATCTCCAGCTTGATCGCTCGCCATTCCTTCTGGCACTGTTTCGGGTTCGGAGCGCCGGGAGGGTCGTTCTGGCCCTGCAATAGTGCAGCAATGCACTTTTGCTCACCCAGCAATCTCGATGGAATTGCTCTCATGCGTTGGATCGCTCATAAATTCGGCGGCTCGAGCGTCGCCAATGCGGCGCGTTATCAGACCGTCGCGCGGCTGCTGGCGGGCCGCCCCGACGACGCCCAGATCGTGGTGGTGTCGGCAATGCAGGGCGTCACCGACGCGCTCATCGAGCTGACCCGCAAGGCCGCGGTCAAGAATTCAGACTGGACCCTCGAGCTGGCAGCGCTCGAGCAGCGCCATGTCGAAACTGCCGCGATCCTGCTCGGCGACCAGGCCGGTGCCTTCTCGGCGAACCTGGCCTTGAGTTTCGCGGATCTCGCGCACCTCCTGCGCAGCGTCGAGCTGCTCGGTACCGCGCCGACGCAGATCGTCGAGCTGATCTCGGGCCTCGGCGAGTTCTGGTCGGCACAGATGCTGAGCGCGCACCTGCGCGCGCTGGGCGAGCCGGCGGAATTTCTTGACGCGCGCGAGGTGTTGCGGGTCACGCCGACCGAGCTGCATGTGGCGGTCGAGTGGCTGCCGAGCGAGAAGCTGCTGGCCGAGTATCGCAACGCGCATCCGGGCAAGCGCGTGATCGCGACCGGATTCATCGCGCGGCGGCTGTCGGATTCGAGCATCACCACGCTCGGGCGCAACGGCAGCGACTACTCCGCGAGCATCTTCGGCGCGCTGTTCGATGCGAGCGAGATCCACATCTGGACCGATGTCGATGGCGTGCTCTCGGCCGATCCGCGTCGGGTGCCAGAGGCGATCGTGCTCGATCACGTGTCCTACGAGGAGGCTTTCGAGCTCGCCTATTTCGGCGCCACCGTGATCCATCCGCAAACGATGGCGCCGGCGACCGCGAAGGGCATTCCGGTATTCATCCGCAACACCTTCAAGCCGGAGCACCCGGGTACCCGCATCGATGCCGAGGGCGGTCCCGAGCCGCCCATCAAGGGCATCACCACGATCGGCGGCATGGCCATGCTGACCATCGAAGGCGCCGGCATGATTGGCGTGCCGGGGACCGCCGAGCGCGTGTTTGCGGCACTGCGCGGCGCCGGCGTCTCGGTGACCATGATTTCCCAGGGCTCGTCCGAGCACTCGATCTGCTGCGTGATCAAGGGCGATGACGCCGACCGCGCGCGTGCAGTCATGGTCGAGGCCTTCGGGCGCGAGATCGCGCTGGGACAGATCCAGCGCGTGATCTCCGAACGCGGCATCAGCGTGCTCGCCGTGGTCGGCGAGGCGATGGCCGGTACGCCCGGCGTGGCCGCGCGCCTGTTCGATGCGCTCGGCCGCGCCAAGGTCAACGTACGCGCGATCGCGCAGGGCTCGTCCGAGCGGAATATCTCGGTGGCAATGGCCGAAGGCGATGCCACCCGCGCGCTGCGCGCCGTGCATGCGGGTTTCTATCTGTCGGCGCAGACCTTGTCGATCGGCATCATCGGCCCCGGCCACGTCGGCCAGGCGCTGATCCAGCAAATCGCCGATGCGCGCGCGCGGTTGCTCGAGAGCAGCCATCTCGACCTGCGCGTACGCGCGATCAGTGGCTCGCGCAGCATGCTCGCGGATGAGCGCGAGATCGATCTTTCGCAATGGCGCGAGGATCTTCGTGCCAGCGCGTTGGCGACCGATCTCGATGCGTTCGCGCGCCATGTCCAGGCCGAGCATCTCCCGCACGCACTGATTGTCGATTGTTCGGCGAGCTCGGCGGTGGCCGAGCACTATCCGCGCTGGCTTAGCGCCGGCATCCACGTGCTGACGCCGAACAAGCAGGCCGGCGGCGGCCCCATCGAACGCTTCCGAGCGGTGCAGGCGGCGGCACGCGCCGGGAGGGCGCGCTGGCGCTACGAGGCAACGGTCGGGGCCGGGCTGCCGGTGATCGGTACCCTGCGCGACCTCATCGACACCGGCGATCGGATTGATCGCATCGAGGGCATTTTTTCCGGCACGCTCGCGTATCTCTTCAACCGCTTCGACGGCACGGTCGCGTTCTCCGAGCTCGTGCGCCAGGCCAAGCAGGCCGGCTACACCGAGCCTGATCCGCGCGATGATCTTTCCGGCCTCGACGTCGCCCGCAAGCTGGTCATTCTCGGGCGCGAGATGGGCTTGCCGCTCTCGCTGGACCAGGTCGAAGTCGAGAGCCTGGTGCCGGCCTCGCTCAAGGACGCCGACATCGATGGCTTCCTGAGCGGCCTCTCCGGTTTCGACGAGCCGATGCGCGAACGCTTCGAAGCAGCGCGTGCGCGCGGCGAAGTGCTGCGGTACTGCGCCGTGCTCGACCCTGCCGGCAACGCGTCGGTCGCGCTGAAGTCGTTGCCGGCCGAGCATCCCTTCGCGCACATCGCGCTGACCGACAACATCGTCTGCTTCACCACCGCGCGCTATGCCAACAATCCGTTGATCGTGCGTGGGCCGGGCGCCGGTCCCGAGGTCACTGCGGCGGGCGTGTTCGCCGATCTGCTGCGCGTGGCGGCCTCGCTCGGGGCGCATCTGTGATGAGCCCGCATCTTCCGCTCCCGCGGACGGAAGCGACGGCGTTTGCCCCGGGCAGCGTCGGCAATGTCGCGGTCGGGTTCGACTTGCTCGGCCACGCGCTCGAGGGCATCGGTGATCGGGTGACGGTGCGCCGCATCGATGAACCGGTCGTCCGTGTGCTCGCCATCCGTGGCGTGGTCACCGACCTGCCGGTCGATGCAATGCAGAACACTGCCGGGCGCGCGTTGAGCTCGCTGCGCGACGCGCTCGGGCTCGGCTGGGGTTTTGCGATCGAGATCGACAAGGGCATTCCACTGGGTTCCGGCCTTGGTGGCTCGGCCGCCTCGGCGACTGCGGCGCTGGTGGCCGCCAATGCGCTGCTCGATGCACCGCTGTCCTTGTCCGAGCTCTATCCGCACGCGCTCGAAGGCGAGAGCGCCGCGAGCGGGAGTCGCCACGGCGACAACGTCGGCCCGCAACTGCTCGGCGGCTTGGTGCTGACCACCACCGATCGCATGGTACCGATCCCGGTCCCGCCCGGCCTCACCGCCGTGGTCGTGCACCCGCATTTCGTGCTGGAAACCCGCCGCGCGCGCGAAGCCCTGCGCGGGGTGTATGCCTTGAACGAATTCGTCGCCCAGAGCGAAGGCTTGGCCCTGGTGCTCGCCGGTTGCTTCCGCGGCGACTTCGAGCTGATCGGTGCTGGCCTCCGCGATGTATTGATCGAGCCCCGCCGCTCCGCCCTCATCCCCGGCTTTGCCGCGGTGAAAGCCGCCGCATTGGGCGCCGGCGCCCTCGGCGCCTCGATCTCCGGCGCCGGCCCCAGCGTCTTCGCCTGGTTCCGCGACCGCGCCGCCGCCACGGCCGCCGGCACCGCCATGCAATCCGCCTTCGCCGAAGCCGGCCTCGAGAGCGACAGCATCGTCAGCGCCGTCGCCAACGCGGGCGCGCAGTTGGTTGGGTAGTCGCTCGAACGCATGCGCTTCGGGCCGCCGGCATGGAGTCCAGACACCGCGCGCTGTAAGGAACACCTGATTTCTTGACGCAAAGTACGCAAAGGGAGCAAAGGACGCTAAAAGAGCAGGAGCTTTTGATACTTTTGCGTCCTTTGCTCCCTTAGCGTCCTTTGCGTCAAAAAAACTGGTCCACCCGACTGTCGAGAACTGCAGTCTGCGACTTCGTTAATGGAGTCCGCCGCTTCGACGGAGCAAGAATCCGATGCGCTATTTCAGTACGCGTGATGTTCGCAGTGAGTGGCCGACAGGCCTGGATACGGCGTTGGCGGCGGGGTTGGCGGCGGATGGGGGGTTGTTTGTTCCCGAGAGCTTGCCGCAGCTCGGCGTGGAGGATTTCCATGCCTGCCGGAACCTTCCCGAGGTCGCGGAACGCCTGCTGGGGCCGTTCTTTGCGGGCAGCTCGCTGGCGCCGAAGCTTGGCGAGATCTGTCGCGAGGCGCTGGACCTGCCGCTGCCGCTGGTCACGCTGAATCGCGCGGCCGATGCACCACCCGCGGCGGTGACGGATGCGTGGCTGCTCGAGCTCTTTCATGGGCCGACGGCCGCGTTCAAGGATTTCGCGGCGCGCTTCCTGGCCGCGTGCCTGGCGCGACTGCGGACGCCGGATGATCCGATTCGCACGGTGCTGGTGGCGACTTCGGGGGATACTGGTGCGGCAGTCGCGGCGGCTTTCCACAAGCGTCCCGGCTTTCGCGTGGTCATCCTCTATCCGCACGGGCGCGTGTCAGCGCGCCAGGCGCATCAACTTGGCGCGTTCGGTGACAACGTGCACGCCTTCGCCGTGGCGGGCAGTTTCGACGATTGCCAGCGCATGGTGAAACACCTGCTCGGTGACCGTCGTCTCGCCAGCCGCCTGCATCTCACCAGCGCCAACTCGATTTCCCTCGGCCGCCTGCTCCCGCAGATGGCCTACTACGCCTACGCGAGCGTGGTGCTGGCGCGACCGGCAAACGCCGAAGTTTCCGAAGTACCCGACGTGATCGTGCCGACCGGAAATCTCGGCAACGCTTTGGCGGCGATCATGGTTCGCGAGATCGGGCTGCCGCTCGGCGACATCCACCTCGCCAGCAATGCGAATGCGACCCTGGCCGAGTATTTTGCGGGCGGCCAATACCGCGCGCGGCCGAGCGTTGCCACGCTTGCCAACGCGATGGACGTCGGCGACCCGAGCAACTTTGAGCGCCTCGCCTGGTTCTTCCGCACACGCGATCTGCGCCACGCTCGTGTGCACGCTCAGCGCGTCGAAGACGACACCATCCGCGCGCGCATCAGCGCGGGCGTGGCCAAGTATTGGCAGGTGTTCTGCCCGCATACCGCCTGCGCTGTCGAAGTCCACGAACGCCTGCGGGCCGCCGGCGACACCCGCGCACACCTGCTGGTCGCGACCGCCCATCCGGCCAAGTTCAACGACATCGTCGAGCCGCTGGTGGGCAAGCCAATCGCCGTTCCGCCGGCACTCGATGCCCTGCTGCAACGCCCCGCTCACGCCGAATCGATGGTGGCCAGCGATGCAGCGTTAATGCAGCGGCTGGAGGCGGGGTTCGAGTGAAGGAGTGCGCGCTACGTGGTTACACGCGGCGCTGGCGCGATCGATCGATCGCAACATCCGTCATCACGCGCGCTCAGTGCCACGCTACACAGGCAACGCGGTCCGCACGTCGCGTGGCACCGAGCGCGAATTGCTGCCCGCGAACAAGTTCGCGGGCGTTCGAGCGGTCGCGCGGCATGCCGCGCAGGCGGACCGCCCTCACTGCGCCGGCGCCGCGTCTCGCTACGTCAGCTCGCACACCATCGACCAGTCGTCGAACGCAATCTCGTCGATGAAGAATTGCACCGGCGCGGCAATCTCGAATCCGTGCCGACGGTAGAACGCGATCGCCCGCGGCGCCTGCGTGTACACCGACAAATAAATTCGCTCCGCCCCAAGCGCCTGCGCGCGTTGCTGGGCACGCTGCATGAGCAGGTCTGCCGCCCCGCTGCCGAAGTACGCGGGCTGCAGATAACAGCGCTGCAGCTCAATCGCCGCGGGCCGCGCGCTGACCGGCACCCGCGAATGGCGGGTGCTGATCTGCACATAGCCGGCGGCGTCCCCGCCCACGGCGCGCGCCACCCAGATCTCGATCTCGCCCCGCTCGAGCGCTTCTCGCAAAGTCGGGATGGCGTACGCGCGTGCCTGGTAGCGTTCCAGTTTGTCCTGGGAGGCGATCTGCCCATAGGCGGCCATGAAGCTCGCGCGCATCAGAGCGCTGAGCTCGGCCGCGTCGCTGGCAGTCGCCATGGAGAGCGCGAAAGGTGTATTCATCACGTACTTTTTCGTCCGTTCAGGTAAGGCTATTTGTCGCCCTGCAAGGATGCGCCGTGTCATCGGCTTGCCGACCCACCGTGCCTTCGTGGGAGCGACCATGGCTGCGCTGCTTCAGCTTCGCCCGATTTCTCAAGGATCCGCGCTCAGAATGCCTGTCGTCGTCCGCTCCAAGAAGCCATTGCGCCTGCTGGCCGCCGTGCTGCTGTTGATTCTCTGCAGCGCACCGCTCAGCGCCAAGACCATGAAGGATGCGATTGAGCAGGTCGAACGCGAAACCGCGGGCAAGGTGTTGTCCGCCAGCAGCATCCGAACACGCGGCACAGTCATCTATCGGATCAAAGTACTGATGCCGGATGGGCGCGTGCGCATCTTCCAGATTCCAGCCTGAAGCCTTCAAGAAGGAGCCGAACATGCGAGTCCTGTTGGTCGAAGACGAAGCCCCCTTGCGCGAGACCCTGGCAGCACGCCTGCAGCGCGAAGGCTTTGCGGTAGATACTGCAGCCGACGGCGATGAAGGCGTCTACATGGGGCTGGAAGTGCCCTTCGATGTCGCCATCGTCGATCTCGGCTTGCCCAAGCTTCCGGGCCTGGAAGTCGTCAAGCGCCTGCGCGAAGGCGGTCGTCGGTACCCGATCCTGATCCTGACCGCGCGCGGCAGCTGGGAGGACAAGGTCGAGGGCTTGAAGCACGGCGCCGACGACTACCTGGTCAAGCCTTTCCACATCGAAGAGTTGCTCGCGCGCATGAACGCGCTGGTGCGCCGCAGCGCCGGCTGGAGCAAGCCGCTGCTCGAATGCGGCCCGGTCAAGCTCGACACCACCGCGCAGTCGGTGACCGTCGGCGACACCTCGGTCGACCTGACCAGCTACGAATACAAGGTGCTCGAGTACCTGATCCTGCACGCTGGCGAGCTGGTCTCCAAGAGCGACCTGACCGAGCATATCTACGAGCAGGATTTCGATCGCGACAGTAATGTCATCGAAGTCTTCATCGGGCGCTTGCGCAAGAAGCTCGATCCGGATGGCAGCCTGAAGCCAATCGAAACCGTGCGCGGGCGCGGCTATCGTTTCTCGATCCCGCGGACGGCCTGATCTCCCTTGGGGAAGTGAACTGACATGAGTGCGCGGCGTCAGTTCTCGCTCGCTGCGCGATCCCTGCTGGCGGCCAGCCTGGTGCTGGCCGCGTTCATCGGCCTCACCGGCTATGCGCTCGAGCGTGCGTTCGAGAACTGGGCCTTTTCGGTGCTGCGCGAACGCATGCAGAGCGTGCTCTATTCCTTCCTGGCGCGGACGGACATCTCCGTGCGTGGCGAGATCCTGGTCCCGGAAGTGCTTCCCGAGCCGCGATTGGAACGCCCTGGCTCCGGTCTCTACGCCTCCATCTACTCGCAGGACCTGCGCTGGGAGTCACCCTCGGCAATGGAGCGGGAATTGCCCTTCGTCGATGGGCTGAAACCCGGCGAGATCAGCTTCCGGGGACCCATCCGAACCAACGTCGGCGGCGTCTACATGCTTAGCATGGGCGTGCTCTTCGAAGCGCGCGCACCCAGCGGCAAGGACGTTCGCGTGACCGTCAACGTCGGCGAGAACCAAGCCTCGGTGCGGCGCCAGATCAAGGCTTTCCGCGAAACCATGTGGGCCCTGCTCGGTGGGCTCGGCCTCCTGCTGCTGGCCTTCCAGGCATTGCTGCTGCGCTGGAGCCTGCGGCCACTGCGTGATGTCGAGAGCGATCTCGGCCACGTCGAGCGCGGCGAGGCCGAACAGCTTTCCGGCAACTATCCGATCGAGCTGGCGGCACTGACCACCGGCCTCAACGACTTCATTAAGGGCGAGCGCGAGAACCTGCGTCGCTACAGGCATACACTCGGCGACCTGGCGCACAGTTTGAAGACGCCGCTCGCGGTCATGCGCGGCATCTTCGAGAACGAGGACGATCCCAAGCGCGTCCGGCAGTCCGGGCTCGAGCAGGTGGTGCGCATGGACGAGATCGTCGCCTACCAGCTCGCCCGTGCGGCCAAGTCAGGACACCAGACCTACGCGGCGCCGCTGCCGGTCCTCGTTCATGCCGAAGAGATTGCGCTGACCCTGGAAAAGGTCTACGCCCGCAAGGGTGCGCTTGCCGAGTTCGACGTCGACCCCAAATCCTGCTACCACGGCGAGAAAGGGGACTTGCTCGAACTGCTCGGCAATCTCATGGACAACGCGTTCAAGTGGTGCCGCTCGCGCGTCCTGCTGACCGCGCGCCCGATCGTCCACCACCGCTCGCGCCGTCCAGGCCTGCTGCTGCGCGTCGAGGACGACGGCCCCGGCATCCCGGACGAACAGATCACCCAGGTCTTGAAGCGCGGCGTCCGCGGCGACGAACGCGTCCAGGGCCACGGCATCGGCCTGTCCATCGTCGGCGAACTGGTTGCCTCCTATGGCGGTGAGCTCAAGGTCACCCGGTCCGAGCAACTCGGTGGAGCGCAATTCGAGGTAATTTTGCCGCCGTTGGGGGGTTGAAACCCGCTGCGCTTGCGCCGCATGCGGCGCGCCGACGAACGCCCGGAGGCGATGCCGGCACAAATGTAGGTCATGTTACCCGCGCAGGGGGTACTTGACGCTGTTCGGGCCAGAGCCGTCAAGTAGCCCGCTTGCGCGGGCAACATGACCCGCGTCCGGCCAGAGCCGTCAAGTAGCCCGCTTGCGCGGGCAACATGACCTGCGTCAGGCCGAAGCTACTTCAATGGGCCGCGTCGCAATCGTCCGTTACCGCATCGAGCGTTGCGGTGACCGAGTCGATGGCGCCGACGATGTAGTTGACCTCGTCTTCGCCGTCGAGGTTTTCAATCTGGGTGAGCACCGCTTCCAGCTGGGTGCCGAGCGCGACCTGGTGATCATTGCCGGCGCCTTGCAGCAGGCCGGCGAGCGTTGCCGAGCCCTCGGTCAGGGCAGCGACACCTTCCTCGACATCGGCGACCTCTTCGTCGGTAAAGCCTTCGCCCTCGGTCGTGTTGATCAGGTTTGCAAGCTCGTTCCAGTCGTTGGAAACGTCATTGACGTCCTCGCAGATTTCCGCGGCGGGTGCACACATCGGCAGGATCAAGAGCAGGGCACAGCACAACCACGTCTTGCGCATGGAGCTCTCCAGTTTGTTTGAGCCGCTGAAGTTGGCGGCTGGGTCCAGTATGCCTCGCTGGCACATTCGCTTTTGGCGGATCTCAGCTGTGCGCTGACCCTCAATCGCTTTGGCTCGGTGGGTCTGCGCCATGCGCGGACGCCTTTCCTGTCAAAGCAAAAGCGTCCGCGCGCAGCGCAGAACCACCAAAGCAAAATCAACAGTGCCAAGTGGCCGTCGCGCAGCAAAAGCCACGTTTTTGCTCCCCGGGCGAGCACCAGCCCGGCGCAGATTCTCCACAGGAGAAACTGCTCCGAAAACTCTGACGATCAAATCTCATCCGATCCTTCATTGACGCCTTCAAAGAGGATGGTCGACAAGTAGCGCTCGCCGGTGTCGGGGAGCATGGCCAGGATGACGCTGCCGGGCTCGGCGCGGCGGGCGACGTCGAGGGCGGCAGCGAAGGTGGCACCGGAGGAGATGCCGACGAAGATGCCTTCCTGCGCGGCGAGCGCGCGCGCGGTGTCGCGGGCGACGAGATCGTCCACCGGAACATTTTCGTGGAAGCTGCTGCGGTCGAGCACGGCCGGGACGAAATCCGGCGTCCAACCCTGGATCTTGTGGGGCGCCCAGGGCTTGCCCGCCAGCAGCGAAGCGCCAGCCGGCTCGCAGGTGACCACGCGAACCTCGGGGCGCGCGACTTTCAAAACCTGGCTGACGCCGGTCAGCGTACCGCCAGTGCCCCAGCCAGCGACGAAATAGTCGAGCCGCCGATCGGCAAAATCGCGCAAGATTTCCGGGCCGGTGGTGTTGCGGTGGTAGGCGGGATTGGCTTCGTTCTCGAACTGCCGCGCGAGGAACCAGCCGTGCTGGGCGGCCAGTTCCTGGGCGCGCCTGACCATGCCGGTTCCGCGCTCGGCAGCAGGCGTCAGGATCACCTTGGCCCCGAGCCCGCGCATAATCTTGCGGCGCTCGATCGAGAAGGTCTCGACCATCAGCGCGACGAAGGGATAGCCGCGCGCCGCACAGACCATGGCCAACGCAATACCAGTGTTGCCGCTGGTCGCCTCGACCACCGTCTGCCCGGGCTTCAGCGCGCCGCTGCGCTCGGCGTCCTGGATGATCGCCCAGGCCAGGCGGTCCTTCACCGAAGCCCCAGGATTGAAGGCCTCGATCTTCACGTACATCTCGATGCCGGCCGGCGCCATCCGGTTGATGCGGACGACCGGCGTGTTGCCAATGGTTTCGACGATGCTCTGGTAGATCACGACGGTCTCCCTGAAATGGCCTGGACGTGCATGCTGCAGCAGTCCGTTAATACTGGCTACTGGCGGCACCGTACAAGATCCTGGCTGACGATCGGTTGGAGTACGGGCGCCTTTCCGAACGCACTCCTGGAATCAACGCAGTAGCGCGACCAAACACGACACGTGTTCTCGGCCGGCGTTTGCTTATGAGAAAGCGCCATGAGCTGAGGGGCCTTCAGCAGGAAGGAAACGCGTGATGTGCCCTGGATTGCCATGGCGTGCGGCACCGGGCGCCGCACTCCAACAGTGCCGCTTTTGCTCCCTCGGAGCGCCTGGCCATCGCGCAGCAAAAACCACGTTTTTGCTCCGCGGGCGATCAGCGAAATCCGGCGCGGATTCTGCGCAGGAGAATCTGCGCCAAAGACCAATCGTGGCACACTGCACGGCAGAGAGGCGGCATCAGGGCAGGGCGTGGAACCGGGCAGCCAGATTCAGGCAAGCGAAATCGGCGCGGGCGAACCGTTCCTGCGCGAATTGCTCGGTGTCGGCGATTTCGAGACCTTGGGCCTGCTGGCCGCACGCGAAGCCCACCGGCGCTTCGGTGTCAGCCACCTCGGGCTGTTGTGGTCGCAGATCGGTGTCGCCGAGCTGACACCGAACTGGCGCGTGGCGCCGGCCAGCGCCGTCGGCGTGGTCGAGTTCAATTGGTTGCGCCAGCTGTTGTCGGCACCTGCCGCGCGGGCGCGCGGGCAGAGCCTGCTGGAGACCGAGATTCTGGTGCAGACCGGTGCACTGCCGCGCGTGGCCCTGGCCTGGCCGAAAGGTAGCGGCCCGCGCACGCCGGACTGGCGGCGCTTCCTCGACGACGTGGCCGCCGCCGCTGGACGCCTCTCCGAATTGACGACGCTGTCGCGCGCGGTCGACCGGCTCGAGCGCGCCGAGCGCGTGCAGCGTGCGCTGTTTGCGATCGCCAACATGGCCAGTTCGGACCTCGAAATGCCGGACATGCTGCGCCAAGTGCATGGCGTGATCGGCGAGCTCATGTATGCCGAGAACTTCCTGATCGTCCTCTATGAAAGCGCAACCGAGATGCTGCGCTTCCTCTACTTTGCCGATACCGAGGACGGCGCCCGGCCGCAGGCGGGCATTGCGATCCCGGCGTCGGCCATTCCCAACAGCCTGACGCTGGGCCTGATCCGCAGCGGCCGCCCCCAGCGCGGACCCTCGGACGCCATTCGCGCAAGCATGGGCGTGCGCCGCGATGTCAACCTGGGCCCCGACAGCATCGACTGGCTCGGCGTCCCGCTCATCGGCGGCGGCGTGGTGCGCGGGGCGATCGTGGTGCAGAGCTACCTCGAGGAACATCGCTTCAACGATGACGACCAGGCACTCCTGACCTACGTGGCCCAGCACATCCTGACGGCACTCGAGCGCAAGCAGGCCCAGGAGGACCTGGAGCGCCGCGTCGTTGAGCGCACCTCCGAGATCGAGGAGCGCAACCGCGAGCTGCAGCTCGAGGTCGCCGAAAGGCAGCGCGGCGAACGGCTGCAGGCCGCGCTGTATGCGATTGCCGAGCGTTCGAGCACGGCCGAGAGCCTCGAGGGGTTCTACGCCGCGGTGCACGTGATCGTTGGCGAGCTGCTGTATGCGCGCAACTTCTACATTGCCCTGCTGAGCGCCGACGGCAGCGAGCTCGAATTCCCCTATTCCGTTGACGAACTCGACTCCCGGCGCGTGCGCCGACGGCTGGCCAAGGGCCTGACCGAATATGTGTTGCGCACCGGTACCGTGCTGCTGGCCGACCGGCTCGCGATCGAGGACCTGGCGGCGCGCGGCGAAGTCCAGAGCTTCGGCCCGCGCTCCGTCTATTGGCTGGGAGTGCCATTGATCTGCGACGAGCGCACGGTCGGCGTCCTGGCGGTGCAGAGCTATGCCGCCGACCTGCCATTTACCGAGCGCGACCAGGAACTGCTGACCTTCGTTGCCTACCACATCGCCAATGGGCTCGAGCGCAAGCGCGCCCAGGAATCGCTGCGACTGGCCTACAGCGAGCTCGAACAGCGCGTCACCGCGCGTACCCACGAGCTTGCGGTGGCCAATCGCGAGCTCACCGACCAGATGGTCGAGCGCGAGCGCATCGAGGACACCCTCAAGCACCAGGCGCTGCACGACACCTTGACCGGTCTTCCCAACCGCACCCTGCTGCTGGATCGGCTGAGCCGTGCACTGGCGCGCTACCAGGCCGACGCGGCCCACGGGTTCGCGGTGCTGTTCCTGGATCTCGATCGCTTCAAGGTGATCAACGACAGCGTCGGCCACCTGGTCGGCGACGAACTGCTGAAGCACGCGGCGGCGCGCCTGGCCACCGCGGTGCGCGAGCCGGACACCGTCGCCCGTCTCGGGGGCGACGAGTTCGCGATCCTGCTCGAGGACGTGCATCACCCGGACCGCGCGCATTTCGTCGCCGAACGCCTGATCGCCGCGCTGTCCGAGCCGATGCGCATCGACGGCAAGGAGCTCTACACCTCGGCCAGCATCGGCATTGCCTTTTCGCATCCGCGCTATACGCGCTCGGAAGAATTGCTGCGTGATGCGGATGTCGCCATGTATCGCGCCAAGGCCCAGGGTCGCCAGCGCGTCGAGCTGTTCGACGAGCAGCTGCGCGCCGAGGCGCTGCGCGTGCTCGACCTCGAGGGCGACCTGCGCCGGGCGCTGCTGCGTGACGAGTTCGAGCCGTTCTTCCAGACCATCGTGCGCCTCTCCGATGGGGCTGTAATCGGCTACGAGGCGCTGCTGCGCTGGCGCCATGCCGAGCGCGGGTTGCTGCTGCCCGGGGATTTCCTGAGCGTCGCCGAGGATAACGGCAGCATCGAGCAGATCGACTGGCAGATGTTCGCGATGGCCTGTCGCGACGTGCGCCGCCTGCCGCAGCGGGATGCCTACGTCAGCATCAATGTCTCCGCCCGCCAGCTGCGCGCGCCGGATTTCGACAAGGACGTGCTCAAGTTGATCGAGTCCAATGGGGTGGCGCCGAACCGGGTGCGCCTGGAGGTCACCGAGGGCGCTCTCCTCGACAATCCCGACCACGTGCGCTACCTGCTGGAACGATTGCGAGCCGCCGGCGTGCTGGTACAGATCGATGATTTCGGCACCGGCTATTCGTCCTTGAGCTACCTGCACCGCTTCCCGATCCACTCACTCAAGATCGATCGCTCCTTCGTCGCCGAACTGCTGCCCGGCGGCCAGGGCGGCAGCGCCGCAGTCGTACGCGCGATCAAGGCGCTCGCCGATTCACTGGGCCTTGAAGTGATCGGCGAAGGCATCGAAACCTCGCTCCAGCACCAGGCCCTCCAGGATCTCGGCTGCTCCCTCGGCCAGGGCTTCCTGTTCTCCCACCCGCAGCCGATAGGAGAGCTGTAGGGCTCACTCGGATCTCATCGCGCCCGATGGTCTGGCGTCGCCGAACCTTCCGGGCGCGATGAGATCCGAGTGGCGGTCAAGCCCTGCCGCCTGCGACTCCGATGTGATTCTCTGTGAGCGCCGCTCGTCGGAAGGCCGCGCGGGAAGTCACATTCCGTTGATTTCGTGCTTGACGGGAACGCCGGGTCTGTCAAACTTCGCGCCCGGTGCCACCACAAGATGTAGTGGTTGGGACCGGAGCTGGCACCAAGAGCTAGTTATCTGTGTGGTTTTAACGCTACACCTCAAAAAAGACCAATAAGAAAAACGCGCCAAGCCTGGGAGGCACTATCGAATGAGCACCGTTCGTCTCGAAGCGGTTCGTAACGACATTGTGGACATTCCACTGCAGCCAGCCTCCCAGGATATCTGGGACAAGAAATATCGCCTCAAGGCGAAGAATGGCGACCCGATCGATCGCACCATCGACGACAGCTTCAAGCGCATCGCACGCGCCCTGAGCGACGCCGAGGTCAACCCCGAGAAGCGCGCCTACTGGAACGAGCGATTCGTCTGGGCACTGCGGCGTGGTGCGATCCCGGCGGGACGCATCACCTCCAACGCCGGCGCGCTCGACCACAAGCCGGCGACCAGCACGATCAACTGCACGGTCTCCGGGACCATCGGCGATTCGATGGACGACATCCTGGGCAAGGTCCACGAGGCGGGCTTGACCTTGAAGGCCGGCTGCGGCATTGGCTACGAGTTCTCGACTCTGCGTCCGCGTGGTGCCTACGTCTCCGGTGCCGGCGCGTACACCTCCGGTCCGTTGAGCTTCATGGATATCTACGACAAGATGTGCTTCACGGTTTCGAGCGCCGGTGGCCGTCGTGGTGCGCAGATGGGCACGTTCGACATCGCCCATCCGGACGTCAAGGAATTCATCAAGGCCAAGCGCGAAGACGGGCGCCTGCGCCAGTTCAACCTGTCACTGCTGATCACTGACGAGTTCATCCACGCGGTCGAGAACGATACCGACTGGCCGCTGGTGTTCCCGGTGCACGTCAAGGAACAGCACGAAGTCGATCTCACCGACACCCACAACATCATCTGGCGCGAATGGCCGACACGCGAGAACTACGTGAGTCGCGACGACGGCCTGGTCGCCTGCCGCGTCTACAGCCGCATTCGCGCGAAAGGGCTGTGGGAAATGATCATGAGCTCGACCTATGACTTTGCCGAGCCCGGATTCATCCTGATCGACCGCGTCAACGAGATGAACAACAACTGGTGGTGCGAGAGCATCCGCGCGACCAACCCGTGCGGCGAGCAGCCGCTGCCGCCCTATGGTTCGTGTCTGCTCGGCTCGGTCAACCTCACCAAGTTCGTGCGCGAGCCATTCACCGCGCGCGCCCGTTTCGACTGGGATGAGTATAAGGAAGTCGTGCGCGTGTTCACGCGCATGCTCGACAACGTGGTCGAGGTCAACGGCCTGCCGCTTCCCGGCCAGCGCGACGAGATCATGCGCAAGCGTCGCCACGGCATGGGTTTCCTGGGGTTGGGATCGACCTTGGCCATGCTCAAGATGAGCTACGGTTCGTCCGATTCACTCGAGTTCACCGATGCCGTTTCGCGCGACATGGCAGTCGCGGGCTGGGAAGTCGCACTCGAGCTCGCACGCGAGAAGGGCCCGGCGCCGTTGATGACCGAGGAGTTCGAAGTCAGCGCCGAGATGCTGCGCAAACGCCCGGAGATGCTCGCCGATGGCCATGCGATCGGCGACCGCGTTCCGGGTCGCCTGCTGCACAGCAAGTACTCGCGCTACATGCAGCGTCTGGCTGGCGTCGTACCCGATCTGGTCGCGGAGCTCGCCGAGGTCGGCGCGCGCTTCACGCACCATTCCTCGATCGCACCCACGGGCACCATTTCACTGTCGATCGGCAACAACGTCAGCAATGGCATCGAGCCCTCCTTCGCGCACCACTATTCGCGCAACGTGATCCGCGAGGGCAAGAAGAGCAAGGAAAAGGTCGAGGTCTTCAGCTACGAACTGCTCGCCTATCGCCACCTGGTCAATGCCAAGGCCATGCCGTACAGCGACAAGACCGATGAGAAGCTGCCCGACTATTTCGTCGCGGCCGACGACATCAGTCCCAAGGGCCACGTCGACATCCAGGCCGCGGCACAGCGCTGGGTCGATTCCTCGATCTCCAAGACCGCCAACGTCCCGACCGATTACGCCTACGATCGCTTCAAAGACATCTATCTCTATGCGCACAAGCAGGGTCTGAAGGGCTGCACCACTTTCCGTTTCAATCCCGAGGCCTTCCAGGGCGTGCTGGTGAAGGAACAGGACCTCGAGAACACGGTCTATCGTTTCGAGCTCGACGATGGCACTCTGGTCGAAGCGCGGGGCAACGAAGAGATCGAATATGACGGCGAGACGCACAACGCCGCCAACCTGTTCGAAGCGCTGAAAGAGGGTTATTACGGAAAATTCTGATGCAGGTGCGGGACCAAAGTCAGTCACGCTCCGAAAGAGTCGGAGAGGCCATGCGGCACATGGATGTGCCGCCATCTTGGCCGACGCAAGTCGGCCAAGATGAAGCGAAACAAAAATGACTTTTTTGTTGAGCGTATCTGGAAAGGGCCACGATGGACCTTTTCCAGATTTCCAGGATCACTGCGAAGGGAGTGGATCGTATGGCTGCGAAATCCAAATCGAAAGCGAAGGCGAGTGGCGTCAAGGGCAAAGTTGAAGAGCTCAAGGACAAGGCTGCCAAGCTCGGCGAGACCTTGATTGCAGAAGGCAAGGATGTGGTGGTGGCTGCGGAGAACAAGGTGGAAGACATGGCCAAGGCGGCCGCCAAGAGTGTCGGCGAAGCCAAGGACGCGGTGGTCAAGAAGGCCGGCGAAGTTTCACGCAGCGTCGGCAAGACCGTGGCCAAAGTCGAAAAGTCGGTTGCGGGACAGGTCAAGGCGGCCAAGGCCGGCGCCAGCAAGGCGGTTGCTTCCGTCAAGGACAAGGTGGCCGAGCTGACCGGAAACGCCAAGCCGGCACGCAAGGCTGCGTCCAAGCCCAAAGCTGCCGCGAAGCCCGCCGCAAAAGCCGCGCCGGCGAATAAATCCGCGGCCAAGGCGGCGCCTGCAAAGAAAGCTGCGGCCAAACCAGCTGCGAAGGCGACCCCGGCAAAATCCGCCGCCGCGAAGAAGCCGGCAGCCAAGCCGGCAGCCGCCAAGTCGGCCGCGAAGCCCGCTGCCAAGGCGGCGCCGGCGAAGCCGGCAGCTAAAGCCGCACCGGCGAAGAGCGCTGCTCCCAAGTCCGGTGGTGCCAAGTCCAGCAGTGCCAAAGCAGGCAGTGGCAAGGCTGCGCCAAAGGCTGCGGGACGGTCGGGCAAGAAGTAGTCAAGCATTGGCTTCGGCGCGTCCTTGGGACGCGCTGGAACCGCAGTGGCGCGGCCGTGTCGGGTCGCGCGCTTCCAGCGTACGGCGCCGGTTGCCCGGAAAAGTCGTCGTTCGCGTTCATGCATTCACGTCGGTCGTAGAGGAGCACCCATGAAATCCCGGATCCCGCTGCTGGCCCTGCTCGCGCTTACGCTCACGCCGGCTCACGCCCAGGCCCCTGCGAGCGATGCCGACACCATGCTGGTGCCGCGCGGTCGCGAAGCCTATGAGCAGCATCTTGCCGAGCTCAATGCGCGCTACGGCGCCGACAAGGACACCTCCGAGCTCAAGCATGAGGTGCTCAAGGCCAACGTTGCGCCGGGCCCAGGCCAGGCCGGCCCCGGCCCCAACCGGCTCGCATTGCCGGCAAACCTGACCCCGGGGCAGAAGCTGCGCATTGAGCTGATGCCGCACGGCGATCGCGATTTCCAGTTCCAGGATCAGGTTTTCGATGTGAGCAGCCTGAGCCAGGCGCTGGGCAACGTGCAACGCGGATATGTGATCGAACAGATCGTGTTGCTGACCGAGAAAGAGCATCCCATCCAGCTCGACCACCTGCTCGAACTGGGGCGCATCGGCCGCGATCTCGCGGTGCCGACCTCCTATCAGCAAGGCAACGAGCTGAAACTGATCACGACCGAGTAAGCCGTAATGACCATCAAGATCACCCGCAAGATCACCGGCTACAGCGTCGCCAAGCCGGACGAGGCAGCCGCTGTGCCTGCAGCGCCGGCAGCTCCTTCGCTGCCCGAGGCCGCTGAAGTCATCCACATGCACGAGCGCGTCGAGCGCCCGGAAATGCTGGATGGCAGTACCTACAAGATCAAGTCGCCGCTATTCGAGCACGCGCTGTATGTGACCATCAACGACATCGTGCTCAACGAAAGCACCGAGCACGAGGCCCGCCGGCCGTTCGAGATCTTCATCAACTCCAAGAACATGGAGCACTTCCAGTGGGCGGTGGCGCTCACCCGGATCATGAGCGCGGTCTTCCGCAAGGGTGGCGACGTCACCTTCCTGGTCGATGAGCTCAAGGCGGTGTTCGATCCGCGTGGTGGGTACTTCAAGACCGGCGGCGTCTACATGCCGTCGATCGTGGCTGAGCTCGGTTTCGTCATCGAGGATCACCTCAAGAAAATCGGGATGATCCATTCCGACGACTTGAGCGCCGACCAGCGCCAGGCGATTGCCAAGAAGCGCGCCGAATACGAAGCACGGATGGACGAAATCGAACGCAAGGCCAGTGACCGCGAGGCCGAGCCCAAGATTCACGCAGTACCGACTCCGGCCCCGGTCGAAAGCGCGCCGGTGTTCCCGCCCAGCGCCAGCATGTGCCACAAGTGCAGCACCAAGGCGATGGTGCTCATGGATGGCTGCCAGACCTGTCTCAACTGCGGGTACTCGAAGTGCGCGTGAGCTGAAACGCCGGGGTGCGGTCCAATAGGCTCCCGGCCCACCTCTGCGTCCTCGAAGCTGACCATTCCCCTCACGCGGTAGCGGGGCCGTCACGGACCCGCCACCCGCCTTGTCTTTAGATGTGGCGAACCTCTTTTCGGACAGATGCCATGAGCCAGGACACCGAACAACTCATCGCGCAATATTTTGCGGCTTTCAACCATGCCGACTGGGTCGGCATGCTGTCCTTGATGAGCGACGACGTCGTCCACGACCTCAACGAAAGCTCGCGCCAGGTCGGCCTCGAGGCGTTCACTGAGCAGCTGAACGCAAGCAAGCAACGCTTTCTCGAAGTCATCAGCGACATCGAAACCGAGGTTACCGGCAACGGCGAACGCGCTATCTCGGCCTACACCATCAGTGGGCAATACCTGGCGACCGCGCCGGGAATGCCGACGGCCCGTGGCCAGCGCTATCGGATCACTGGCAAGAGCATCTTCGACATCCGCGACGGCAAGATCACGCGCATCATCTCCGAGTTCGACGACGCCGCCCGGCGCGCGCAGCTGAGCGCCGACTAGCGCGGAGTGCGGCGTAGCCGCTCTCCGCGGCTTTGAACTGCAAAGAGCCGCGGAGAGCGGCGAAACAGGATCCCGCTAGCACGACGCTGCGCGTGCGCCGCACTCCGCGCTACGCGGACCTCCTACTCAAAGCGATAACCGAACTCCGCTTGGAAGCGGTCGAGGAACTCAGCGCGGTTGAAGCGCTGGTTCTGGGTGCCGTTGTGCTCGATCTTGATCGTGCCCATCAGCGACGCGATCCGGCCGGTGGTCGCGTAGTCAAAGTCGTTCATGAGCCCATAGATCAGGCCAGCGCGATAGGCATCGCCGCAACCGGTCGGATCCTTGACCTCACGCGCGCGCGCGCAGGGGATATCGAGCACGCCGTCGCGGGTGTACCAATAGGATCCTTCTGGTCCGCGCGTGACGATATAGGCCGAGACCTTCTGCGCGATTTCTTCGGGGCTCCAGCCGGTGCGCTCGCTGAGCAACTGTGATTCGTAGTCATTGACGCTGACATAGGTCGCGCTTTCGATGAAATCGCGAAATTCCTGGCCGTTGAAAAGCGGTAGCGCCTGGCCCGGGTCGAAGATGAAAGGAACGCCCATGCGCTTGAACTCAGCGGCGTGCTGCAGCATCGCGTCGCGATTGTCGGGCGCGACAATGGCGAAAGTGACGCCTTGGACATCCTGCACGTGCGCACCGTGACTCTGGGTCATCGCGCCGGGATGAAAGGCAGTAATCTGGTTGTCGTCGAGATCGGTGGTGATGTAGGCCTGCGCCGTATAGAAATCGGGCAGCTCGCGCACGCAGCGTAGATCGATCCCGCAGGCTTCGAAATGCGCGCGGTAGGCGTCGAAATCGCGCCCGACCGCGCCGAAGGGGACCGGGTGCCCGCCCAGCAGCTTGAAGTTGTAGCTGATGTTGCCGGCGCAGCCGCCAAACTCACGGCGCAGGGTGGGCACGTAGAAGGCCACACTGAGCATGTGTACCTTGTCGGCCAGGATGTGGTTCTTGAATCGATCCTCGAACACCATGATGGTGTCGTAGGCCAACGAGCCGCAGATCAGGGCTTGCTTCGGTGCCATGGCGAGTCCGGCAGGGGCTTGATGAGAGAGGCCGGAGACTACAGCAGGCGGCTAGCCACCCGCATTGACGACGGCCACCTTGCGCACCAGCAGCAGTTCGCATGCGCCCGCGCCATCGTCTTCCCGGGTCAACGACGAGCGCCAGCGCCAGCCATCGCCTCGCTCGGCTGCGACCAGCACACCCTCGAGGCGCACCACCTGGCCGGCACGCACCTTCTCGAGGGCATGCAGCACGCCGGCGTCTTCGGGGATGAGGTGCACGTTGGTCGCCGAGACCACGATTTCCTGGGGTGGGATCGGTGGCTGGTTCTCCCAGCGATAGTTGAAGAAACGCACGCCCTGGCTGATGTTGAGCTGCTCCAGCACGGCATTGTCGGACATGCGGCCCCAGCCGAGAGCAAAATCCAGCGGAGACAGCTCTGATTCCGCATCCGAGCCGTAATTCTTGCGCGAGAGCACGCGCGCTTCAGTACGGAACTCGGCCAGCGGGGTCAACGTGAAGCGCCCGAAGCTGATCGTGGCCGCATTCTCGAGCATGGTCTGGGTCGGCGCATGCGGTGCCACCGTCCCCGGCGACTGCCTCACCGCGCCGGGCTCTCGATGCGCCAGATGCCAGAGGCCGCCGGCAGCGCAAATCAACAGCACCAGCCAGAGCCCGCGGCTCATGCCCATGGGTACTCTTCCGTTCTGGGGATCGAGGCGGCCCCCAGCACCTTCTGTCCACTCGCCGCGATCAGCTGGGCAAGCGCTTCCATCAGGTTTTCGCGGGCGTCGCTCTTGCGCCAGAGCAAGCCGATGAGCCGGCGTGGCGCGGGCTCGACAAAGGCCCGCAGAAGCAGATGTTCATTCGGCGCGACCGGCGGCAGCGTGGCGAGCTCCGGGAGCAAGGTGACCCCGACATTGGCTGCAACCATCTGCCGCAAGGTCTCCAGGCTGGTGGCGCGGAAACCGGATTTTTCAGCGGCGCCATTGAGCCCGCACAGCGACAGCGCCTGCTGGCGCAGGCAATGACCTTCTTCGAGCAGCAGCACCTCGCGATCTCGCAACTGTCCAAGCTCGACCGGTGCGTCGCCGGGGAAATCACCGGCGCGCTCACGCGGCAGCGCGAGCACGAAAGCCTCCTCGAACAACGCGCGCACGGCGAAGTTTTCATCGCCAACCGGAAGTGCCAGCAGGATGGCATCGAGATCACCGCGATCGAGTTGCGCGATCAGCTCCTCGGTCTTCTCCTCGATCAGCAGGAGCTCCAGCTTGGGGAAGCGGATACGCAGAGCCGGCACCACGTGCGGAAGAAGGTACGGTCCGAGGGTCGGGAACAGGCCAAGCCGGATCCGCCCGGCCTCGGGGTCGCGTGCGCTCCGCGCGATCTCGCGGATGGCGTCGACCTCGCGCAGGATCACCCGCGCGCGGGCCACTACCGCCTCTCCGGCGCGGGTCAGCAAGACCTTGCGCGGCTGCCGTTCGAACAACTGGACATCGAGCTCGTCTTCGAGCTTCTTGATCTGTGTCGACAGGGTGGGTTGGCTCGCGAACGAGGCATCGGCGGCGCGGCCGAAGTGCTTGTGTTCCGCCAACGCAGTCAGGTAGCGCAAGTCGCGCAGGTTCATCCAGCGCTCACAGGTATAGCTCGGGACAATGGATTTTATCCCGACAATCGATTGGACGCATCAGTCGAACGTCGCCTAAGGTGCCGGGTATCGCAACCTACCCAAGAGATCCAACCCATGTTGACCATCGGCGACAGTTTCCCTGCGTTCAAGCTCAAGGCCACCGTGTCCAACGACCTGGCCACCGCATTCACCGACATCACCAACCAGTCCTACCCGGGCAAGTGGCTGTGCGTGTTCTTCTACCCGAAGGACTTCACGTTCGTCTGCCCGACCGAGATCGTCGGTTTCGCCCAGATCAACGACCAGTTTGCCGATCGCGATTGCCAGATCCTCTCCGCCAGCATTGACTCGGAGTTCGTGCACCTGGCCTGGCGCAAGGACCACAAGGACTTGAACAAGCTGCCGTTCCCCATGCTCGCGGACATCAAGCGCGAGCTGAGCCAGGCGCTCGGCATTCTGCACAAGGACGAGGGCGTTTCCCTGCGCGCGACCTTCCTGGTCGATCCGGACGGCGTCATCCGTTTCGTCGACGTGACCGACCTCAATGTCGGTCGCAACCCGCAGGAAGTGCTGCGCGTGCTCGACGCGCTGCAGACCGACGAGCTCTGCCCGTGCAACTGGAAGCAGGGCGAGCAGGTGTTGAAGCTCGCCGCTTGATGGGGCGGGTCCGGACCTCAACGGTCCGGACCCGCTGGTTGTCGGTTCGTGGTTGTTGGTTCCTGGCAGCACGCCAGGGCCACTGCTCTTGCCAACAACCAGCAACCAGCAACCAACAATCGCTTCAAACGGGAACAACCATGCAAGCCATCCGCAATGCACTGCCTGACTACGCCAAAGACCTGCGCACCAACCTCGACGCGGTGCTTTCCGAGGCCGGGGCGCCGGGGCTCTCGGTGCGGCAGATCTGGTTGACCGCGCTCGCTTGCGCTGTCGCCAGCCGCCACGCGCCACTCGTCAGCGAAATCGATCGTGCCGCCAGCGCCAACCTCTCCGAGGCCGACCGCCGCGCCGCCCGTGCTGCCGCGTCGATCATGGCGATGAACAACATCTACTACCGTTTCACCCACCTCGTCAGCGACGAGAGCTATCGCGCCATGTCGGCCAAGCTGCGCATGACCGTGATCGGCAACCCGGGCGTCGGCAAGCTCGACTTTGAATTCGCCTGCCTGGCGGTATCGGCCATCAATGGCTGCGGCATGTGCATGGACTCGCACGAACAGGTCCTGCGCAAGACCGGCGCCACGCCCGACGGTATCCAGAGCGCCGTGCGCATCGCCGCCGTGATCCACGCGGTAGCGGTGACCCTGGAACAGGACGCGCAGGTCGCCGTTGCGGCTGCTGCGTAGGGCGGGGGGCGTGCCTTGGTAGCGTGGCTCTGAGCGCGCGTCAAACTCGGATTTGGCGCGCAATCGATCGCGCCAGCGCCGCGTCCGGCTACGGAGCGAGTCGCTCCGTCGCGAAACGCGGCGCTGGCGCGATCTACTGCATCAAGGTGGCAAACACTGCGCGCGCTCAGAGCCACGCTACCTCCTCTCTTCGGCTTCTGCGCATGGCTTTGCTTTCACACGCATCAGGGTGACTAGAATCGGGTGACTGCCTGGAGTCGCCCCATGACCGATTTGACTGATCCCGCGAGTGTCCCCGGCGTTTCGCATATCGGCATGCGCGAGCCCTTCCAGGGGATCCTTGGGCGCAACACGGCGGATTACTCGATCATGCAGGCGCAGCGCCATCACGTGGCGTTGAGCCAGATGGCCGACAACAAGGCCAATATCATCATCACGGTGTCGTCGATCGTGCTGACGCTGGCGATGGGGCGGCTCAATGATCCGGCGCTGCACAGCGGCATGCTGACGCTGGCCGGCTTCACCTTGATCGCGCTGCTGCTGGCGATCCTGGCGGTGCTGCCCAAGTACCGGCCGCTGCGACTGCGCGATTCCAAGCAGTTGCCGCCCAACTTCAACATCATGTTCTTCGCGCATTTCGCCGAGCTGCCGCGCGAGGAATTCTTCAAGCTCTGGGGCGACGCATTGCGCACCGATGCCGCCGTCTACGAGAACCTGGTCAACGACCTGTATTCGATCGGCACCTACCTCTCGCGCCACAAGTACCGTTACCTGCGCTTCAGCTATGTGTTCTTCCTGACCGGTTTCCTGGTCGCCGCAGCGCAGCAGATGTGGACGTTCGTTCGGTAGCGCGAGGCGGCTTTTGGTGGGTCATCGCCATTCGCCGAAGCAATTACCCCCAAAATAAAAAACGTACGCCCGCCGCGCCGAACCACCCAAATCACGGGGCC
>JANPJV010000278.1:0-65938 GCA_031425695.1 Rhodanobacteraceae bacterium | reverse complement strand
TCCCAGCGGATCCAGTCGGAATGAGTTGGCTGCGAGCGTAAGTCATGGCGACCACAATCGCCCCAACCAAACTCCCCGTCACTCAGAAAATGCTCCGGCCAAGCGTAGGAATCTTCTGAAAACGGGGTGTCCTGTGTCCTTCGTTCTGTGTCCTTCGTTAAAGGCGCACGAATTCTTGGTTTTTGTATGAACGTTATGGGGTTTCAAATTCAGAACGAAGAATACTACGCAGACTCACGCCCATTGCACAAAGCGCTTCTATCATGGGTCCGAAAGAACTTTGCTTGGTTATATTCTTACAACCCTCGGATCGCGGAGGCCTGCTTAGTAGATGGAATTACGTATAATCCGGCAAGATCAATGCTAATAAAGACGTATCCCGCAGAGGGGTTACGGCGAGAGCCATTGTCCCTTTTTTTCCAGGTTAGCGCTTTAAATGCTTCGGCCAATAATGAGGGGGCATTATCTAACGCTGGGAACGATGGCTACGTCGAATCGAATTATGGCTGATTAATAATTTCCGAGGTGTGGGAACAGCAATGTCTCGCCAAATCAGCAACAAGGCCGAATTCGAGCAATTGATGTCGGAAGTCGATGCAGCCATGCAGGCACGCAATCTTCCGATCGTCGGACGCGGGATAGCCGCCTACCAGGAAGTAGCCCGACGCCTGCAGCGCAATGTCTTCCTCACTCCAAAAGGCACACCGGCGATTCCCGATAATTACACCGGGCTGAGTCTCTCCGCTCATATCGACCAATGGACCGAGAACCGATACGGTGCACGCCTTGCCATGGACCTCGCACTCGGCTACTCGGTTGTAATGATTCGCGGGGATGCATGGCTCATCCGCATACCCATAGTCCTCGGAGGCGCACTAGCCGTTGTAGAACCAGACCTCAGCAAACAATTCCCCGAATTCGTTGTCAACAAACCAGGGCAGCCAGAACAACGGTTAATCATCAACATTCTGCAGGCCATCAAATCGCTGCCGCAGGGTCTCGCATCAAGCCTGAATGACGAAGAATGTCGCTCACTATTAAAATACTTCATATCCGCCCACGAATGCCTGCGAGTCATCGACTGCCTGTTTCACGATAACGACTTGGCCACTGCTGCTTGCAGAGATCTCACTACATCAGCTCGACATACTGTAGCGGGTGATGCGGAACTCGGACTCGCACGATGGGCATCTTTGCAGGCTGCGGAGAAATTCCTGAAGTTCTATCTGCCACTCTCGGGAATGAGCAGCCCGCCCTTTACTCACAAGTTAAAGACCCTCTTCGAACTTGCCGAAGCGCGCGGCCTGCCGGCACCCCGGCCCGGAATTGTCGATCTCATTCAATGCGATGCCAGCATTCGATACGAGCAACGCCCACTCAACATAGTCGATGTCGTCAATGCACACCAAGCCGCAATGGAGATTGGGTGTATCGTAACTAAGACGCTCATGCCCGACCCACCGTATTGACGCAGAGGCAAAGACTAGTGCCAAAAACTCAGGAGCGAGTTTTATTATTCCGTCATTTTCCATTTAGCTTCAACACCGGTTTGCCATTCGACCTAGGCCGCGAAGTCCGGCTTGACAAAGTCGACGATATTCAGCAGGCCGTACGCGAAGTTGATCGCTTAGACGATCGACCCCGCCTAAAAGCGATTCTTTTACAAGAGCAATTAGCTGGCGTTGGGCAAGTGCATGTATGTATGCGGACCCCTATTAACACAACCGCACCAGAAGCGACTACTAGGCTCTGGACCGCGATTGCAGCCGTAAGGCTGATCGCTCCAGTAGAAATTCAAGGATCTTCGATATCCACATTTACGCTCTCGGGAGGAACGATCTCGGAACCCGGAGTACTACTGAATCACCCGATCATTAGCCCAACCTTTAGACATCGACGACTTAACGCAGACGAGCTAGGTTTGGCGCGAAAGGTAAACCAAAGGCTAGGCAATTTAAAATCAAAGAAGCTCGTTCGCATCAGATCTGCCTTTACAATCTGGGCACAGATATCCGGCGGGGCTTGTACATCTTGGCAACTCGCCATTCTAGGGATGACCGCAGTCCTTGAAGCACTATTTCCACAGCCAAGAAGCAAAAAATATGACACCTTGACTTACGGCGAGCGACTTGCAAAACGCGTCGCCCGCTTTTTAAAAGGACGTGGTTTTAATACCAGAAACAAAGAAAGACTGCATAGAATATATGACAAGTATCGCAACTCAATAGCCCACGGAGTGCATGACCCGAACCCAACCGGCACCCTCTTCAGTCGCGAGCGAGACTTGCTATTTATTCACGATACCGCAAGATTGGTCTTGCTGGGCATGTTATCAAAAACAAATGCCGAACTGTCCCTGCTCTTGCCCGAACTGGCGGGGAGCGACGCGGTGCAAATAGGCATCGACTCTTTAGGATCGGCTAAAGGAAGCCTGATTGCTGATGCAAAATTGCCAGTTTCGTCAAGAAAGCACAGCAGCATCATAGAATTCTAGAACTCCGTGGCGGGTCCTCTGCCATCTTCACCTCATTACAGGACGATGACGGCAATCATCTGAGTTAATTTCGCCTGCCCTCATTCAGGACAACTGACAAGCGCCACCCACGCCTTTCCCGAGTTATCAGAGCCGAAATGTAATGCGGTCCAATTCTGTAATATTAAGATATTTCGGTTCAGATTTTTGTCTGCTCGGAAATAGACAACATCATTCTTCCTCCGGCTGCAGGCCATCCATGAAATCGGAGAATGACGACGCAATGAACACCTCCGCAAACTTTCCGCCCAGCTCACCGTCGTTACTCCCATGATTCCAAAAGAATATTTTGTTTTCCCGATCTCCTCTTACATCCATTAGCACAAGATTTCCACCTGGATCTCGACCAATTGGCAACAACCCATCCGAGATCGAATCTGCAAAAACTCTCACAGCATACCGTAGGTCATTGGATGGGGTATCCACACCCAACCCAAAAAACAGTATAGATGAGGAATTATAGTCAGGAACTTCAAAGATTGAATCCTCTGGAATCCCACCATTGGTTTCAAGCAGAAAATCTCTGTAAGCTGTCGGAAGCCGATGTCCAATTTTTACTTCAAACTCTTGAAGTAGCAACGGGTCAATCTGGCCATGCTTGAGCCACATTTGATAACTCATTGCGAACCACCTCCTCTAATCGCAATGCTTGCACCACCACTATGACGTGCTGCGTCATGTAGCTCTGTGGGTACTAGCAACATACTTCTGCCATTCTGGTGATGATGCCAAGTGTATCCAGGATGTGAAGAATAATGTGAACGAGATGACGTCCCAATTCCAGCTTCGATATTTGCTGCCCGAAAGTCTCTCGTATTATTACCAGATTGATTTATCTCCACCCGCATGATCGCATGTGGCTCAAAATCAGGATATCCATCGGGGGTAAATCGCACGCCCGAATCGGTGTGAATTGAATTTGCGTGGTCAAAATTGATTGGGTCGCCAGGCATTCTCGAACGGTTGGTAGGCGCGTCCGGATCGAGAGATCGCAAGTCTTCCACCAACAACGCAGCCTGACTTGCGCTTGACGCTGGCTTTGTTTCCGCCGGCACTACTCGTTCAATAACATTTCGGTCAGGAAACCCGCTTCCTGCTTCAGCGTCCGTATCATTCCGCAGAATTGGCTCATTGCGACCCTCAACCACGGACGCCTTCGGACTGGAGCCGCGGAGGTGCGTAATAGCTTTGGCTCCCGCTGGCGCGGACAAAATGGCAAATACGCCAGACTGGACCAACTCGGAGCGTATCGCACGTGCCTCAACAGGATCGCGCGCCTCTATTTCATCAGCACGGTCCAATTCCGACCTAATGGCATCCTGAGGGTGCCTGATCGTTTGAAGTTCCCGCTGCGATTGCGCAAGCCGCTCAGGTGTAAGTTCATAGATTTTAGGACCGCCCAACAACATCGTTTTAATTGACGAGATTGTGCCCATTACAACCTTGGCACCAATGCGTCCCAACGCCCGAGCATCGCCTTGCATAGCCTTGTCGCGCTTTGCTCTCTCTGCGTCAGCCTGGTCAGCGACACCATTTAGAATCGCGGCCTGGGCCGGGGGGAGAAATGCAGCCGCGCGCCTTTCGTGGCAACTCGACATCTCATTCATCACGCTGCAACGACCATCCGGGTCAAGGAAGCTGCCCGGATTCCCGAACCCATAAAGGTAAGGATTTAGACTGATGGGGTTATTGAAATCCCCCGCCCACTCATCCCGGCTCGTAAACCTCCCCACCCCCGCCCGGTACTGCCTGGCCTGCGCATACAGCTCATCGCCGAGCAGCGGATCTTTCAGATACCCGGTGTGCCCGATCCGGCTTTGCGCCCCAGTGCTCGCCTTCTCCACACCCCAAACATCCGTCCGCGTCCACCCGGCAATCGCTCCTGTCCCGTCGGTGATCAGCTGCGGTGTGCCGTGTACGTCGGTATGCAAGGTGCTTCTAACCGCCCCTTCGCGGCTGCTGATCGCCCACCCATACGCATGCTGGTAATCCCCCAGCGTGCTGCCCGTTGCATTTGTCCGCCCCGCGAGCCTGGTGCCGTCCCATTGGTATTGCTCGACTTGGCCGCCGGCCTCGCGCAGGGTGCGTTGGCCGAAGGGGTCGGATTCGTAGTGCACGAGCGGGGTGCCGTTCTGGGTGACGGCGAGCAGGCGGTCCTGGGTGTCGTATTCGAATAGGCGGTCGATGCCGCCGGCGCTGTGGCTCGTCTGCCGGCCGGCAGGGTCATAGCCGTAGGTGGCGACGACCTGGTTGTTCTCACGCGTTTCTGTGAGGCGGTCGCGCTCGTTGTAGAGGTGCGTGCGGGTCAGGCCCGGGGCGGTCTCGGCGGTGCGGTTGCCGTGTTCGTCGAGGGTGTACTGGATTCGTTCGCCATTGCTGGTGACGGCGGTGAGGCGTTCGGCGAGGTCGAGCTCATAAAGGATCTCGACCTGATCAGTGCCACGCGACCACGTCTCGACGGTGCGGTTGCCGTTGGCGTCCAGTGTGTAGCCGAGCGTCAGCAATGCGGCGGCGCCCAGCATGTGGCGCATCTCGCGTACGCGGCCGGCGTTGTCGCGGGTTATTTCGGTGCGCGTGCCGTTGCCATGCGCCAAAGCTTCGAGGCGACCAGCGGGGCTCACGGTAGCGGCAATCGGTGGCGCCGCCGGTGGGGTGACGGCCTGCAATTGATCGAGTGCGTTGAAGCTGTATTCGGTGCTGCCTTCCGGCCCGGTGCGCTCGATGCGGTTGTCGCTGGGGTCGAAGCCCTGTTGCACCGTTACACCATTGCGATCGGTCGACTCAATTCGACGATTGAAGTCATCGTACTCGGCGCTCCACGTGCGGGTCGCACCGGAGAGGGGATATTCGTCCACGCGTGTCAGGTTGCCCACGCCGTCGTATGTGCGCTCCACCCGGGCTATGCCGTCGACCGCTACCGGCAACCGCCGCGTCTCGAGCAGCCGGTTGAGCGGGTCATAGTCCATCTCGAGACGTTGGTCGTTCTCGCGGACCCAAACTGTCCGGTTGCCTTCCTTGTCCAGCGTGTATTTCTCTTCAACGCCGCCGGGATGCTGCGTCAGTTTTCGTCGGTTGAGCGCGTCATATTCGTGCTCGGTGGTTTGGTCGCGCGCGTTGAGAATGCCGGTCAGGTTGTCAGCGCTGTCGTAGGTGTACGTGGTTTCGTTTGCGAGTGGATCGGTAACCCGCTCCAGCCGGCCGGCATCGTCATAGGCGAACACCCAGCGATGGTCCGCTGATTTTGGCTTGATGATTGCCGTGCGCAGGCCACGCGGGTCCCACTCGAACGTTGTGCGCTCGCCTAGCGGATTGGTCTCGGACTCCTTGCGCAGCCGCTGATCGTATGCCTGGGTGGTGTTGATGCGATCGGCGTCGGAACTGCTCAGCAACTCGTCGGCTGGCCCGTAGTCGAAGCGCAGGACCGCGCCCAGCGGCCGGCGTTCCTCCTGCAACCTGCCAGCCAGATCGTAATGGAAGGTGGTAAGGCGACCTTGCGCATCGGTGCGGGAAAACCGCCGGCCTGCGGCGTCGTACGCTTGCAGCTCATTGCGGCCGGCGCGTGAGCGCTGCCGCTCACGGCCCTCGCCGTCGAGAGTCAGCACGGTTTCCACACCGTTGCGGTCGGTCTCGGCGACGACGCGATCAAGCGCATCGTATCGCCACGTTTGCTCAGTGGTGAGCGGTGCTGGGTCGATCTGGCGTGTGCGGCGGTTCAGGGCGTCGTACTCGAAGCCCGTCAGACGATCCAGGCGGTCCTTGTGAGTTTCAGGGTTGCCGACATCGTCGTAGGTCCATGTTTGCGTCCCAATTGGATCGGTGCTCGAAAGCCGGCGCCCGAGGCTGTCGTAATCGTGGGTCGTCAGGAACGAGCGCGGATTGGTTTCAGTTTTGAGCTGGTCGTGCAGGGTCCAGGTGCGCGTGTAGTCGCGATCAAGCGGGCGCTGCTCGCTGGTTTGCCGACCAAGGTCGTCATACTCAAACTTCGTCTCTTGACCGATCGCATCCTTGCGACTGGTCACGCGCCCTTCCTCGTCGTATCCCAGTTGCTCGAACGTCCCGAGCGCGTCACGACTCGACTCACGACGATTGAGCTCATCGTACTCGTGGATGATCGGCGACTGGCTGGGCCGGGTCTCGGTCAGTACGCTGCCAACCGCATCGTAGGTAACACTGCGCACGCGACCGTCGCCGGGGCGGGTTTCACTGGTCACGCGACCCCGGTTGTCATAGGTGAAACTGGTGATGCGCCCAGTGGGATCGGTTGCTTGCAAAGTTTGGCCGGCTACATCGTAGGTGCGCCTGGCAACGCCGCCGGCACGGTCGACCGACGTTTTCTCGCGTCCGCGCTCGTCATAAGTCCACCGGCGGGTCAACGTGGGCTGGCCGGTGAAGCTCACCATTTCGCTGGTCAAGCGCCCCATCCCGTCGAAGTTTCGCTCGGTGGTTCGGCCGAGGGGCTCGCGCCGCTCTTCCTCGCGACCGAAGGCGTCCACGTCGATCTGGGTCACGCGCCCCAATGGATCGGTGATTCCACGAAGGCGACCTTCGCCGTCGCGCACTTCAACCGTCACCAACTCGCGCGTACCCAGCAGTTGCGCAACGCGCGTCCGTGCGTAGCGCGCGTGCTCGTATTGGTAACGTGTGGTGCGCACCTCCGGGCCGACGGCCGCGCGTTCCTCGGTAAGGTTGCCAACGTCGTCGTAGTCGCGCTCGGTGATGCGCTGAAGCGGTCCGATCGTCTTCTTTCGGCGATCTAGCGCATCGTATTCGTGAGTGGTTACGGTTCCGTCGAACTTGCGTTCGCGCTCTACATTGCCATGCGCGTCGTAGTCCATCTCGCGGAAGTCGGACATCGCATTGGTGATTTTTTTGGTGCGGCCGAGCGCGTCCTGCAGATACGTAGTCGGCCGATTCAGTTCGTCGTATTCGATGCGAGTGTCGGTCGCGTCCCGATACTCGACCCGACGCGCAGCGCCGCCTGGGTATTCGGTGCGCGTCAGGCGATCGAGGCCGTCGTACTCGTATTTCTCGACACGTACGAGCTCATCGATCCGCCGAATCGCGCGGCCGCGCGCATCGTATTCCTGCCGCATCAATGAACTGTCGGCATACACCGTGCGTTCCGGTAAGCCACGTTCGGAATAGGTGTAGGTCGTCGGCGCGCCTTCGAAATCTGTCCAGGTCGCGATGTCACCGTGCAACGTGTGCGTCCAGCGCTCGGTTTCCCCACCGCGCGTACGACGGTTGCGGTTACCGCGTGCATCGTACTCGTAGAGCTCGCCGACGCCGGCGAAATCGATATGGCTGGCGGGACGATTCTTGATCGGAACGGCAAAGTCCGAAGGGGGGTTCCAGGTGTAGCGCTGCTCCAGAAGCGTACCGCGGCCACTGCGGCGCTCGCTCAGCAGATTGCCGAAATTGTCATACTCGAATTCGGTGGTCACACCCTCGCGGTCCACCTGCGTACTGGGCTGCCGGTGCGCAAGGTCCCATGTGGTGGTCGCGGTCCCAATGGGATCAATGATCCGGTCAACGCCGCCGTTGATGTTCATCCGGTAATTGGTGACTAACAAGCGCGGGCTGGTCACTACGGTGAACACCTGCTGGCCCAATCCGCGTAGTCCCTGGAATTCGAAACCCGTGGACTCGCCCAGAGCGTTGGCGTGCTGCACCACACGCAGTTCCGGGTGAATGTCGATCTCGCCAGTGCTGCGCACCGAATGTACCCATTGCAGGTCGTAGGCAAGTGACTGCCGCTGGCGACGAGCGATTTCGTCGCGTGTAGTTAGTAGCCGGGATCCCAGGCGATGCATGGTTGAATCGCTGCCCAAGGCCCAGCCATAGTTTTGGTAGGCGTAAGATTCGTCATAGGACGCATCCACCCTGCGCGCACGAGTCAATTGCGCCCGGTCGTCGTACTCGAGCAACAGTTCGAAACCCACAGGTCCGCGCGCCCGCACCAGCAGCGGATAAGCTGCCGGTTCCCCGCCAGGCGTGCCGGTCGGCTTGATTTCGTAATCGAAGCTCAATATGCGCCCACCGCTGCTGCTGATCTCGCTCACGAGCGGCACCCCGGATAGCCATCGGTAGGCACGCATGACCCGATTGCCGTTGCTGTCCTCGGTAAAGGAAAGCGGAATCGCGCGGTAGCTGCCGACAGGATGCACATATCCCTGACTTCCGACGAAGTGATAGCGCGTGCCGTCCTTGGCATAGACGTCGTATGTGCCGTCGGTGCGCTGGAACATCACGCCGTGGTAGCCGTCGAGTGCGCGATAGCGCAGGCTGCCGTCGGGTTCGGTGCCATCCGCCTGGAATTCGGTTCCCGCGCCCTGCGCGCCGATGACGCGCGGATTGCACGCGGTCAGTTGGAGCTCGCCCGCGAGATTACTGCCCCAACCGCGCCCGAGGATTCCGAGGCGATCACCCTGCGCGCTGCTCCAAGTGCGCTGTAGCTCCACCGCGGGGCCACGGCCGGCGAGGGCCACATCTTGGCGACCAACCGTGATTTGGCCGTCGAAGAGATCAACGTCGGCGACAACAGTATGTCCAAGGCCAAGATGGTCGCGGCGGTCCAGGCGGTGATTGAGACTGCCGCGCAATTCTTCCTGATCGCCGTCTTCGGCCACCGCGGTGATGCGCAACTCGAACTGGCCGATCGGAATATCGGTGCCGACCGGGCGACGACTCGTGCCAGCATCAAACCAGACGTTCTCGAACAAGGTTTCGGCCACGATCGGTGACACGTTGCCGTGCTCGTCCACCCGATGGAGCTCAGCGCGCAGGCGCGCACGCCGCGCGAGCAGGAAAATCAGCTCGCTACTACTGTCACAGCCGCGACCCGAAGACACATTAAGGGATCGCGACAGTACAGCGTTGCGGGTGCCGCGCAGGGCCAGTGCGGTGGCGTCGCCGGAAGACAGTCCGTTCGCAGGTCCCGAGTAAACACCAGCGCCGACAATGACATCCTGATCGCTGGTCAGCGGAAAGCGATCAGCTTCCATGCGGTAAGGAGTGTCCTCGTTGATGCTGAGTTTGAGTGCATAGTTGGCTCTCGGGTCGAAGGACCAGCCACGAGCGAGGATTGATGTAGAAGTTCCCCGGACGGGCCCGCCCGGCGTGCTGCTGATCACTTGGCCGGATTTCTCAAGTTCGCGAAGGATATTACCGCTGCGGAACTCCGCCGGTTGCAGACGGTATTCGACCCGAACGTCGTGAGCCACCGTGCCGACGGGTGACAACTGAAGAGGCAATGGTTGTACTGAGCTGACCTCGGGCAAGACCGACCACACGGGCGGAAACTTGAAATCTAAATAAAGTGAACTATTCAAGGCTTGCATTCGCGCACCGACCTCTACCTTGCGCGGCACAGCCGGCATGCGGACGTTGTATTCAAAATCCCCGTTGCCCAACCATGTTATGGGGGACACCTCTGCACCGGGACTGGCGCTCATTATCAGCTGGGGGCTCATTTCTCGCCCATATGGCGTCGGCAAACGCGGCACCCATGTCAACAACAAACTGGTTGCGGGTTGGTTGTCATCGAAGGGCGACAGCAAAGTAAACCGGCGCGGGACCGGCAACCATTCGGCGGGTTTTGCGGCCTCCAAAGTTTCGTGACGGTTAAGCTCATAACCAGGCTCGACAACAGTGGGTGGAATGACTAAGTCCCCCTCACCAATGGTGTGTGCCGGTGAACCAGCCGGGACAACCACATGCGCAATAGCGACATCAAGGTCCCTATGTGTTAACCGACACCGCGAGTGCGGCGGGGGGTCGACTTCGATACTGCCGATATTGCGCAGAATATGGGTTTGATCTGAGACGCCCGGCGTGGAAACCGTCAGATTCAGTTCGGCGGCGACGACATTGTGCGGCGCCACGTAGAATATATTGTCCACGGCGCGGGTGCGGAATTCGCGCCCAGGTGCGATGCAACCGTGGCCGCTCAGGCGAACCTCGTTAGCTGGACATTGACCCGGCAAAAACACGCCACCTTGCAACGCTCCGGCGTACGAAATCGGCGAACAGTCGAACGGTGGCGGCTGTCTGAAGACGGGACTGAATTGCGTGGTTAGCGTGATTGGCACGTTGGCGACGGGGTTGTCGAAACGGTCCAGTGCACTCAGGTACCAAGTGGAATAGCCGACGCCTGCCATTGTGTAGACCACAACATCGCCATTCGGAAATTGGAATCGCTGCGGGCCGACCAAATTAATCTGGTGGACGGCATCGGGTCGAGCAAATGCCCGATAGTCGATGCCGGCTAAAATGCCGGACGGGTTGTTTCTGGAATCGGCGCTGACGCGAACTGTATTTACCCCCATGAACTGGGGATGTAGTTCGGGGTCTTCGGGGTCGTCGCTGATATAATGTCCGGTTTGATTGCGCGCCCCCAGGCGCAGATAAGCCTCAGCCACGCCGTGCCCATTGCTGATGACAGTGATCTGGCTGGCCGATGCGCCGTCGGTGCGAAGGCTGCCACCCCCAGTGGTCACCTGAAAACGCACGGTCGCGCCGACCACCGGCCGTCCGTTCGGATCCTCCACGCGCGCGCGCAGAGGCACGGGCAACTCTGTGTCAACGGTTCCCATCTGCATGTCGGAATCGTCGAACAAACGAATCGAGAGCACATCCAAGGGATCAAGATTCGGCGCCGTCCCGTATGGGTCGATGAACAATGCCGCGAGGCTCGGCAGGAACCACTGCGCCGCGGGAATGATCGTCATACCCCCAGCCAGACCGCCGCTGAGGAAGTAGCCCGCGGAGCCATCAGCAGCCTGTACCTGCCAGGCGGAACCGCGCCAGGGGCCCACATTCAGCGCTGAGGCCGGGACGCGCACTTGATAGCCGCGCTGCAACCACGCCGCGATCGCAACCTTGACTTGGTCCGGATGTGACAGCCCGGCGACTTGCGCCTGTCCGGCAGAGCCCTGCAACACAAGCACCGGTACGCCCGTCATCGACGCGCGCGCCAGCGTGCGGTCGGCCGACAGTGCCGGGACTGCCCATTGGTCCTGGAAAACGCGGTGTTCGAGCCAGGAGCAATGCAGCGCGGAAAGCGCGAACCAGCGCGCTTCGTCGTCGGGGTGATTACCGCGCGAAACGGCGTCGAGGCCGCGTGCAGCCGCGTCAATCGCCACCGAGTCGAATGCGAGGCGGAGCGGCACGCCGTCAATGCGCTCGACCTCCATCTGGGTCAAGCTCAGGACCACGGTCGGCAACGATTGGACCAGACGCACACCGAGCAAGTCAGCAATCTCTGCCGTGTCCTCGCGACAACTTTGCGCGTAGCGCGAGCCCAGATTGCCGAGCACGCGCGAGACCGGCGGCTCGCTGTCGCCGAGGACATCAGCGCCGAGCACTTCCGCGGGTCGCGGCACTCCGGCGTCGATCAGGATCCCCGCCATACCGCCGGCAACAAGCGTCTGCTCAACGGAGCGTGTTTCGCCGGATACGAGCAATTGCACTTTCAGCTGCAGTTCTGAGGCAGCGTCAACCGAGTTGCCTACCGCCAGCACGCGCCCGCCCAGGCTGAGACGGGGACGTAACCGGATCAGATATGGCGGTACCTCGGCGAGCCCTCCGCCCAAACGGTTCAGCAGATTCTGGTCATCAGCGCTCGCCGGCTGAAACGAAACCGTCAGCCGATTGACCGATGCGTCGATCATCGGCACCTCTTGAGCCAGCATTTCCTGGCCGCCAGCCAGGACGCTGATTCGAACGCGGGCCGCCAGTGCCGGCGGCAGATTGGCCTGTTCGCCACCGACGGTTAGAACTTCGAACGGCAAACTTGCAGGGAGGAGCTCCAGATCAATCGCGCTCGGGCGCACGTACGCCAACTGGTCTTCGTAGTCACCCGCGGCGGGGTTTGCGGTCAGATAGGTTCCAACCTGAGTGCGCAGGGTCGCCAGCGGTGACATGCTGGGATCGCCTTGCAGGAAGCCCTGTACGAGCGCATTGGTATCGATGTTGGCCAAGGCCAGCACGCGCGAGGCGCGGCGCGCCTGATGTGGCTTGATCGCTGGTGCCAATGGCAACCAGACGCGCCCCGTTTGGGTCGCCGCGCTGCCGCGGTAGTTGACGAACGGGAGATAGGCCGAGACCCATGTCAGCTCGAGCTCGATCGCCTGCACGACACCGCCCTGCAGCACCGGCCGATGTGCGCGCAGCGCTCGGTTCAGCGCGCGCAGCACGTCGCCGCTACCCTCCAGGTTCAAGCTGTCTTCGAAGTCGGCGAGAGGCACGCGCACGACGCCGTGCACGTAGCGCGCAGGCACACTGGATGCCCGCAGTAGCGCGATCAGCAGACTGGCCTGGTCGACATCATTGCCAGCGCGTGCCCGCAGGCAACCGAGCGCGCCCCGCTGCGCGCCCGGATACCACTCAGTGCGAATCGCACCTCGCACGAAGTCGAGGATGCGGGTGTACTCGTGACCGAGCTCAGCCGCCTTGGCCACGATTTCCGGATGCAGCGGTGCGTCCGCGTTGTCGCTTAGGTCAGCGGGAACCGGCCCGGGCGCGGGGCTCTGTTGATAGCTGGGCTGCACTGGTGGCAACGAGGGCAACGGCGGCGCCGCGAACTGTTCGCGCTGCAACGGCAATGCGTTGTTACCGAGGATCGCGCTGGTGGCCGCGTCGAGCGCCGCACCTGCGGTGCCGTTGGCGCGCGCCTGCAACGCCGAGAGCACGCGCGACTGCGCCGCCCGCAAGCGCGCGCTCAGCAGCGCCGGCAGCCCGGCGTCTTGAATGCGCTCGGCCCACCGCCCGAACTTGCGTGCCTCAAGCAAGTGCTTGGCGCGCAGGGAAGCGGGTTGTGGCACGGCTTTGTTGGGCGCGGCAAAAGCCATGAGCGCGTGCTGCCCCAGCCGATCTGGTCGCGCTTGGTGACGCGCATCCGCACCCTGCTGCAATTGCGCAAGCCAGCGTTCAGCATCTGCAGCACCGGCAGGATCTTTGGACGGCGACGATGTCGTCAACGCTGGAACAAACGGCGCTACCGGCGTCAACGCCTGCAGCGCCAATGCCGATACACCCGTTCCCAGCAACACCGCGAGCATCACACCCGCGAGGCGACCCTGGATCATCGCGGGTCCTCCGGCTGAGAGGACTGCGGCACGTCGCGCTCGCGACGCTGCCACCATTCCTGGAGACGCTGCATGGTCTTCACCGTTGCGGTGCATGACTGTTTCTCGAAGCCGCTCACGCTGTTGCCGGCAGGGACGGTCTCGAAACCATCGTCGAAGCCCGGCCACAGCACTTGTGTGTCGCGGCAGACCGGCACCGGGCCGAGCAATCGCACGTTGCCGGCGCCATCGACCGCGCGAAAGAACAGCAAGCGCGGCCCAAGAGCTACCGCCGGCAAATCGCCAAGCCAAACGTTGGCTCGCATTTCCCGAGCCAGTTCCACCCAGACGCCGTCGTCGACGCGAGCAGCGACGGAGGCGACGCCGGTCAGCGCATCGCTGGCGCTCAGACGCACCGGAATCGGATGGCCGACGCTGGCGCCCGGACTGGGGGCCACCAAAGTCAAATCCGGTAGTTCCTCATCGCGCAGATCCACCGTGGAGGATGCGATCAGCGACCAAGCCGCATCCGGCTGGGTCAGGCGGCGCCAATGCACCTGCAACTGCAAGCGCGCCGCGGGCCACGCCGAGGTGGCATGCGAGAACGGAAGCTCGAGCAGTTGCCCCTGCAGCAGCATTTGATTCCATTCCAGGCGCGCCAGCAGCAACTGCGCGGGAGCCAGGACGTCCAGGCGCAACTGATCCGTGTGCGTGGAGTTGCCGATGGTCGACGTCACAGCCAGCGTGCCCGCCAGCAACTCCCCATGCGCGACGGCGCCCGGATGCTGCAGGACGGCCTCGACCGGGGCGGTCGTCGAGACCAGCCGAACGACTCGCACTGTCTGCACGGTGCTCAGGTTGCCGGCCAGATCGCGGGCACGCACGCGCAGCAAGTTTTCGCCTGGGGTCAACCACACGGCCGGGAAGCGTGCGAGGCCTTGCGGATCGCTGATCACCACGGTTGGCGCCGCTTGATCGAGCAGCTCCACTTCGATGCCAGCTTCGGTGCTCGCCACCAACGGCAGATGGCTGAGCGGGGTAGCGGCATTCGCGGCGGGCTGCTGGATCACGAGCACGGGCGGGGTGCGGTCGACCGTGAAGCGCAGCTCGCGGGTCGACGCATTGCCGACCGCGTCAGTCGCAGTGACACGCAGCAGGTGCGGCCCGTCCGACCCGACAGGTGTACCGGAAACGTAGGCGACGCCATCCAGCAAAATTTGAGAAGTCCCGGGGTGTGCGTCGGTAATGGTGATCGTGGCCACCAGTGGCTGGTTGCTCAGCTGACCGTCCACAATTCCTTCGATCAGGATCGCCGGAGGTGAACCGTCGACGGTGATGCTGCGTGCCGGCGTCGGCTCGATGCGCAGGTGACCGGGCACATCGCGGGCACGCACCTGCAGGCCGTGCGGTCCATCGGCGAGACCGGAGAGCTGCGCCGCGTAGACCGCCAACCCCGCCGAAGCCATCGCGAGCGGGGGCTGCTGGTCCACCAGTAGCTCGACCGTGTCGACAACGCTGAACGCATCGGTCACCCGCGCATTCACGGCAAAGTTCGCCCGGACCAGCTGTGCGGCTTGAGGTTGCAAGAGCTCGATCTGCGGCGGCGACAGGTCGTCGAGAGAGATTGCCTGCTGGTCCAGCACGACCCAGACCAGCGCGCCGCCAGCGTCCGTCAATCGCGCTTCGAGCAACAGCAGATAGGCACCAAGCGGCAGCGCGCTGCTAGGGAAATGGTAGGGCTGGGAAACGTTGGCTCCCGGTGCGTACTCGCGTGTCCATTGCGTCTGCGCCGACGTTTGGCCGCTGGTCTGCTGCACTAGGGAAAGGCGCGCCGACACGGCGTCGAGAGTCGTCGATCCCTGGTAGGCGATTGCCGCGAAGCCGCTCAAGTCGGGTCCTGGTTCGCTGCTGTTGCTAGCCGGCGTTATCTCGCCGGAGAACAGGCCCACCGTCGCCACGCTGCGATAGACGGTGCGCGTGACCGGCGCCGCGGCGTTGCCAGCCCGATCGACGGCCATCGCCTGCAGTACGTTGGTGCCTTCGGCCAAAGCGACCGACGCAAAGCTCGCAACACCGGCGCCGTTGGCGGTGGCCTGGGCATTGGTGGTGCCAAGGATGAGGCTGACGACTGTCCCTGGCTCGGTCGCGAGTACTACCGGGGTGGTCGTGCTCGTGATCACGGCCCCGGCGGCTGGGAAGGTGAATGCGAGCGAAGGCGGAGTGGTATCGACGACGAATGCCACGGTGCGCTGGCTACGATTTCCGGCGAGATCGGTGGCGCTGACGAACAGCTGATGATTGGCCTCGATCGCGACCTGCGTGCCGGAAACGAAGGCTTGCCCGTTGAGCAGCACGACGCTGGTGCCTGGGTGGCTGTCCGTGATCGTGATCGTCGGCGTCACCGGTGTCGCGTACAGGCCACCATCGACCACGCCGGCAATCGTGATCTGCGGCGGCGTGCGATCCACAATCACTGACCATGGCGCCGACATGCCGACATTTCCAAACGCATCCTGCGCTCGCGCGACCAGCGCCAGCGGTCCCTCGGGCGCGTCGACGCTGAAACGGAACTCGCCACCGAAGCTCGCGCCTGGGCTCATCGTCTGGAAGGGACCACTGCCGAGGCGCAGTTCGGCCTGGGCGACACTGCTGTGGGCATCCAGCACCCGCACCTGCACGTCGAAGCGCCCAGGAACCACGGCACCCGGCAACGGACGAACCGGCACCAATGTGGGTGGCTCGACATCGGCGACCAGGACCGCGCGCACATCCAACGTGCGCGCCAACGCTCCGCTAGGGACGTCGAGCGTCAGCAGCAGGCCGCCGATGTTCATCGCTGCGGCCGGCACATCAACACTGCCCTGGCGCGATTCGCCGGGAGCTAGGGTCAGGGTCAATTGGCTGGCCGCAAGCTCGGTGGCGCTTGCCTGGCGCCGCACGCGGGCACGCACAGGCAGGTCGACGAGTGGCTGCGAGCCGCTGTTGCGTACCTCGAACTGCAGGCTGGCGACGCTACCGGCTGGGAGCGCTCCCGCAGGCACTTGCCAGGCGCCGCTGACCGCCGTAGTACCCAGAGTCTGCAACAGTTGCACCGCGGCGGCAGACTCGGCACGAAGCGCACCGGACCAAATTTCGGAAACGACCGTGTAGGAACCTGCGGACAATGTCCCGGACGTAAAGCTCACCGGCAGCGTGGCCACATGGCCCGACGTCATCGGTGCGAGGACACGCGAATTCTCGGCAAGCGTAAGCCCACCCTGGTTGACCAGACGCGATCGCAGCTCCGCATTCTCGATCGACACGTTGCCCTGTACGTAACGGATCGCGGCTTGCACGGCGATCGGTGTGCCAACGGTAATTGCCTGCTGGCTCGGATCGAGGGACAGCATCAGCAAGGACTCGGCGCGTACCGCGATCGGCGCCGTGCGCGTGCGTAGGAGGACGCCGGCGGTGTTGCGCAATTCGGCGACGACCTGATAGCTGCCTGCCGCCACCGCACCGGGGGTCCACTCGAAGGGAACGCTTGACGTAGCAGTGGGCGATTGCAGGGTGACCGCTTGATCGTGCAGCAGCACGACCAGATGATTCTGCGCATCGAGCAGCCGCAGCAGCAGTCGACCGCTGAACATGGCGCCGCTGCCCACCACGTCGACCCGGCCACGCGCAGTCTCTGCGGGTCCCACCAAGGCGCGATCCAGGCTAAGCGCCAGTTCTGGCTGGCCGTCTGCATTAACCGTCAGGGCGCGAGCTGCACGGTTGTTGGCATGGCTGGATTCGACGAATGCGCGACTGCCATTCGCCTCGATCGCGACTTCATAAATCCCCGCATCGGCCAGCGCGGGCGATTGCCAGGCGACGACCGTCTCGGCGCCGGGCGCCAGGCCTGGCAATGGAGCCGTTTGCAGCGGCAGCAGCTGTCCGGCAGGCGTTGCGATCCGCAATGTCACCGTGCTGGCGGGGCTCGCTGCAGCACCGGGATTGCGAATGCGTGCGCCAAGACGCACGCTGGCGCCGGGACTGCCGACGTTCGGCAAGGCGCTGATGTCCTGTGCACGCACGGCGAGATCGGGGAGGCCGTCCCCTGGCACGCTGATTGTGATGGGCGAAGCCGGGCCGCTGTCCAATTGACCGGGCGCGGAGGCGATGGCCGCGACTATGTTGTCGCCGTAGGCCAGGGGGAGTTGCGCCAGCCGGTAGACGCCCGCTGGCTGCACGATCACCAGCTCATTGGCGTTAATTGCCCATTCTTCAGTAGGCAACGCGCTGAGGTCGAAGCCGCTGCCGATCGCCAGGGTTGAGATCTCGACAAGGTCCGGCCAGCGGTACAGGCCGAAGGTGCCGAAACTGAGCACGCCGACCCGACTGTCGTCGAAGTTGAAGTCCAATGAATCAACATCGCCCAATCCGAAGTCCATTAGCTCGACGGCCCCGCTATTGAGGTCGACGCGATACACGCCAGGGGTCCCGGGTGCACCGGCCAGCAATGCAAGCGTCGAACGCTTCGCAATGGCCGGGACGTCGCGCGCGAGGACGGGCACCAAGCGCAACTGCCCGGTCTGGAAATCGAATGTCTGCACGCTGCCGTCGTAGCGACGCCAGATCACGAAGCGACCGTCGGCGTGAATGCGCACGGTGGTCGGGTCGATGTCAGCACTGGCAATGCGATTCCAGGCACCGACAGGCTGCTGTTCGCGCCATGCGAGCTCGACGCCTGCGCCAAATACATCTGCAGCTACGAGCAGGCGCCGGCCATCGTCACTCAAACGGAACAGCAGTGCCGGCTTGTCGAGCAAGGTCTGACGCGCGTCGGTCGCAAGCTGGTAGACCTCGAGGCGCGACTGCGCTTGGTCGCAGCGCAGCAATCGATGGGCGTCGAGCCATTGGGCAGGTGCGCAATCCGTCCCCAAGCGCACCAGCGGCTCGGAGCTGTCGAACTGGCGCAGCCAACCGTCCGCATAGGCGTAGCGCCCATCCGGGGCGACCAGCAAGGCGCTATTGGTTGGGTAGCTACGCACCGTCGGCTCGGTGGCAACGACTGCATCCACGGGAGGATTGAGCCCCGTGCCGAGGTGCACCGTCGAGCCTGGCTGCCCACGGCCTGCTATCGCGCTTGCTGGCCGCGGCACCACGACCGATCGACCGTAGCGTGTCGGGTAGTGGAAAACGGGTGTGAACACCGGAGCGTCAGCAAAGATCGGCGTGCCGGACGCCGTGTTCGAGTCAGGACTCTCGTTGCCGATCAGATCGTAGCCGCGAACCCGATAGTAGTAGCGGGTGCCGTTGGTCAGCCCGGTGTCATCGAGCGTGGTGTCGATGGCATCGGCAATCACCTCGAAGGGCCCGCTCTGGGTCAGCGCCCGGAACACCCGGAAACCGGCCGGATCGCTGCCCGCCCCGACCTGCCAGTTCAAGCGCAGCGCCCCACCACCCGGCAGTGCGGTCACGGTCAGTGCGGTGGGGGCCGGCAGGCCACCGACGTCGACGCTCAGGATCACCTGGTTGGATGCGGCGGTATTACCGACCTGATCGACTGCCAGCACGCGATAGCCATACGCACCGTTGAGCAATCCGGTGTCGGTGTGCGCGCGCTGGGTGAGGTCGGTAATCGTCGCGATTTCGATCGCACCGCGCAGCACGCGGTAGGCAGCGAGGTCCGGCGCCAAACTTTCGGTCCATTGCAGCTGCGCGTCGGAACCGACAACCTGGCCACTCAGGACAACGGCTGGCGGAGCCACGGTGTCGCCAACATCGACGTCGGCGGGTGCGGACTGGGCGCTTTCGAATCCGTGCTCGTTGACCGCACTGACACGATAGCGATAACGCCCGTCGACGACTGTCTGCAGCAGCGTGCTCCCTGGCTGCGTCAGACGGACCCGCAGCTTCAGTTCAGCCAAAAAGATCGACTGCGCGGCGCCACTCAGCTGGACACGGAAGCGCGCCGCGCGGTACGGCTGGCTCAAGGCAACAATGTGTTTTCCAGACTCGGGGTCGATGACGAGGTTTGCTGGCAGGCGGACCCAGCTGCTCTGCCATTCGGCCTCGACAACCGCAGCGACAGGGAACTGAGGTACGCCAAGGTCGAGCTCGAGTGCCGCGACGATCGCCGCCGTAGGGAGTTGCGCCTGCAGGGTTATTCCCGACGCGCCCAGCGCCAGGGTCGCGCTGGTGTGCTGCAGGCCGTCGATGGCTGCGGGCAAATCCACTGGATCGCCCTGGTCCCGCACGTGCACCAGTGATTGCGGCGATTGCAGCGGGTCAGCGACCAGCGGAGCGCCATCACGGAATATGCGGAACGCGACGGGATACGGATGCGCCGCCATCTGCCATCCGAGACTGACCTGATGGCCGTTCACGGTCGCTGTCAAACCTGTGGGTGTTGGCGGACTCTCGCTGCGCATTACCCGCGTCTCGCCGGGCCGGCTGCGGTTGCCAGCCGCGTCGCGCACGCGAACCGCCAGCGTCGTCAAACCGGGTGTGAGCGTGGTTGGGAACTGCACCGTGCCGTTTGCTGAAATCGGTAGCTCTGGTCGCACCGACGTGCCGGCCGATGATTGCAGGCTGATCTCCAGTTGCCCGGCCACGGGTGAGCGCACGCTCCAGTCCGTCCCCGCATCCAGGGTTGGCGTATAGGGTTGCCCCAGTTCCAGACTGTAGACACGCGCGGTAGCGGTCGGCGAGGGCTGCGAGCGATTGCCGGCCGCGTCGATCGCGCGAATCCGATAGCGATGATCCGCGTCGGCGACATCGAGGTCGACGTGCGTCGTCTGTCCGGCCGCGACGGTGGCCACGCTGGCGAAGTCGCCACCCGCAGATCGCTGGAGCTCGTAATTCGCGAGATCGACCGCGCTGACCGCATCCCAGGTCAAGGTGACTCGGGCACCGTCCACCGCGGCGCTCAGCGCGCTTGGTGGCGGCGGCGCTTGCAGGTCGCGGTGTTCAATGCGTACGAGCGGCGGCGCTGGGTCGCTCAGGCCCTCCTGATCCAGCGACCGGGCGCGCAGCTCGAAAAACCCGTAAGCGCCCTCGGCTGGCACGAACATCGAGTCGAAGGGCGGCATCGCGAACAATGGGCCGAACTCAGACCAGCCTGCAGCACCATCGGCGCGGAATTCGAACTGCACCTCGGCGAGGTCGAGGTCGGCACTGCGACCGCGCACGTTGATGCGGGTATCGAAGCGCTCGCCGGCCAACGGACGCACCAGGTTGACACGCGGCGGACGACCGGTCCGGCTCAAGCTTGCGGGATCAGAGAAAGCGCTCAGGTTCCCAGTCGTATCGATCGCCTGCACGCGCCATTGGAAAGCGCCGTCGCCGACGCCTTCGTCGAGCCAAGCCGGATCGGGTACGGCCAAAAGCAGCGGGTTACTGGCGGGGTCGCCCTGCAGCAACCGGGCGCCGCGATATACCAAGTAGCCATGCAGATCGCTTTCGCTATTTGGCGCCCAGTCGAGGTCGACATCGTTGCTTCCAGATTCACTGGCGGTCAGGCCGACGGGTGCTGCAGGCGGCAGGTTGTCGACTTCGAACTCGACTTGGCGAGTGGCCGTGTTGCCATGAATGTCGCGTGCCTCCAGTTGCAGGCTCACGAGCCCGTCGTTGCCTTGGGACGGCCAACGAACGAGTTCGCCGTTCAACACCGCGCTGGTGCCACTGGCCAGGACCTGTGGTGCGCCTGGCTGGCCGACACGGACCATGCGCAGTTCCCAACGGGCAAAGTCGTCGCGACTGAATGCGCGGCCGGTGATGGCGATGGCGCCGCTGCGGCGCGAGCCGGCGACTGGCGAATAAATCGAAACCTCGGGCGGCGTCGTGTCGATCGCAAGGCTGATTTCGTTGCTCGACGCCGATTCGTTGCTGGCGAGATCCAGGGCCCGGACCTGCCAGCGATGCACACCCTCGCTGAGCTGGGTATCCAGATGCTCTAGCGAGATCGGCTCAGCAATCACCTGGCCATCGCGTAGCAGTCTATAGCGCGCCACGTCCACCACCGGCACCGGTGCACTCCAGACCAGGCGCGCATCTCGCGTGCCCTGGCGCTCCGCACGCAACTGCGTCGGCGCGGGTGGCGGCAAGGTGTCGACGGCGATCTCGCGGAAGATCTCGCTGACGTTTCCGGCGCGATCGTGCACCTTGAGCCGCAACAGGTATCTGCCATCCACCAGCGGTGCGAGCACAGTCGCCAGCAGCCCGTCCACTGCGGCATCGCCCTCGGCGATGCGTTGGAAGCTCGGCGATGCCGCGACGGGCGCCAAGTCGAGTTCGAAACGGTCGAAATTGAGATCGGTTGCGGCGCCGTCAATCGCAAAACTGGCGCCGACCGATGCACCTTGCGTGGGCGCGTCGATGCGTGCGAGCGGCGGAGTGTTGTCGAGCACCACTGCCACATCGGTGTGTCCCTGATTGCCGGCCTTGTCCGTTGCCAGCATTCGCAGCACGTACGGACCGTCGGCTGCGATTCCGTTCCATTGGGTGCTCCACGGGCCGCTGCTGACACCCGTGTTCGTCCCCAGCACCGCCAGCGTCGCCTCGGCGCTGCGCAACTCGAGCGTACGGCTGAGCAGGTTGGCGTCCTCGACAAGTCCCTGGACTGGTATCGAGCCAGCCGTGCGCGTCAGCACCGCACCTGGCGTCGGGCTCTGAACTGACACGTCGGGCGCGCTGCGGTCGAGTGTGAACACGTGCGTCAACTCGCTGCCGTTGCCCGCACGATCTTGTGCCTGGACGCTCAGCGTGTAGCGGCCCTCGGCAATGTCGTCGAGCTGCACCAGTTCCAGCATATTGCCGCCTGCATGTTGCGACAGAAGCCCGGGCATCGGTGGACTGGTGCTTGCCAGCACGCCGAGCGGGTGCGCCTCCGCCACCTCCAGCGTCAGCGCGCCTCGGCCATTGCTGAACTCCCCGGCGGGGGCCAGCATCCTCAGGATGGGTGACGTGTTGTCCACCGCGATCGGGAAGTCGGCTACTTCGACGTGCGCCGGCTGTGCTGGATCGACCACCCGCATTGCTATCTTGTAATCGCCATCAACGACCTGATTCCCGGCATCGTCCTTGCCATTCCACGACACGGTCGGCGATCCATTCATCACCACGGCGTCGGCGAGCGTACGTCGAACCGTGCCTGAAGCGTCTTTGATCTGCAAAGTGACCGTCGCGGTGCGGCTGAGGGTCAGGCTCAGCGCCGTGCTGTCCAGCACGCCATCGGCGTTAGGCGAGATCAACCGATTGTTCAGCACCGCCGCGAGCGTCAACGGCGAGCGTTGCGGAACTTGCACCTCGACGTCTGCGTGACTCTCCAGACCGACCTCGTCCCGCGCAGTGAAGCGCAGACGATAACTGCCTGGTGCAACGTTGCTGTGCCACGTTTCCGTGTACTCGTGCGCGCCTCGTTCCGAAACCGGCTCCGAGCTGATCGGCAGCCATTGCCCGCTTCCCACCAACGCTGAATAAGAGAAACGGATCTGCACGGTAAGCTGATCGTCCGCGCGAGCTCGCAACGGCTGGAACAAAGTTGCGACACTGGCTGGCGAAGGAACGAGCCACTGAACTAGGGGCGGTGTGTCGTCCACCGCGACCGGGACCACGTCCCTGCGTACATGACCGCAGGTGTCACGGCTTTCAATGACGACGACATACTCGCCGTCGAGCACTTGCCCCTGCGCGCCGCGCCCGTCCCATTCCCAGCTTAGCGGGCCGGTGAGCGGGCCGCGGTTTCCAAGATCGCGTAATGAGGGCCCAACGGGTGCCCAAATCTCCGCGAATCCCCAGGGGGGATGGAACAGTGGTCGTGAGGCAACCGCATGAAGAGTTGCATGCGCCCGGACGTCTTCATAACTTCGAGTGGCGATCCAAGCCTTCTGGCCCAAAGTTGGCGAGAAGCGGTAGCTGCTCCTCGCGATTCCGTAGACCATTGTGGTCGGGAACTGCAAGCTGTTGAGGTTGGGTCCCAACTTGGGAGCCTCGAGCAGTACGCTTTGGTCGATCACCACAGGGCGCTCTACCCACGATGAGTGGCGGTCGCAAAACTGGCTGCGGACACGAAGCATCCCGGGGCCTTCGCTCAACTCCGTACTGTCGCGAACTTGGATCTGCCAGTCGGTCGGCGCGGCGTTGCTCAGGCCAGGGAGCCCATCCGGCCGTGCAAGAGGTTGAAACGGAGGGGCTTCAGTTCTATTGGAGAAGTCTCCGATCGTGCCAAAAACAAGGTCGACGAAGGGATGACTGATGAGCCCAGACACCGCTTGCGGGTCACCCACGCAGAGCCGTCCATTCGGAAGTGGCCGATCGAGTACAGGCGGCGGCGGCTCAGCGGGACTGCGGCCAACTATCGTCGTGCGGATCGTGCCGTTGGAGTATTCGACACGGACCACGTGCTCGCCGATCGGCAAAGTGGAGACATTGATCGCGGCGAGTTGACCGGCAGACCTGGGGATCAACGGGAGTTGCAGCGTGCTCCCGTCCCGGGAGTCGAACCACCGAACCGCCGTGATCTGAGGCGCTAATGGCGGTGGTACAACGAAGGACAAGGTAGCTTCGCCAACTCCCACGGCCTCACAACGACCGCGTTGTGGCGTACCGAGTGGCGAATCGGAATCGTCGTCGCTATGGCACGGGTGGCCGGGAGGATAGGGCGGATCGCCAGGGGCTGGAGGTGGGCAGAACGTACGTGCTTCTTCAAATACTCGGAATTTGTTCGAACGCTGTTCGACAGACCCGTTTACACGACGCATTCTGAACTCGGCCGTCGAGGGAAGCGATGGCAGGTTCACACCGATCCAAGATTCGTTGCCGAGAAAGCACGTCTCTTCGCGACTAGGAACTTCACTTGCTGCGATCACGTCATGCGGCAGGACCTGCCATCCACTCGTGCCTCGAAACTCTACCTGCCAGCCATCGAGGGAGCGTGCCGACAAACCTAGTATCAAGCTTGTCGGCGGATGCCCATTTTCATAGAAAATCGTGACCGGGGGCTCGAGATTGTCAACATGGTGCCAGGGAGGACCTGCAGTGGCGCCACCTTCAAGGCGCGCACTGGCCACACTTAGGCCGAGCACTTCGAACGGCACGGCTCGACTGTTGCCAGCGCGATCCACGCCGACGACCCGAAACTCCTCGTCGCGTAACGCATCCGGCCGCAGGTTGATGCCATATGCAGGGACGATTCCCTCGCTCCTATAGCGACTCTGCTCTGTCCACTGCGCGGATCCATTCCGTGGCCTGGACTCTAACCGGAGATGGTCGAAACTCTGGTCGACTGCGCGCACACGAACGGTTCCGCCGTACTCCGAAAGCGTCACCTGTGCGCCGGGTAGACACGTCGTCGACCCTGGCGGATTTTCCGTGACTTCGACGGTCGGCAGCGTGTTGTCGACGGCGATGGGGAATGCGCGAGAGGCGAAATTGACCCGGTATTCGGCGTCCGGCAAGCGTGAGCCGTTTTGATGGCGACCGTTCCAGTGCCACAGGAACGTTCCTGGCTGCGCATGCACCAGATGCTCGCTGTGCAGGACCGTACCGTCGGATGATTCGACACGCACATCCAATTCAACAGCAGCTCGCAGCTCGTAGCTCAGCGCTAGGCGATCCTGGACGCCGTCTCCGTTCGGCGAGATGTGGCGCAAGTCTGCTCGCACCGATCCCAGCGATTCCGCATCAAACCAAACGAAATCGTGCGTGGTCTGCGTGCTGTTGCCGGCGCGATCCAGGACCCGTAGGCGAAGCGAAAAGCGGCCCGGTGCAGGCGGCGACCAAGCCCCGAATACCTGGTCGTCCACCGTTCCAGTACCACTCAGGATTGCCGCCCAGTCGCTGCTACCAACTGACTGGTATTCGAGAATGTAGCGGGCCAAATCCTGGTCGTCCGCGCTGCCGCGAATGACCAGCGTGCGCAGCGCTTCCACATATTCCACTTCGAGCTTGGCAAAGCCGTTCGCCTTCGATTGCAACGCACGAACACGCGCATAGTTGGCGCACGCTTGGCCATTCGGCCCACTGTTCGAGAACACTGCACTGATCCCGGAACTCCGATACGGTGAGTGCTCGATGATCTCCAGGTTGGCGTCCGGCGGCAGCAGCGACCATCGCTCGCTGCCGCGCTCAAGAGCAATCCCGTCCTGTTCGCCGAGGAGCTGCAGTTCGCCTGCCACCCAGCCACGCGGCTGGAAATCCTCGAGGTCGCGTACGCGGCCGCCTGAGACTTCGACGACGAATCCGCGCGACGCCTGGACAAAGATATTGCTGCCGGAAAATTTCTCGGCCGATTGCGGGTCGTTGTCCTGGTAGGCCTCGAAGCGCGCTGCAACATGGCTTTCGTCCGGCGACCAATGGAATTCGAATACACCGCGACCCATCGGGCGATCGGGATGACGCAGCGGCACGTTGGTTGGCACCACGCCGGCCAGGTCCACGGCAACCACCGTCCCGGAAGTCAAGTCACGGATCTCGGCGCGGGCGTCACTACCAAAGGTGGTGATCAGGTAACGCCCGGAGGGACTGACACCGACGGCGAGATTGGCTTGCGCGGCATCGGACGATGTTACGACGGTAACGATCCCCGTGGATTCGTCGATGCGCAGGATTTTCTGGAGCTGAGTCGGCCCCCATACTGTTTGAGCGCCGGTTGACCAATAGAAGGCTCGTTCAGTACGACTGAATGAGACCCGACCGGCACGCCAGATCTCGTATCCCGTGTGCGACAGAGTTACGACGTCATGGGCCCCCGTCGCGCTCACCAACTTCAGCCTGGTCTGGGCGTTTTCGCTGTAGAGCAAAACATGATCGGTACCAAAGTGCCAAGTTGCTTCCAAGCCGGATAACGTCGCGGGCCAGAGTGTGCTTTGCCCGTCGAGCCCGACAGAGACCACGCCGAGATTGGACTCGAACACCAGATTCCCGTTGCCCAGCCTGCCGCGGTATTGAGACGCTCCGTGGCCAATGGTCCTTGGTTGCATGCGGATCGCGCCGCTGTCCGCATCGATGATCAACAGCTGAAGTTCGCCGGCCGCATACGCGACAGCGGCCAGCGATTGCTCGTTCAGCATGGCGACCGGCTGGATCCCCGATGCCCCTGGCACAGCCGTTCGCGCGAGCAACAGACGCCCGCGTCCATCAAAATCGAATCGATAAATTCCCGTCTCCTCGGGGATTCCGTTGTCGGCGCTGCCGATCGCAAAATCGAGGCCATGGATTGAATCGATATCCGAATCATGCGAACCGAAATTCGGGCTAAACCGGCAATCCAGCGGCTGCACATGCGCCTTGCCGTCACGGGCCGCTAGCACCAGCGGGCGACGGTTGGTGTCGAGCACCAGGTACAGGCGCTTCAGCAGGCTACCGCTCGCGTTCTCCAGACGCACTTCATAGCGATCGTCGAGCGCCGCCCGACCGTCGGCGCGGCGACCGTTCCAGATGCTGCCGAGCTGTGCGGTCACCGAGCCGTCGCCATATCGCAACACCTCTTCGCCCCAAGAGGTGAGAACACGTACGCGCGCGGCGGCCGGCGGCGATAACCTTGCGACTATTTCGGTCTGGTCGAAGCGGCCGTCGCCGTTGGGGGAGAAGTACGGTTCGGTGACGTAGAAATCGGGGTCCACGCCGTCGAGGTCCAGCACGACCCGATTGTCGTCTTCGCGTCCTTCGGCGAGCGTCCCGGCGCGATCCGCGGCCAGTTCGATGCGCGCGGAGCCAGTCGGCCGGGTAAACTCGAACTCGATCGGGCGCGCCTCTCCGGGAACCAGGTTTTGCACCTGTTGCGCAGGCGCCAAACTGGTCGCTTGCCCGTCCAGCGCCAGCTGGTGCAACTCGACGAGCACCGACGGCACCGGCTGCTGTCCGGTGTTGCGCACTATGCCGGAGACGCGCACGACGCTGCCCGGCGCCGACTGTGTCGGCGTAAGCGTGCTGTCGATCGCCGCCAGTTGCACGTTCGGCAGGCTCAGGACCTGCAATAGATGCAGGCCGAGGTTGTCCTCCTCGTTGCCCTCGAGCACTTCACCAGCAACATCAACCTGCGCCTGCAACTGGCGTGGATTGGATCCCGTGAGCACTGGAATCGTGACCACGACGTTCTGGCTGGCACCGGCCGCCAAGCCGTTCGCCAGGCGTACCGTGCCGAGGACAACATAACTGCTCGAGCCCGGCGCTGCCGAGGCAATCTCCACCGAGAATGCCGACGCGGGATGGGCGCTGTTGTTGATGACGTTGAGCGCCACTTGCGCGCTGGCGCCTTCCAGGGCCGGTTGCGGCGTAACTTGCCAACCGCCCGCCACGACTGTCAGATTTGGCAATGTGGAGGCCTGCACCTGGAACGGGGCTTCGGCGTAATTGTTGGCCTCGCTCAACTCGACCACCTGGTCGAGTGCATCCAGTGTCACCCTCAGTGTGCTGGCGCCGCTGAGGTCGGGTGTCCACGGCAAGCGCCGCTGCGCGACGCCTCCGGCGGGAATCTGCAGATCCAGCTCGGCTACCACGAACAGGCTGGCGTCGCTGCGGCGCACGTCAACGCGCATGCGCGCGGTGGGCGAATCGCTGGTTCCGAGGTTGCGCAGACTGAGCTGGATTTCGGCTGGCGAGCCGACGCGAATATCCGATGGCAAAATCAGATCGGTTGCGGTCACGGCGAGATCGACCGTAGCGGATCGCGGGATCTCGATCTCCGCCCGGTTGTTGTCTTCGCGTGCTTCGGCGATCGCGCTGTCTGGATCGATCACGATCACGATGCGCGTGACGTCGGGATCAGTCAGCTGCACCGTTTCTTCGACGCTGACGCGTGCCTGCGCACCGACCACTCGCGACACGCTCCGCAAAGGAACAAGCTCGCCGAAGCGCCAGCCGTGGATACGGATGACGGCCGTGGCGATCGGCGTCAGGCCGAGGTTCTCTACGCTGAATCGCACCTGCAGCGGCTGCGGTACCGATGTCACCACATTGGGAAACAGTGCCAGGGTCCCGCTGACCACGGCAAGGTCGGGCGCTGCCGGTGGCGTTCCCAGAGCCAGAATCAGTTCGGCACTGTTGTTTGCCTCATCGATCTCTTCCAGTTGTGCATCAACATCCAGGCGCACTCGAATCCGGTAGTCGCCTGGAGCCAGCGCGGCCGTATCCCAACCGAGTTGCAGCGTGGCCTGGGCGGATGGCGCAATCGCCGGCGCCTGATCCAGCTCGCTCAGCACCAGCCAGGGGCCGCCGCCCTGCGGCTGCACATCGACGACTAATGCGCTGGCAGGCGCAGGCTGACTGCCAGCGTTGCGCACATCAAAGCGCACGCCTAGCAGTTGTCCTTGCACTGGCTGTGCCGGCAGCACCCGAAGCGCGCCTTCGACGCGGAGATCCGGTCGCGAGTTGCGCTGGAAGAACAACATCGCCTCGGCGGTGGCGGCGACGCTTCCCGCCCAGGCGCCGTCGGTGCGCTGTTCGGCAGTCAGGTAGGTGCGACCAGCGCCTACAAGAGGATCGGCGCCGAAGCCGGCGGCACTCAGCGCGTTCAGCACGATCGCGGTCTCGAACGGCGTCGCGCTGGTGCCCGCGCCGAACCCGCCCGATACGTGCTGCCAACGGTTCAAAGAATCTGCGTACAGGGAATTGCCGGCACTCGCGAGGGCACCGACCGCGTGCACGCTGGCCAGCAACTCACACGGACCAAGATCTGCGCTCCAACAGTTGTGTGGGACCTTGCGCTTCGCAAGCAACCAGGCAGTAGCCCCGGCGATGGCTGCGTCAAGCTCCGCGCCTGGCGCAACACGGCGAACTTCGGTCAATGCCTGCAGCGCGAGGGCAGTGTCCAGGCTCGCCGACCGGTGTTCGGCGGACAGACCAAACCCGCCATCCTCGGCTTGCAATTCCAGCAGTTCCTCGAGCAGCACATCGCGCCGTGCAGGCGTCAATCCCGGCACGCGCAGAAGTGCAGCCCGATGCTCCAGCGTGCGGGCTTCCAGTTCCTCGAGGCGCTGTCGAGCAGCCTGCAGGGCCGCCGCATGGGTGGATCTCCTGCCAGCGCCAGCATGGCGCGCACGCTGTCGGCGACTTGGGTCGATGCCTTGTCTTGCCAGAGGTCGTTGGTACGTCCCGCGAGCAGGAATTGAGTTGCTGCGCCTAGGTCGAGCACAGTTGCCGGCGGCGCGCTGGAACCGACGCCTGAGGGAGCGCCCGGCACCGGTCGGACAGATGCAGCACTGATACCAGCGTCGATGCGCGCTCGGCCGCCGGTGACGGCAGTGAAGCGCGTCTGCAAATGCGTGCGCAGCAGTTCAAGTCGATCCAGCACGGCCGGCGACGCCGGATGACCGACCGGTTCAAGGGAAACGATGACCGCCGAAAAATCCCGTTGGGCCTGAGCATGTGCGGGAACGCGCGGGCCAAGCGCCGCCAGCAGTGCCGTCGCGTTGACCTCTTGCGCACTGGCCTGCACAGTACGGCCAAGCTCGGGCAACTCCGTTCCCTGCAACTGCGCGGTTTGCAGATAGCGGGTCGCCGACAGTTCCGAGACGGGTATGAAGCCCGCCAAATACAGATCAAGGGGCCCGTAACCGTCATAAACCGCGACTTGTCGCCAAGCCGATGCTTCGAGCGCCTGCCAGCGCGCGCCGAGCATCACCGAGGCATCAGAGTCATAGCGCGACGACCAATGCCGCTCCGCTGTAGCCAGGGGCGACTGCGCGTTGCCATCCACGAGCAGAGGTACGTAGGCGCCCCACTGATGCATGATCTCGTGCATCAACGTATCGAGCAGTTGGTCATACTCGACCGCGCTGGTACTGACCGGCAGGATGGACTCGTCCAGGTCGATCACCGCTTTCAGCTGCCGAGCGCTGCCGAATTGCTGCCGCAGGTCGAGCATGGGTCGACCAATCCCTTGAACATCGTTGTGCACCTGCCAATGCAAACCGCGGACGCCCGGCAGGTTCACATGCATGGCGGGGGCTACGATGATGAAGTCGTAGTGGTCGCCGAGCTCCTCGATCACACCGCTCGCCAGTTGCTGACGCGCGCCGACATTCAGGCTGCCATCCGCGCGGTTGCGGTCGTAGCCCACACGCGCCTCCACACGCAGAACATTGCCACTGCGACCGATCGGCACGAACTCGTTGCTCCCCGACTTGACCGGGCGCAACTGTTCCGGCATCGGTGCGATGACGTCTGCTGGCTCAGCAACAAGATGATTGCCGGCGAAGAAGCAAACGCAGAGCAGGAGCCAGCGCAATGCGTTCATTGCTTCTCCGCTTTGGTCGTCTGTGCGCGCGCCGGGACGATCACCACACCTCGGGCCGGGGGGCTTGGCGGTGCTTGCTCCTCGAATTTGACGGGTTTACGGCCAGAACCCACCAGAAACGCGCGTATGCGCATTCCCTTGCCAGCGGTCGATTCCAGCAAGGCTGAATCTGCAGTCACCTGGGCAAGACGCCACTCGCCGCTCCGGTCCGCGTCGCCCCGCACGAGCGCCTGTTCGAGCCCGCGGTACTCGATCACGGCGATACCCTCGGCCGCGTCACACGCCAGCACCCGGGGCCATGCGGGCTCAGCTGTCGCGGCGAGCAGCTTGCCGCTCCAGCACAACATCAGCAGCAGCGAGATCGATGACCACCGTTGAATCATCAGACTCGCTCCCGACGAATTCCTGCCGTAGCGAGCAATACACACAGCACCATCATTCCGATGGCACCAAACGTCGGAATTTCGCGGAAGGCGGCACCGACGGTGAGGCCGATCGTCTCCCGATTGTTGGTGTTGTCTGCGTCCGCTGTAGGCGAGGTCGTTGCAGCGCTCACCTGGGCCTGGCCGTTGCTGCCACCAGACGCGCGCACAAGCAACTCACGACTGGCCTGAGGCGCCGTACCTCCGACCCAACGACAACGAACCGGGCCACCTAGCCCGAATTGCGGAAGCTGGCATTCGCCGCCGTTGTTCTCGATGCCAGCGAAGCGCAGGTCGGAACCGAGAACAATTTCAACTTCCATGGCCTGCGCATCGCTCGGTCCAAGGTTCTGAGCCAGCGCGTGCAACTCCGCGACGGCGCCGACCGCGAGGACCGGGGGCTTGGCCTGCAGCGTGATTCGCAGGTCAGCTGAGGTTTGAACCAGGCTGTGCGCCGCGGCCGAGTTGTTGTTGGTTGCATCGTCGCCAGTATGAGCAGTGACTGTCCCCAGGCTGATCAGTTGCGTGCCGGCTGCGACCGCTGCCGAAATGCGAAATTCAGCGACGAGCAATCTACCGTTGGCGACCGCCGTGGTCCCGAGCCAGACGCATTCCAGCATCGTGGTCACGCTGCAGGCCCCACCCGGACCTGGGTTTGCATGAGCCGCGGAAATCCCTGGCGGGAGCGATAGCGAAACGCGGACATCCTGCGCATCACTCGGTCCAACGTTCTCGATATCTGCTTCGATCGTCCAGACCTGACCCGCGAGTACCGGATCAGGATGCGAGACGAGCGCAACCGACAGATCGGCGCGGGACACGACCTGAGTAGATACGACCATACTGTTCCCAGCAGCCACCGGATCCGTTGTTGCCGAAAGGACCTGCATCGGCACACTGAGCATTCCCTCAGGTGCCGACGGACGCACCCGAGTCACCAGTTGCACATCGCGGATCGCGCCTGATGGCGTGGGGCCCGGCCACTGGCACGTCAGCACACTGCCAGTGGTGCATTGCGCGCCATTGGCCTGGATCGACAGCAGCAGCAAGTCCGCTGGCAGAGTGATCGCCAGCGACACATCGCGAGCGTCGGACGGGCCATTGTTGCTGATGGCCGCCGCCACTTGCAGATTGGCGCCGGCTACCACCGTCTGCGGCAAGGCGGAAGCCGGGGTCAGTTCCAGATCTGCAACCGTGGTCACGGTGGTCAGCGCTGCTGCGCCGTTGTTCCCGACTTCGGGATCATTGCTTGCCGTGGAAACGCTGGCATCGGCGCGCACGATGGATCCGTGGGTACTTGCGGCGGGGATTTGCGCGCCGACGGTGGCCGTAAGCGCAACGCCCGCAGCGGTCATCCCGCTCCAACTGCACCGCACCGAGGTGACCGACGGTGTACAGGTTCCACCATGGCTGGCGCTGGAACCCTGCGGCGAGACGCCGGGTGCCAGTGCCAGTAATAGTTCGACGTCGCGAGCGGGTGCCGGACCTAAGTTACGCACGTCGATCTGATACCGGACCGGCTGCCCGGCGATCACCGGATCTGCCACATCGGCAATGTCGACTGCCAGATCTGCGCCTGCCGGATTTCCAACGACCTGGAACAGAAGATCCGGGCTGGCTCCACCGCCTACACCACATTGGGTTTGCGGGCGAAACACCGTGCAGCCGCTGCCAAAGCCATTTCCCGGATTTCGCCAGACCGCTCCGGAACCGGACCGAATGGCACGATTGGACCAGAAATGCTGACCGTGCGTCCCCACGTCCTGACGCGTCTGCAGCAATAGCCAATAGATGCCGGCCGTCAGCAGGCAGGCTTCAGGCAAGCGGACTACAAAAGAGCCGGCCGTGTCCGTGGTCGGTATCAGGTTCGAATGACTGCATCCGACAACCGGGGATCCCGGCAGATCAGGGTTGCCACCACCGCTCACGTTGTGATGAAACGCCACCGAGATCGTCGCGCCGCCAGCCACCGTGGTGCTGCCGACGGTGCGAACTTCCCGGACGAACCAGGCGGCATCCGCCGGCACCACGAAATCGTCTGCGGCCTGCGCGTCAAACGCATCGAGCGAAGATTCAAAGTCCTGGTCAGGCGTTCCATTCCCCGACGGTGCATCGAACTGATCGAATAGCACTATCGAATTCCCGAGAGGCGCCGCCGGGCGCTGTCCCCCGACGTCGGCAGCGCTTTGCAAGTCGCGCGCGCTGGCCGTGCCCATGGAGATGCCAGCCGTGACCGCAAGGACCAGGATCCGTGCGGATAGCCCATTGGGCGTTAGATGCGGGCGAAGCGCCCGCGAGAAGGAGTGGGATCTCATTGCGCGCAAAGCCACTATCCAAACGGGGGTGCGGCGCCACTGTCCGGCGCCGATGGAGAACGCGCATGCAGCCAAGGTGCAATTTGGTCTGCACCTCGGATCTGTGAATCTCCGCACACTTAGCCCCCGCGAAGTGTGCTGGCCCAACGAGAAAACCTTCTACGTGATCCGGTTTGAAAGTGTCAATAAATCATGAAGACTTCCCGACGCCCGGTCGTTCGTGACCCGCTCAGACGCAGCCGCAAAGTCGATCCGGCTACGCCGTTTATTCGCGATTGCACACGGGTAGTCAGAGAATCCCGGCTTCGACGTGAATCTTTGAGGTGAAGAAAGCTCCTTCACATCCTGCTAGATTTCTAGCCATTCCCCGGGAGGCCTCCGATGAGCGCTCTTCCCCAACTCTGGTTGCCGATCCTCGTTTCCGCGGTGCTGATCTTTGTGGCCAGCAGTCTGGCCACATGGTGATCAAGTGGCACAACGCGGACTACAGCAAGTTTGTCGGGGCCATCGACGCGACGGTGGCGGCGTTGACGTTTCAGTGGTTATGGCCGAAGGGGATCGCTCCCCTCTCCCTTGCTTGGGGGGTGAGGGGCCGGGGGAGTGGGAAAGCTTTTTGGCCGAGATCTAAAAGCGCCCTCGCCCCCGACGCCTCTCCCCAAAGACATGGGAGAGGGGAGCTACTCCCGGTAAGTCAGTAACGCTCTTCCACTCACCCCTCCCCTCACCCTGGGCGCGCGCATGGTTTTCAACTCGCTGACCTTTGCGTTGTTCTTCGCCATCGTGCTGGCGCTGCATTCGCTGCCACTCAGTTGGCGCGCGCGCAAAATCCAGTTGCTCATTGCGAGCTATATCTTCTATGCGGCGTGGAATCCGCCCTTCATCATCCTGTTGTGGATCTCGACAGTGGTGGACTGGTGGGCGGCGAATCGCATCGCCACTGCGGCGACCCCCTGGTCGCGGCGCAGCTGGATGCTGGTCTCGGTATCGGCCAATCTCGGCATGCTGGGCTGGTTCAAGTACGGCGAGTTCTTCCTGCATAACACCCAGCTGTTGCTGGCGGGTATGGGCATCGATTACCAGCCGCCGACCTACGACATCGTGCTGCCGGTCGGCATCTCGTTCTATACCTTCGCGACGATGTCCTACACGCTGGACGTTTATCTAAAGCGCGCGCAGCCGACGGCTTCGCTGCTGGATTTCTCGCTGTTCGTGGGCTTCTTTCCGCATCTCGTGGCCGGCCCGATCATGCGGCCGACCGAGCTCATCCCGCAGTTCGAAATTCCACGCCGTGCGAATGCAGACCAACTGCGCTTCGGCCTGTTCCTGATCACGCTCGGTCTGTTCCAGAAAGTGGTCCTGGCTGACGGCTTTCTCGCCGGACCTGCCGAGTCGATCTTCGACGCGAATGGACCGGTCGGCGCGACCGATGCGTGGATGGCCACGTTCGCTTTCAGCGGCCAGATCTTCTGCGATTTCGCCGGTTATTCGACGACCGCGATCGGCGTCGCGCTGTGCCTGGGTTTTGCGATGCCGGACAACTTCCGCTTCCCGTACGCGGCGATCGGTTTTTCCGATTTCTGGCGGCGCTGGCACATCACCCTCTCGTCCTGGCTGCGCGATTACCTGTACATCCCGCTGGGCGGCAATCGCCATGGCGAGGCGCGTGCGTATCTCGCGCTGATGCTGACGATGTTGCTCGGCGGGCTCTGGCACGGTGCGAATTGGACGTTCGTGGTCTGGGGCGGATTGCACGGCCTGTACCTGTGCGTGGAGCGCGTCCTGCGGCGGCGTTTTGCCGGTTACGTGCCCGGGGGCGCAGCGCTGATCGGCATTGCGCTCATAACCTGGATGCTGGTCAATTTGACCTGGGTGTTCTTCCGCGCCCCGTCATTCGAGCGCGCGTGGACGATGTTGCGCGGCATGTTCGGCATGTCGGTCGATGCCGCCCCGCAGCTCGCCGGAATCCATCTGCTCACCGTCGCGGTGATCGTTGGCGGCATCGTGCTCAGTCACTGGCTGATGCGCGTGCGCACTCTCGAATCCACGCTTTCGCGCATCCATCCTGGGCTGATTGCCGTCGCCTGGGGCCTGATGGCCTTTGCCGTCCTCATCGAGCAAGGAACCGGAAATGCATTCATCTACTTCCAGTTTTGAGCGACTGACCGCGTCGGATCGCCCCGGCGTCGCGCAGCCGGTTCCCGAGCGCCCGATCCCGTCGCGTCCGTGGGGCCCGATCGGGGCGATCGCATTGGTCCTGATGCTGATCCTCATCGCTGCCTGGGAATGGAATGCGCGCCGCTTGCAGCTCGTGCCCGGAGATCTCGCTGACGGGACTGGCGACTGGGTGGAGCAACGTCGACGCGTTGATGCCGGCGAAGGTGAAGTCGTGTTGGTCGGCGACTCGCGCATCCTGTTCGATACGAACCTTGATCACTTCGAGAAGCTCACCGGCGTACGCCCGATTCAGCTTGCCCTGCCCGGCACCAACGGCCGTCCGTTCCTGCAGGATCTTGCAGACGATGAGGACTTCAAGGGCCTCGTCATCGTCGGCATGGCCGAGCCGCTTTATTTCCGCGAACGGATTGGCCTCATGGCCGGGGCACTCGATCGCCACAAGTTCGAGGCACCGTCGCAGCGCAGTTCGTGGCTGATCCAGTCGCAGCTCGAAAAATGGGTTGCCTTCCTCGACGACAGCTACCGCCTAAGCAACCTGATCCACCGCCTCGACACTGGTTGGCGAACCGGACCGCGCGGCCCGTATCTCGACGTCTGGAAGATCCAATCCGTCGGGCCCGAGCGCCAGACCTGGATGTGGCCGCGCATCGAAACTGATGAGCGCCTGCGCCAGCACGCCATTGCTGTCTGGCTTAGCCACAAGGGCCCGCCGGTGCCCGACGCGATCATCCAGATGACCCAGGAAACCACGCGTATCGCCGTCGAAAAAATCCGTGCCCGTGGCGGTGACGTCATCTTCCTGCGCCCGCCCTCCGACGGCGCCCTGCGCGAGGGCGAACGCATAGGCTTCGCGCGGACGCGCTTCTGGGATCCGTTGCTCGCCGCCGCGAAAGTGGAAGGCATCCACTACGAAGACTTCGCCACCATGCAGGGCCTCAAAGTCCCCGAGGAATCCCACCTCTCCCGCGCCTGCGCGCTCGTCTTCACCGACGCCTACGTCCGCGAGCTCGCCAACCGCACGGAGCGCGTCAAGATCCGACCGGAACACGGGGTGCCGATTCCGAAGGACTGTTGAGCGTGATTTTGAAACCCGCGTAGCGCAGCGCACCCGCGGTGGCTCGCGAACTGTTCCCCGGGTGCGCCTTTGACTTACCCGGGCTACAAAGCGCTCAGCGCCCGCCCGAAGTAGCGTGGCACTGAGCGCGCCCGATGTCCCCGGTTTCGCCCCCATCGATCGCGCCAGCGCCGCGTCTCGCAACGTAGCAAGAGTCCGCCGTGTGTCGAACCGCTTCGTAGCCCAGGTAAGCGCAGCGCACCCAGGGGTGGCCCGCGAACGGGTCCCCGGGTGCGCCTTCGGCTTACCCGGGCTACAAAGCGATCAGCGCCGGCCTGAGCAGCGCGGATGCGCAAGCCATCGTCCGACACGGTAAAGCGCTTCTTGTCATTCGACTCGACGACGTGCAGCAATTCCTCGCGCGTGAATGGGTCCCAGCTTGGCGGCATTTGTCGATCAGATCGTCGATTGCAACCCACCCTTGCGCATCCAGGTCCACGCCCACGACTTCGGGCTGATGACGAAGGATGAGGCTGAGAAACTTGCTGAGTTTGGAGTTTGGTTTCATGCCCGATGGTGCAAGGAGCACGGGCCCCCGGAAGCCGGCGGCCGCATTCGCGAGCGCACGCACTTCGCGTCCTCACGTCGTCTTTCGCCCCCAGCGACGACCTTTAGGTTCAGCGTGCGTCACGCACCATCGCCCAATGAATCCGAGGAAAGGCCGCCATGAAACGTCTCTGCGCTTTGATCTTGATCCTCTCGTTTTCTTCAAGCGCCGCCGCCGACAAGCGCGACGATTGGAAGGACCGGGAGAAGGATCGTCGTGAAGCCCAGAAGGAGCACGACAAGGATCGCAAGGAAGCCAGGAAGCACGCCGACGAGGAGCGAAAGGAACGCGACAAACGCGAGCATGAGCGCCTCAAAGAGCAGCAAAAGGCCCACCATGAACTGGCGAAAGCCGACGAGGAATTCCGGCGTGAGCAAGCCAAGCGCGAGCGCGAACGCGCCAAGGAAGAGCGGAAAGCGCGGGAAGAACTCGCAAGATCCGACGAGGAACGCTGGCGCGATCAAGCGCTCCGCGAGAACGAGCGTGAACGCGACTACGTTCGACGTGCAGATTGGCGCGATGCCGAGCGCGACGGCGATTACAACGATCAAATCTATGGCGCCGACGACGATTACGACGATCGCGATTGACAGCGTAAGGCAGCCTCGCCCCGAGACGCACCCCACAAATGAAAAAGCCGCCCCCAGGCGGCCTTTTCTCTACATCAAGGAACAGCCGGCTATGCGGCGGCTTTCTCCTCAGCCGCCACTCGGCGGGGCTTCGTGAACCGACTCCCAAGATCCTTGCGGAGGCCATCCAGACCTTCCGAACGACCCACCACCTTGAGCAAGGCATAACCCTGGCTCGCAACCGTCATGGCATCACTGCCAAGCGCGAATTCCGTGTCTTCCATCTTCGACACCAGACGCGACAACCGGATCAAACGAGGCTTCAACTGATCGCGAGCCTCGAGATCACGCACCGCCTCCGCGACATCGATATTCGGCGGAACCACCTGCGGGTTCTCACCCAGCACCCGCAAAGCCTGACGGCAGAACGACTCAGACTTGTCACCCAACTGCATCGACCGCCGCTTCATACCCGGCGCAAGCGCCACCAGGCCGGAGAGTTCGGTTTCCAACGTCGACAGAGCCGCATCCACCGCGGTGATCTGAGCAACAGTGAGGTTCAACGTAGCAAGATTCTGTTTCATAGTTTTCTCTCTCTTTCCCAAGGATTCCGGACCGGCCCTTGCCGCCCCGAAGTGCCGACTGCCGGCACGGAAGTGATACTGGGATTCGCCAGTCTCATATCCTGAGACTGAAAAGACCGTTCGTCGGGAGATGGAGGAAAGTGCGCCTCAAGAAGCGGTCATAGCTTCCGTAGGTCATGTTGCCCGCGCACGCGGGCTACTTGACGCTTTCATCGGTGGCGCGCCCCGCATCGTCCCGCGCATCCGCCGCGATACACTCCCCCCATGCGCCACATCATGGTCGACCTCGAAACCCTCGACACCGCCCACACCGCGGTCGTCCTCTCCATTGGCGCGGTCGCCTTCGAATGCGGCACCGATCACGCCATCGACCGCGAGCTCAACCCCGCGAACTTCCTCTACGCAGAGATCGACATCCGCGACCAGCAACGCGCCCGCCGCACGGTCAGCACGCAGACGGTGACCTGGTGGATGCAGCAAGGCGAAGACGCGCGATCCCTGTTCGCCCGCGGCCGCACGCGCTTCGATCCCGCCACCGCGCTCACCGCCTTCAACAGCCTGGTGCAGGCCAACGCCACCGCCGACGACGGTCCCCTGATCTGGGGCAACGGCTCTGACTTCGACAACCAGGTGCTGCTGAGCTTCATGGAGGCCTACCGCATCAAGCCGGCGTGGCCGTACCGCAACAACCGCTGCTACCGCACGCTCAAGGGCTTGCGGCCCGATATCGAGCTCGAACGCAGCGGCACCCACCACAACGCACTCGACGACGCCATCACCCAGGCCCGCCACCTGCAGAAGATCGTAAGAGCGCTCGGGTCTACGATGTAGTCCGCCATGTGAGAGCGACTTCGGACGGTTCGTGCGGGCGCACGTAGCGTGGCCCTGAGCGCGCGAACCACTTGGCTCTCGCGAATCGCCGATCGCGCCAGCGCCGCGTCGATCAACGAAGACGCAACTCCCCGCCTGAAGTTGCGCGGCTCCGAGCGCGCAAGATGGCGGCACATCGCGAAAATTCGATCGCGCCGGCGGCCGCGTCTCACTACGGAGGCAACACGCTCTCTCGAACCCCCGACCTCAGCCGCCAAACCTTTTCCACTCCCCGCCCAACGCCACCGCCAACCACGCAAACCTCTTCCGCACTTTAGGAAACCGCCGCCTCCGATCGCGCAACCTCTCCCACGCCTCCCGAATCCGTCACCTCGCCTCGCAAATCCCCTACCACTCCTCCCCGAACCTCCGCCCCGGTTCGCGAAACCTCCGCGTTGGTTGCAAGAACCTCCACTTCGGTTCGCGAAACCTTCGCCTCCGATCCCGGAACCCTGGTTATCGTTCCGGGAACCCACGAGTTGGTTCCCAGGATCCCACTCAAAGCCAGGCCGAACCATTCGACGCCTTCCCGAAACCCTCAACATGCTTCGCGCAACCATTTCATCGGTTCGGAGAACCATCACGACACTTGTCTATTGGTACCGCTGTGGGTGCGGCCACGGTCGCGATGCTAGTCGCACCCATCCCGTCGGTTCAAAAAACCCAATCGCTGGTTCACCGATCCAACGCGACACTTCACCGAACCATCCCAAACGTTGTGGAAACGCCGCAGCGCGCTACCCAACCCCGTCAGTCAACGACAAACCACCACCCCCGCATCCGTTGCCGGCTGCTTGCCATTGTCACGCTGCACCCGCAACGTCGATCCACCCGTCGCGCGCCGCAACCAATGCACACTCTGAGCGCAGATCACCTCCGCCGCCTCCGCCGCGCCCTCGATCGGCAGGCGATCGACGATAACCACCGCCGGATCCCCTTCAATCGCCCCGACCACCCGCACCGCCGCCACGCGCCGCCGCAGATCCTGCGCAGCCCCAGACTCGAATGACTTCCGCGCGCGCTCAGCCGCCGCAATCCCCTCCGCGCGAACCTGCGCCGACACCACCTCCGCCGCCTGCACCGCCTCCCGCTCCATCGCCCGCAGCTCAGCTTTAGCCAGCTGAGTCCACACGAAGTAGCCGTAGAACGGCGCGAGCAGTGCAATCACGATCACCACAAGGCCGAGCTGCCTTCGCGACCAATCTGGATTGACCGCGGGTGCGCGGACTTGCGCGTTCGAGACGGCTTCGACCCAATCGTCCATCGATTCGCTCACGCCCAGAGAGGTCTTGAGCATACGATCTGGTCAATCGGCGGGGCGCTCCTCGAGCGGAACGCGCACGCCTTCTGGGCTCACTCGCGCAGCATCGTCCCCGCAACAAACTCCTCGAACTTCTCCTTCATCGGCAACTCGAAGTCGACCTGCAGCCGGCGCCGGACCGCGCTCGTCACCTCGCCAGTGACCGGATTGCGGCCCTCCATCTCGAACTCCTTCCAGGTCACCCCAACCCCACGCTTCTGCCAGTTCGGCAGTTCGTTGAAGTTGATCCCCGCTTGAAACAAAAACTCGTTCTTCGCAGCCGTCGTCAGGCCACGCAGCTGCTTCGTCGCGGCAGCGGCATCTGCACCCGACTTCCGAAGCCACCAATAGCAATGACTGTTGAGCGCATTGCGCGCCGCGTCCTCCTGGCGCCAGCGGAAGTACTCGACGACATGCCGCTCCGACGGCAACGTCGAAATGCGACAGTCGAAGACCGCTGGCGCACCCAGCCGCGATGTAAACAGCGCGCTCGCCTCGCCCGCCAGGATCGATATCAGCTTGCGCAACTTGCGCGCGAATGCCGTGTCATCGCGATCCAGCAATATCGAGATCTCATCGCTCTGCGTGTAGCCGAGCAGCGCATGAAAGCCGCAGTCCATCAGGTGCGACATCGTCGCCACCATGTGGTCGCGAAAGCGCTCGTCATATGGCGCCTCGAACGGATGCAGCTCCCGCGTCAGCCGCGTAAACCCGCGGCCATCCACCCGCGCGACCATGTACAACCCGGGCAACACGCACAGGTCATTGGTCGTCTCGTACACCCGCATGCTCTTGTCGAGCTCATCGAATTTCATGTCGCGTCCCTGGTCTCGAACCGCCTTCAGCCAACATCGAAACGATCATCAACCGATCCCAACCCTCGTCCAACGACGGCGTCTCGAGCTTGCCCGCCGTCCCGCGAATCGCCAACTCCAACACCCGATTACGCTCCGGCCGCAGCGCATTCCGCGTCAGCGCCGCATCCACCGTCGTCTCGAAGAAATACAACACCACCGACTCATACCCCGCCGCCCGCGCCAGCTTCAGATAGCGCTCCCGCTGCGCCCGCGTCGGATTCGTGTTGTCAATCACAACCGGCGTCTTTCCTGCCAAACACGCAAACAGAACGATGTCCTCGCGATTCCGCGTCTTGAGCATGTCGAGATTGATGCGGACGTGCGACTCATACCAGCGCGCGCGAGCGAAGGTCGACTTGCCGGAGGCTTGGATGCCGCAGAGGATGATGGCTTCCACAAACTCTCCCGTTTGGTCACTCGCTCGCTGCCAACACGACGGGCGCGCTCAAGCGATTGAGAGCCGCGCGGAAGAGAGAATCCGCATCCTATTCGGGGGATGCGCGGCCCAGAATCATCAGCGCCGCATGTACGCTGCTTGCAGGGCGCCAAAGGTGGACTGTGGGCCGAAAGCGTTGTGCGGAATTAGCAAGTATGTCCACGGCTTGCCGCCGTGCTCGACGCAGACTGTCGTGGCGTGCTTGCACCATTCGGCGGCAGCAGCGGCCTTCGCCTCGACTTCTGCATCGCCGGTCCAGCCCTCACTCTTCAGCTCGATGATCAGGCGCTCGGCCGCGGTCTCTACGACGAAATCGGGTTCGTAGCGCTTGCCGTGGTTGTATTCGATGACGAACTGGTTACGCCCCGGCTTGATCCACTTCTGCACGGCATCGTCTCGTTCGAGGACCCGGACCAGTTCGTATTCGCCGACTTTGGAATCGAATTTCTGGGTGTCGAAGCAGCACTTGGAGAATCCGCCGAACACCAGCTGGCGGATGTGCGCGCCGGCGGGAACGGGTTCGGTGAAGGGATGGACCAACCCGTCGACGCAGTTGAGTGGGCGCGGGCGCAACACAGTGAAGCCGCGGGTGATCTGCACTTTGTAGGTTACCGGGGCTTCGACGCGGTGCTTTTCGAGCTGCTTCCAAATCTTCTCGTCGAGCGCTCGGCGCTGATGCTGCAGCACTCTGTGGACGGCGTCTTCGTCGGGCAGATAGGAACGCAGCCGCGTGACGACCTGGTTGGCGAGATCGTGCAGGATCTCAGCGTGGCTGTCGTAGTCGATCTGCTCGCGCGCCATCAACAATGCGACGAGGTAATTTGCGGGGTCCGATTCGCGGTGAACGGTGCCGCCGGTTACTAAAAGGGCCTGATCGTGCTTGTGCAGGTCGTGCAGCAAGATGTCCGCGGTAGCCGGTTGAAAGTTGATCTGGTCGAGATGCTGCAATTGGAACGGCTCGTAGCGGAAATGCCGCCCCGAGGACGGCAGCAAGGTGATCGTCGGCACGTCGATGGACCGATCGATCATCGCTTCGACCACTTGCTTGACCTGCGCACGCACGATGTCGGCGGGGGGTGCAGCAGCATTGGCGGCCGGGAGGTCGAGGCGGGCCGTGATGCGCGCGGCCATTGTATCGATCCTGCGGTCGTCCCTCAGCGCCGACATGGCTGGCGTGCGCATGCCTTCCTGGTCCATCGCTTCGCGGACGGTCTCAAGCATCTGCAGGCTCAGCGGCGGCAGTTGCGGCGCCGCTGCGTCTTGCACTTGGCCGGGCACGGGTTGCAGCAACCGATATTGATAGGTCGGGATCGAGGTTACCTGCTTCGGCAGCGTTGGTTCGACATCGGCACCGGGTCCGATTTCGATCTTGTCGCGGATCAGGGAATCGGGCTCGTTGGCCTTGTCGATGATTTCCTTGAATTTGTCGTGGGCGATGATTGTGAGACGGTCGAGTGTCGGGTCGCCGGTGCGCTGGCTGAAGGGCAGGCGCAAGCCGCGGCCGATGGTTTGCTCGGTCAGGATTTCCGCTGCCGATGCGCGCAGCGGGACGATCGTGAATAGATTGGTGACGTCCCAGCCTTCCTGCAACTTGTTGACGTGGACGACAATGTCGACCGCCGCATCGTGTTCGATGCGCAGCAGTTTCGCTGTGTTTTCGTCGCTTTCAGTCGCCGAGGTTTTCGAATGGATCTCGATCACGCGCCCGGCGTAACGCCCATCAAAGAATTTATCCCCCTCGATCAAGGAACGTACGCGCTTGGCGTGCTCAATATCCCTGGCGACCACCAGCATGAAGGGGTGCACGAGCGGTGCGCCGGTCGTCTGCGCGTAGTTGACGAGTGCCAGCTTCACGGCTTCGTGGACGTGCACGCCGTCTTCCAGCTTGATCCGCTCCAGCTCCTCACCGTCGTCCTTGTACGCTCGTGCGTCGAAGTCCTTGCGCGTGGCGACAGTCGGCGCCTTGACGTAGCCCGCTTCCAGCGCTCGCGCGAGCGGGAAGCGGAAGGCGATGTTCTTGAATTCCTGGGTGGCGGCGCCGGTGGCTTTGGCGGTCGCGGTCAGCTCGATGCCGAGCACCGGCTTCAGCTCATCGATGCTTTTCGCACCGGCATCGGCGCGATAGCGATGCGCCTCGTCCATGAACAACACCAAGTTCGGCCGGCTCGCGAGGTAGTCGAAGTAACTGGTGCCGAGGTACTCACTCAGTTTGCGGGTCTTCGACACCTCCTTGCTCTCGACGCCGCGACCGCGGCTCAAGAACTTGGCGATGTTGAAGATGCGGATGACGGGCGACGACTGCGGCAGCAACTGGCCCGGCACGGTCATCGGCGCGGCGTCATCGAGCCGCACGTCGGTGCCGGTCGACCAGTTCTCGCCGTGGATCAAAAGGGGTGGCTGCACCGCAAAGTCGGACAGCCCACGGAACAGGTACTTGTCGGACGCCGGATCGAAGTCGTGCTTCAGCTTTTCGTAGATCGTCAGATTCGGCGCCAGCACCACAAAGTCGCGGCTGCGGCCGGTGCGATACAGCCAGGTCATCATCGCCGCCATCAGCCGGGTCTTGCCAACACCGGTCGCCAGGGCGAAACACAGCGAGGGGAAGGCGCGCTCAAAGCTCGTGACGGAAGGCAGCCGGGTGCGCACGCTTTCAAGGATGGTCGCGACGTCCGCCGACCGGTCGAGTGGCAGCAAGCCGTCCTCGATCAGGCCCGCCAGCAGGCGCAGCGATTCTTCGAGCGGCGGCCGCAGCGACAGGCGCTGGCTGATCTCACGGACCGCGTTCATGCGTTCTCTCCGTCGCCGAACAGGTCTGGTGTTGCGGGCGCGGACTTCGCTTTCATGGCGACGGGCTTCGGAACCGGAACAGGCGAGGCCGGAATAACGGCATCCGGCGCTGCGGGCAGGTTTGCCACGCGCAGGCTGTAATCGTCCTGTCCCCACTCACAGCGATTCAGGATCGCATCGGGGATCTTGGTGATCGTCAGGTTTTCGAATGCGTCCTTGGCCTTGGTCAGGAAGGCCTTGCAGCACAGCAGCAACGTGCGCTCGGTGCCCACCTCCTCGCTGATTACCCGCAATTCCTCGTGGGTCAGCGAAGCCGTGGTGACACAGATGAAATCGCGCTCGGTGGAATGGCCCATCATCCACCAGTGCTCGGGCTTCGGTGCGTACTTGAAGCCGAGGTGCTTGCAGACCGCTTCGGCCAGCATCTCCGGGTTGTAGTCGCGGCTGATCACCCAGTGGCCGAAGGCGTTCTTTTGCATCAGGGAAGGGGCGAGGCGCATGAAACGGAATCCGCCTCCGCCAGTCCAGCCCGACACCGGCGTCACTCCGCCTAGATCGGTTCTGTCGACTACTTTTCGTAAGCGCGCAGCGATATGGGTTTTCGCATGCCCACCAAGCTCAACCATGATCCAACGGCGGCCCATTTTGTGAGCAACTGCGCCGGTTGTTCCCGACCCTGCGAAGGAATCAAGTATCAAGTCGCCAGGATTGCTTGCGATAGCAACAACCCGATAAAGCAGCTTTTCCGGCTTTGGTGTACCAAACGGCTCTTGCGCGTCGAATATATCTAGCATCTCCTTCTTGGAATCCTGATTTGATCCCGCGTCCTCATGCGGCCACCATGTATCTGGGACGATTCCATCTTGCACTTCCGACAGGAAAGACTTGATTCTTGGTGGACTATCGCCATCATTTCCAAACCATAATCGATTCGCTGCCAGCATCTCGGCGGTTCGCGCAGGCAATCCATTCCAATGCCGTCCTGGCGGGGGCAACACATCTCGCCCCGATGGCAACCGGATAGGATATCGATACGCCGCGCGCTTCGTAGCATCCTCCGATTGAACGGAATACGAAACACTTTGCCACGGTCCTCGCAGGTCACCATCGAGGTTCTTATATGCGGAAAGCGCGTTGCCGGCACGAGGCAATAAGTTTCGCTTCCACGAGGAAGAGTTCTTTGCAAAAACTAACAAGTGATCATGACTTCCAGAGATCAGTGCCTTGTTCTTCTTCGCGAATGCTTTTTGCCAAGCAATAGAGGCAATAAAATTCGCCCTTCCAAAAATCTCATCACACAATACTTTCAGATAATGACATTCGTTATCGTCAATAGTTATCCAGATTGACCCGTCGTCCGCTAATAAGGTTCGTAGCATCTCCAGGCGGTCTCGCATCATCGACAGCCATAAGGAATGCTCCAGTCCATCTTCGTAATGCTCAAACGCGCTCCCGGTGTTGTACGGCGGATCGATAAAGATGCATTTCACCTTTCCCGCGTATTCCGCCTCCAGTGCCTTAAGCGCCAGCAGGTTATCGCCCTGGATCAACAGGTTGTCGAAAATGTCGTGGTCGGTCACCCGATACGGCGCGTGATAACTCATCGCCGGGTCTTCGATCAGAATGCGCGGTTCCAGGCGTGGGTGCTGGTCTTTGCCGATCCAGGTCAGTTCCAGCCGATTACGGCTATTCATGCGCGGCGACGTCCTCGACGGGTAGCTGGGCGTAGATGGTGAGTTTCAACTCGGAGTCGGCGATCAGCTCGTACACCGGGCGCACGCCCGACAGGCGTTCGCTGCGCTCGTAGATGATCGGCACGCCGTCGCCACGGCGTTCGAGATAGTGCCTTGGCGCGGCGTCTGGCGTGTCGCGCACGCCGAGTCGGCCGAGCAGCGATGCGATCAGCGTGTTGCGGACGTATTGCCGATCCTCGAGCGCCTCGACGTTGAGCGTATTGGCGAGCGCACCGGGCGAATACAGCTCCAGGCGATTCGGAAATAGGTGCAGCCGAATATGGCTGCCGCGGATCGAATAGTCGCGGTGTACGACCGCGTTGACGATCGCCTCGAACAGCGCCAGCGCGTCGTAGGCGCGATATTCGACGCGCCAGGGCAGTTTGCTAGCCATCACGGTCGTGCGGCGCTGCACCCAGGCATGGGCGGCATCGATCTGACGGTCGAGCGGACCCGTCGCATCGAAGGCGTCGAGCTGTCCGCCGGCGCTGCGCTCGACCGTCGGATATTGGACGCATTGGATAAAGGCGCCAGGGAAGCGCTCGTGCGGTGCGGGCGTGCACAGCAGCACCGCACCAACCGACAGTTCGTCCAAGCCGTCCTCGTTACGCACTAGCAAATGCAGCTTGCGCAAGGTCGCATCATCGGTGCGGCCGTCGCGGGCAAAGCGAGCGGCGAGCGACAGATCGAGATCGGCGACGCCAGTTCCGGCGACCGGAAATTCGTCGAAGCTGATGCTGCGGGTCTGGCTGCGCGATTGCAGCAGGCGCTGCAGTTCTTCGGTGGTCATCTCGCGCTGGCTGGCACCGAAGCGTTTCCGGTAACCGCCGGGCGACTGATGTACAAACAACGAGCGAGGGATGTCGACAACGAGCACCGCACGCATCTCGCCTGCACCATTGGGGACTTCGAGCCGCCAGGTATCGATCGAGACCAATGGCTCAACCTTGTCGCGCGCGATCTCGCGCACGATCTGCTCGATGAGGTCCAAGTCTTGGAGCGCGATGCCTTTGACGACGCGGGGATGGGCGTCTGAGACACCGAGCACGATCCGGCCGCCCCGTGCATTTGCAAAAGCGCACAGATCATCTGCGACGGCGTCGGTGCGAGCGAACGGCCGTGGCCCGGCATCGACTTCTTTGAAGTCATAGCCCGAATCCTCGCCCAGCCGGACAGCACCCAGGACTTCACGCAGCATCTGGGCTCGCCGCAACTCACTCATCGGTCAACTCCCATTCGATCGTGAAGAGGTCATGCCGCTCCGGCTTGGTTGCTAGCCGCGCGACCGCTTGCTCGATCATGGCATCGACCTGTTGGGTGATCGCCTTCTTGGCGGCATAGAACTCCATCATCGCCTCGTCGCGTTTGCCCTCCACCTTTGCAATCTCCCGCTTAATGGCCACGCGCTGGTCGAACACCTCAACCGCGCGCATTTCTTTTCGCAGTTCCTTGATCTCGCGATCCAGCTCTTTAACCTTGGCCTCGCGTGACGCATTCTGGTCGTCGCCCCAACGATCCAGGCGCTCGCTCTCCTGTTCGAACCAGCGGCGATTGCGCGCATCGAGCTCGCCGAGCTGGCGCGACTCGATGACTGTCGCCCACGTCTGTACGTCCTTTTCCGCTTCGCCGCGAAGCGCGCATTCAGTTGCCGGGACGAGCAGAAGTCTGGCGGCGACGTCGGGATCTAGCGGGCGCCCCTCGTCGGTGCATGCGGCCACCAGCAAATAGTCGCCGGCGTCGAAATCCTGCGTGCGCAGCCAGCGGCAGACGAGCATGCCGCGGGACCCGATCCAGGGTGCGAGTGCGCTCAGTGTGTGGCGCAGAGCGGCGTACGAGAGCCGCAAGCCTACACGCTGCTCGGGGCAGGCTTGCCAGTGCGCCAAGGCCGCCGCAAACGGCTCGTCCTGCTCGCGCACCAACGCCGCGTTCACCTGCTCCGCGAGCTGCCAGCGCAAGGCATATGAGGTCGAGTCGATCTCAAGCAAGGTGCCGCCGCCTGCCTCGCGTTCGATCGCGCCCAAGGCGCCGGCCGCGAAAGCCTGCCACACCATTTCGCGATCACTGAGGCCAATCGTCGTCGCTTCGCGGCGCATGCGCAGCAGCCGCTTCACCTCTTCGTCGAAGTGCGCAAGCACCTGCTCCCGGGTGCGCGCTTCAGTTGCGCGGAGCATATCGTCGAGCTCAGATTGCAACTGCGCGAATTCCGCCTGGACCTCGTCCTCGCCGCGCCGCACCGACAGAATGTCGTTGATGCGCCGTTCCAGATCGATGCCGGCCTCGATCGCACCGAGCACTTCGTCGCTTGCGCCGAACACGCCTTCGAACAACCTCAGCTTCACCGACAGAATGTCGTAGACCAGCTTGTCGACCTGATTCTTGGTGTTCACGAAATTGACGACGATGACGTCGCACTTCTGGCCGTAGCGGTGCACGCGGCCGATGCGTTGCTCGATGCGCTGCGGGTTCCAGGGCAGATCGTAGTTCACCAGAATCTGGCAAAACTGCAGGTTGATGCCTTCGGCGCCGGACTCGGTGGCAATCAAGATCTCAGCGTCATCGCGGAATGCTTCGACGATCGCCGCTTTCATGTCGGCCGTTTTGCTGCCCGAGATCTGGGCCGTGTCGCGATGACGAGCGAGCCAACGCTGGTAGATCGCCTTGGACGACGGATCGGTGTTCTGTCCGTTCATCAGCACGACCTTGCCGGCGTAGCCGTTCGCTTCCAGCCATTCCTTCAGGTACTTTTGCGTGCGCACGGACTCGGTGAATACGACCGCCTTGCGCGCCGATCCGGCCAGCGCTTCGTTTTGCGCAAAGGCGCGGCTGAGCGCGATCAGCAGCGCATCGCCTTTGGCATTGGTTTCGATGCGCCGCGCGAGATCCCGGTGGCCTTCGAGCAGGACCAGCTCCGCGGCCAGCTTCTTGGCGTCCACGATGCGTTCCGGCGCGACTGCGTCATCACCCTCGTTCAGATCTTCGCGGTTTTCGATTTGCTCAAGGTCGTCGAAGGCGATGGTCTGCTGCTGGCGCAGTCGTTGAATAACGTTGTCGATGGTGTCGCCGATCGCGAAGCTGCTGGACGCGAGGATCTTGCGCAGCACCAGCGTGACCAGATGGCGCGCCCGAGCAGGAAAGCTGACCGACTCCAGGTTCTGCAGCCAATCTGAAACAGCGTGGTAGAGCCTTTCCTCGTCGGGCTGCGGCGAAAAGTCGAGCGTAATGGCGTAGCGGCGAGTGAAGCTGATCTGTCCGTCGGCGGCGATCTGGCGGCGCAACATCCGTTGCGAGATCGGTCGCATCCGCTTCGACAATTCGGCCAGTTTCTCAGGCGGGACATTCCTGCCGCGGTACTGCAGCTCGAACGATTTCTGGTCGCCGAAATAGTCTTTGTCGATGAAGTGCACCAGCGACCACAGCTCGATCAACGAGTTTTGGAACGGTGTCGCCGTTAGCAATATCTTCTGGCGCTCGCCGAGCGCCGCCAGCAACCTCTCGGCGCGCTTGCCACCACGATGCAGGCTGCGCAGCCTATGGGCTTCGTCGAAAACCACCAGGTTCCAGTCGACCGCGGCAAGGGCTTCAGCGCGAGAGGCTGCGTACTCGTAGCTCACGATGACAATGGCGGCGCGCTCGAACGGATTGCCCGCGTGCGCTTTCGCGGTCTGCGCGTCCACGACCTCGCTGTCGAGCAGGAATTTGTCGATCAACTCCGACTGCCATTGCTTGCGCAGGCTGGCGGGAACGACGAGCAGCAGTCGACGCTTGCGGGCGGCCCAGTGCTGAGCGAGGACGAGCCCGGCCTCGATGGTCTTGCCGAGTCCAACTTCGTCAGCGAGCAGAACGCCGCGGGAGAACGCGCTGCTGCGCTCGGTCCCGCGTAGCGCGAACAACGCTGCTTCAACTTGGTGCGGATTCAGATCGACGCGCGACTGTGCAGCAGTCGCCAATAGCGACGCTCCGGCAGGACCCTGACGCGTGAGCCAATGGGCGAAGTAGCAGAGCTGGACTGGCGTGTAGGCGGGCAAGTTTCGCTCGGTGTTGGTGTGTGGATGGTTGAGCAGCAAGCGCAACGATGATTTCCAAGCTGACTCTACACGGCGCGAGAGGAGCTGGGCTCGCTCGGGTGGCAGCTATAAGTCCATGTGCGCAACAACCTGTCGCACAGTATGAAGCGAGCAACTGTAGTCTCGGGAATCCACGTCAACCAAGGTGCGAAATGATCATGGATGTGCCTGCTGACGAACACTATGTTTACGTTTATCGCGACGGCCGCGGCAACCCGGTTTACTTCGGTCAAGGTCGAGAGGCTTTGCGCCCCGGCAGCCACGAAGCGGGTACGCACAACGCGGGGCTCGCCAAATGGCTCGAAGAGCAGAAAGGCCAACATAGGGTCGAGATCATCGGGCCACTGGATTCGAAGGCTATGGCGGATGCGATTGAGACAGCGCTGATCTCGGCCTGCCTACCCGCGACAGCCCTCAGTCATGCGTTTTTCAACGTGCACAAGGGAGCGAGTCGCTTTCGGTTCCGGCCTTATGGCGTACCGCTAGAGTTCGCCGACCGCACCTTTCATCCGCTCTTCAGTGACGACCTTAAGGCGATTGCCGCGGAGACGGGGAAGCTCTTGTTCGTCTATGTTGGTCAAAAGGACTTTGTCGGGGAAGAGTCCCGCCGGGGCTATGATCTTGCGACGCCGCCGTCAGACTCAGAGATTCAGAGTCGAATCGAAGCTTGGTGGCAAGTGGCAAACCGCGTCGGAGGGTGGGTCGCGGAACCAACGACATCACCAGCGCTACTAGTCGCGGTAACCGGCGGTCCTGGGCGGCAATCCATCATTGCTAGCGCGGCTATTGATCAGGCGAGGTTGGCTCAAGCAGAACGCCTAGAGGGTGGGCTCCTGAAGGTTCCGCTGGTGTCGGCGAGTCTCGACGCGGCCGGGCTTCGTGGACGCCCAATTGATAAGACGGTTGGCCTGAAATTCAATTCGTTCCGGCACTCACAATTTCGAGTGTTTTCCGCGGCGGGTATCGAAAAGTAGCGACGCTCGGTCGCGCTATCTCAAGCCGGCCAGTACAGTTTTCTAAGTGGCACCAGCCGCTGAGTATCGACATCCAGACGCTCGTAGTGCTCCACCAACAGTTTCACAAGATCGTTAAGGTCCATCAGTGTCACAGGAATTCGCGCGCGTTCGGCCTCGTAGCGCGCTTCTCTTGAGAAACCACCGGTGCTGACGTACAGGCCCTTGTCGTTATCGTGGCGACCACCGAGGAAACTCCGGATCTCCTGCGAGCCCATTGTTGCTTGTCGATGTTTGACTTCGACCACGATGCGCGGGTCCTCGAAGCCCAGCCCGTCCGGTGACGCGACGATATCCTTGCCGCGGTCCGACCCACTTGGCGACACCCGGGTCTTGTAGCCCATGGCACGGAGTACGCCTGCAACCAATTCCTGCATATCGCTCCAGTCGAGAGCGTTGACCCGGTCCTTTATGAACTCAAGGGATCGGTCCAGTTGATCTTTGTAGAGGTCCGCCACCTGCTGGTGTGCGATCACATCGGTTGCGACTGGTGTTGGCTGGGAAGCGGTACTCAGCAACCGCTCAATCTCAGATGCAGCCTCCACAGGGATAAGGAACAACGTCGAGATTGCCCCAAGGCTATTGCGCGTTGCCACGGACAGCCGATCGCGATCAACCCGCCCGCGCCATTCGACGGTGCGTAGGTGCGGCTGGTCTACTGATTGGCCAGGCAGGTACTGGTACTCCCAAGTCACTCGGCCGACCAGATATGCGCGCTCGGATGGGTTGTAGGTAACCACGCTATCGCCCACCTTGATCTCCCGGACGAAGCGAAAGACCTGGCCTGCCGCACCCGGAATCCATCCCTTCTTTGCGTCTGGGTACGAGCGCTCGACTTGCCGCACAAAGTCGTCGCGCGTACGAAACGGCGTTAGATCATTCATCTCCATCCAACCGATCGTCACCGCAGATTGGCGCTCGAAATCCTCAAATCGCCATCCCGCTTCGCCGGCCCGAACCATCCAAGTGTGATGCGCCATGCGAACCCTTCCTGCCCTCAGTTGCGGGAGACTCGCGCACTTTTCAGCGAGGAACAATCGGAACCACCCTACGACTCTCCTCGCCAGCCATCATCGAGCATAAACATTCGCGCGCGGTGAGCGAAAAGATAAGGATGATGTCGAGCGTCAAGCGAGATCGAAGCCTCCATTTTCAGGCCGAGCTCCGCTAGCAGCAACGGTCTGATGCGTGCGGATAACAGCAAACTTCCCGTGTCGCTAAAGGAAAGTAGATGCTGATCGAACAGCCGGTCCACATTCGGCGTCAGAAGAAGCCCGTTGAACGGATCGAGGCGTTCTCGATTGTCGCTATCACACCAACGCTTGATGTGTGACGCGATGAGCACGCGTGCGTCGCAGCAGCCGGTAACGGGGCATGTAGAGCGCCAATAGTCCAGCAAACTCTGGCGAAAGCGACCTTGGCCGATGCGTGCTCTAAGGAGCTGACTACGCTCGGTCTCGGTCACCTCCGGCGATCCAAGGATCGCCCTGAAATCAGCGATCAACTCATCGTTCGGTTCTCCACACCGCCAGCGTCCAACCTTTGTGTACGTCTTTCCTACCGGCGCTGGCGCAAAGCCGTCGAACACGAGTCGCAGCAATCCCGACTCTGGAACCCACCTACGTGCATACCTCGCAAGTGAGTTCGCCACGTGGGACGTAGCCGAATAGTGTTCGCCATCATCGCGGCCGTAGCGGGATATCAACGCATCGAAACGTTCAGCACGCTGTTGCGCGAATTCATGCACGAACTCGAGTGACGTGAACTGCCTGCCGTCGAACTCAACCAAGACATCGGCAATGGTTTCGACGTCAACAAGGGGATTGCTTGTGTCGACGTAGCCGAGCTGGTCTAGGCCGAGCAGTTCTGCACCTTTTGTACTCAGCGAGTAGGTGGTTCCCCCCACTGCTGACTGGCGCACGAGGATGCCTCGCAGCGCGTCTGCCCGCGGCCCGTGGTCGTAAGGAGAACCAGGGCCGCCGCACATCAACTGAAGCACAGGGTGGACGCTCGGCATCTCGATGCCGGTTAGCGACGGAACGCCGCTCTTTCGCAGTTCGCCGTTTGGTTGCCGCGCAAAGAAAGTGCGTACCGCCGCAAGAATGATTTCAACGTTGTCCATGCCGCCCTCGCAAACCCCGCCAAGCCTGTGATCCGACCAACACTCGCCTGTCGTCTGAAAGTCATTCGAACCCGTCAAAACTCATCGTCTCGTACGAGACAAACGAAACACCGACGCCGGTCCCCACCGCAAACCGCTCATGAATCGGGTCCCATGGCGTACCGATGCGCGTGACGTCGCTGATCGACTCCAAGACGCTGTTGGAAGCCGAAATCGTTCCCGCCAGTCCGCCCGCCCTTCCAAGCGTTTCTGCCCCCGAGATTGAAGTCGGCGCGGCTTCGTTCCATTGCGGGCTCACGACGAAGTAGCGGCCGCCGGGCAAAGGGTGCGCAAACCAGCTCCCTACCCGGTCATTTGGGGAGGTCCCGACCAATGAGTTGGATGCATTGATCGGTCCGCTGATCCCGCTGGTTCCACTGCCCCAAGTGACCGCGCCAGCGAGGGCCGCGCTACCGTTTGACCAAGTGCCACTGAAAGCCACGTAATTTCCGTCGGTCAGCTCGATGACGCTGTGGCCTTCTCCCAGTCTATCGTCGAGCGTCGACCCAACCAGAGAATTGCTCGCAGATACGATTCCGGTAGTTGTGCCGGCACTGTTGACCCACGTGACCGCACCCACGCGCGACACCGTGGGGCTGTTCCAATAGCCACTCTTGACGACGTAGTTCCCGTTAGCGAGCGGGGTGACGCCGAAGTTGCCGACGGAGTCATTGGCTCTCGTACCGACGAGCGAATTGGCGGTACTCACGGTGCCACTGGACGGCGCTGCGCCGTTGCGCCAGGTCGCAGCACCGGCGTTGGCGGTTCCGGCGTTGGTCCAGAAAGGGCTGGTCACGACGTAATTTCCATCGGACAACGCAAAAATGCCTGCTCCGACAAAGTCGTTGGCGCTACTGCCCGAGAGGCCTGTCGCTGAAGAAACCGGTCCGGTCAAACCAATAGAGCCATCGCCCCAAATGGCGGCTCCCATGTTCGCTGCGCTCGCAGCCGCCGTTATCCCGCTGACTCGGAACGCGAAATTGCCGTTGGTCAACGCGACGACTGCGCCCGACCCGACCTGATGGTCGGAGCGAATGCCAACAAGCGAGTTAGTCGCCGAGACTGTAGCGGCTGAGCTACTGGATCCGTCGCGCCAGGTCAGGGCGCCCGCATTCGCGAACCCGGGGGCATCCCATTGTCGACTGGCGACCAGAAAGTTTCCGTTGGTGAGCGGGATGATCGACTCTCCAATTCGATCGTTAGTATTCGAGCCCACCAACGAATTTGCGATTGAAACCACCGCGACTGTCGGTGCTGTTCCGCTACACCAGGTCGCCGCACCTGCGTTGGAAACGAGCGCGTTGTTCCACGCTGAGCTTGGTACGACGTAGTTTCCGTTGGCGAGCGCGATTGGTTGGCCTTGGCCGCCGCCCTCTGCCCCGCCGATGACGTCGCCCGCAGCTACGCCAATGAGCGAATTGCTGGCGCTCACTGCTCCCGTGACCCCGACGGTGCCATCGCCCCAGGTCACCGCCCCGACGTCGACGATGTTGCCGTTGTCCCAGGCGGTTGTGCTGACAACGTAGTTGCCATTGGTTAGCGGTATGACGCCGTTAATTGAAGCGTTGTTCCCAAGGTTGCCTACATTGTCGTTGGCGGAGACGCCGACCAAAGAATTCTGTTCCGTGACTACTCCGCTGATGCCTACCAGCCCGCTGGCCCACGTGGCGGCACCAGCATCGACGGTCTGGTTGCGGTTCCACCGATTGCTCGCGACGACATAGTTTCCGTTCGTCAGAGCGTCAACGCCGCCTGACCCAATTTCGTCCTCGGCGCTCGAACCAACCAGCGAATTCGCCGTGCTCACAGTGCCTGAAAGGCCTGTTGAGCCATTGACGAAAGTGACCGCACCCGCGTCGACGACTGTTCCGTTATCCCATTCCGGGCTGACGACAACGAAATTCCCGTTCGGCAACAGGACGATGCCTTCGCTCGAGACCCGGTCTCCCGTCGCTGTCCCAGTCAGCTGGCTGATGAGGGTTCGATTATTGCGATAGAGATAGACAGCGCCGACCGAGTTCGCTGGCCCGGGTGGGTCGTACGAAGGATCGGTCACGACGAAGTTGCCGTTCGGCAGGATCGTGACAATCTTCCCGAACAAGTTACTTCCTGGCGGGCCGACGATGTCCTGCGCCTTTGCGCCGGAGACTGAAAGCAGCGCAACCAGAATGAGTCCACGCGAGGGCATGTTGGCTCTGCGCAATGCAATGTTTGACCATACTCCGAACGGTTGGGCTGATCGGCAACAATGTTGAATCGCTTGGGAGAGAGTCTTGCGCCTCATTGGCTTGGACGCTGCATCAGATCGCGCGAAGTTTGGCTACGCCATCGGCGTGCTCGAGGGCGATTGCGTGCGCGTCGAGCAGGCAGGTTTGTTGAGCGATGCGGGTGGGCCGATCCATAGCCTGATTGTTCCTGCATTGCTCAGTGCGCCTGCTGCGTTGATCGCGATCGATGCGCCGCTGGGTTGGCCGGACGGGCTTCGGGGACTCGTTGGCGGGCATCGGGCTGGGTCGCCGCCGAGGGACACCTGCAAGAACGATTGCTTCCGACGCGCTACTGATGTCCAGGTCCATCAGTTGCTCGGAAAGATGCCACTTGAGATTGGCGCAGATCGAATCGCGCGGGCTGCGTATGAAGCGCTGCTCGTGATTGGCGAGTTGCGGGAGAAGTCGGGCCTGCCGATTCCGCTGGCCTGGCAGTCGCCGCACTCGGGCGTCGCTGCGATCGAGGTCTATCCGGCCGCGACTTTGACGGCGCATGGGTATGCACGGGCGCCATACAAGAAGCCCGAGCACGGCGAGGAACGCATTGCTTTGGCAACTAGCCTCAAGTCGCGTGGCTTGATCGAAGGATTGGATCGGTATTCGAGCCAGCGCGTTGATGTATTCGATGCCGGGCTGTGCTTGTTGGCGGCGGCGGATTTCTTTCTGGGGCGGTGCACTGGGCCGACTGCCGAACAATTCGAGCAGGCGCAACGCGAGGGGTGGATCTGGGTTGCGAGGAAAGATTAGTGCCACCAGTGTCACGGCCTGATGGGTACCGTCCCCTTGCAGGCCGGATACCTCGAACATCCAAAGAAGGCTTGACCCGCGAGGGCTCCTGACTTCGCCGTGCGTTTAACCATCGGCGAAGCGCAGCGGGGACAGGTCGGATTTTCATCGGCGCCGTCGTCGACCACCCGGCTGGGACCAGGACGTGAGTTGTTGAGCAGCTTGCGGCGTTTCCGTTCGCGAAGATGGGCGACGAGCGCGCCGAGGATGAGGGCTGACGGGATCACGATGCGCAGGATCTCGCCGGCAGTCTTCAGCACCTGGCGGACCACTATGGGGCCGGCTTCTCCAGGTCCGACCGCGCTCGGGATGGCGATGTGGGCGAGGAGGTCGAGGCCGATGAAGGCGACAACTGCGAGCGCCAGGACTCCCCACAACGGCAGTCTGGCGGCGAGATCGAAGCAGGTGGCGAGAATGCCGATGTCGCGGGATCTCATTGCGGGAAAGGGTTCGGAGGAGTCGTCTTGAAACTACGCTGGTGTGTGGCGAGTGTCGTTGACTTGCAAAGTCGTAAGGCTGGCTAGCGGGTGTGCGTTCGCCAGAAGGTCTCTCTGCACTCGCAGGCCAAAGGCATCCAAAGCGGCGCGGAGCGCCGCACTCCAAATTAGCGCAGTTCTCGCTTCGTCGACGCACGCGGCCGCTGGCGCGAATGTTTCCTCGCGCGCATCGGATTCTGCGCGCGCACAGAACCGCGCTACCTCGGGCGGGGGGGTGGGCGCTTTGTGGCGGTGGGCGCTTTGTGGCGGTTGGAGCATCGCGGGTGTGGTGCTGCGGCGACAGCAGAGCATGGGGCATCGGGTCGCATTTGCTTGAGAGAATAAGAGCGCCCTCTTCCCCTGCCCCTCTCTCCGAAAGCATGGGAGAGGGGAGCGAAGCGCAGGGGCCGGGGAGCATGGGCAGGAGCGTTCGGACGAGGTCCGAACCCACGACAGCAAAACTGGAGCATCGCGGGCGAATGTTTTCGGCAAGAAGCCGCGTCGTTGTGCAAGAGAGCAGCTAACCGATGAGCTTCCTGTCCAAACTTGAATGCCTGATTCCGCCACCGGTCGTGCTGTTGCTGCTCGGTGCTTTGGCGTGGGCAATCGCGGTGGTCTTGCCTGGCGCGGCGGTGCTGCCGTCGGCTAGCTTATCTGCGATCGTGGTGGGCCTCGCTGGGCTGGTGCTGAATCTTGGTCCCAAGGTGATGTTTCGACGCGCCGGGACGACGGTGAATCCGCTGCGGCCGGGGTCGTCGATGGTGCTGGTGAGATCGGGCCTGTATCGGTTCAGTCGCAATCCGATGTATTTCGGGCATGTGCTGTTGCTGCTGGCTTGGGTGATCTGGCTGCGCAATGCGGCAGCCTTCCCGCTGGTGTTCGTCCACCTGGCGTACCTGACGCGGTTTCAGGTGATCCCGGAGGAGCGGGCGCTGGCGGCGCGGTTTCCGGATGCTTATGCAGACTTTGTGCGGGGGACGCGGCGGTGGTTGTGAGGGATGAGATGGACGACGCCGGGTCGTTTCCGAGCCATTTGGCCGTGGCACGATCGAGATCACAAGCGTCCGCGCGCAGCGCAGACCCACCGAGCGAAAGCTAGAGCAGAAGGCTTCTAAAGCGGCGCGAGCTGCGCACTCCAGGTCGCTGATCGCTTCGCTACAACAAGCGAGCAGCATGTCCGCCGGTGGTGAGCAACGACACTGCCTTGTGGTCGAACGAAACGAAAATCTCGCCACCGAGCCATTGGCCTTCGAAAGCGATCACACCGTCGGCGAAGCCGCCGCCCGAATCGAGCATCGATAGACCCGCTTCTACCGCACGCTGGTTGACCACGACATTGCGCGTCTCGATCAACTGGCGAATGGCAGCTGCAACGTCGGCGCGTGAGACGTCATAGCTATGGAGCAGTAACCAAACCAGCTCACAGAGTGCGTGCAGACTCACGGCTCAACGTAGGTCATGTTGATCCCGCAGGGATCTACTTGACGCTCTTCGGCGATTCGCCGTCAAGTAGCCCGCTGGCGCGGGTGAGAGCTGAGGCTTGCGCCGCACGCGGCGCTCGGCTCGAACGGGCGGCGGCTAAGCCGACGCCCCGGACCAACATGACCTACGTCTCCTCATCCGAACCTCACCGCGTAGATCGGCGGCGGCTCCCACGACAGCAGAAGCAGAGCGAGCGCATCGCGGCCGTGCCGCTCCCACTACGGCTGAAGCGAAGTAGCATGCTGCAGATGAGCTTGACCCGCTTTCCGCAGCAGATTGGTGGCTTCGAGATCCTCGGCTCGCTCGGACAGGGCGGCATGGGGATCGTCTACTGTGCGCGGGACAATTTGCTGCAGCGCGAGTTGGCGATCAAGCTGCTGTCGGGTGACTGGAAGGACAACCCGGATGCACTGGAACGCTTTCTGCGCGAGGCGCGGATCCTGGCGCAGATCAACCATCCGCACGTGGTGCAGATCTATTCCGTCGGCGAGCACGAGGGCGTGCCGTACTTCGTGATGGAGCTGCTCGACGGCTCGATCGCGGACGCTGTACGGCTGAAGAGCCCGACAGTCGACCAGGCCAAACGCTGGATGCTGGAGGCCGCGCGGGGACTGGCCGCGATCCACGAGATGGGCGTGGTCCACCGCGACGTCAAGCCCGGCAATCTGCTGCTCACGCACGCGACCAGCGTTGAGCCCGAACACGTGAAGGTGGCGGATCTCGGCATCGCGCGCACCAGTTCCGACTTCGGTGCGCCGTTGACTCGGGTGGGCGTGGTGCTCGGCACCGGTGGCTATCTCGCGCCCGAAGCCTTTCGAAGGGAGCGCCCGCTCGACAGCCGCGCAGATCAGTATTCGCTCGGCGTGGTGTTTTTCGAACTGCTGGCCAGGCGCGCACCGCAGGTTGATCGCAATGCCGCAACCGCTTTGCTGGAACTGGCCCACCAGGTCCGCAACGCGCCGGATGTGCGGGAGTTTCGCCCGGAGGTCGACTCTGCAACAGCGACGGTGCTGGCGCGCATGCTCGAGCAGGATCCGGATCGGCGCTTTCCGAGCACGGCTGCGCTGGTGCAGGCGCTGACGCAGGTTCAAGGGGGTCCGGCGGCGCTCGCGGAGCCTGGATTGCCCCGAACCAAAGTGGAGGAAAAGCCGGACAGCGGACGGACTTCCCGGGTGCGAGCCGTGATCACCGATCGCATCGCGGCCGACCCCGTCGGCGTGAGCTTTGCGGCCAAGGCGGTGGCCATCGGACTGTTGTTGCTGGTGATCGGGATCGGCGGATCCTATTGGCAGAGCTCGGATCCGCGTGGGCCAGACGCACCGGAGCAGACGGGTAGACGGCGTGGCGCTGACCAGCAGCAAACAATCGACGCACTGCACCGCGAGGCCTGGGCGAAGTACCTGGTCGCCCATTACCAGCTGCGTGCGAAACCTGACGAAGTCTGGTCGCTCGACCTGGTCGACCAGAGCGCCGGCGTCCTCTCAGCCGAGCTCAAGGGCGCGGAGGACGAGACCGTCGAGCTGACCGGACGGGTGGAGGCGCAGGAAACCCGGGTCATCGATGGCGTGTCGTGGGACAGCTACACGTTGACCTTGCTCGGCGCCGGCGGTCGCGTCGTCGAGTGGCGGGTCGAGTTCTCGGAAGATGAGGAAGTCACGCGTGGTGAGGGGATCTACAGACGCGCCGGGGCGCAGCGCAGTTTCACTGTCGAAGACAGCGAGGATTTTCCGGAGTGAGCCTCATGTTGCGTGGGTCCGGACCTTCTCCGGACGCTTTCACCAACTTCCAGAAAAAGCGTTCGGACAAGGTCCGAACCCACACCAGCGAAGCTAGCCGCGTGTTGCGTGGGTCCGGACCTTGTCCGGGGACGCTTTTCGCCAATTCCCGAAAAAACGTTCGGACAAGGTCCGAACCCACACCAGCGAAGCTAGCCGCGTGCTGCGTGGGTCCGGACCTTGTCCGGACGCTTTTCACCAACTTCCAGAAAAAGCGTTCGGACAAGGTCCGAACCCACACCAGCGAAGCTAGCCTCATGTTGCGTGGGTCCGGACCTTGTCCGGACGCTTTTCACCAACTTCCAGAAAAAGCGTTCGGACAAGGTCCGAACCCACACCAGCGAAGCCAAGAAGCTTCGCGGCCGTGGGCGCTCGCACGACCGCAACGGCGCCCTATTCCACCTTGGTGTTCGTCGCCAGGAAGGCGAGCACGCGCTCGTAGACTTCGAGGCGGTTTTCCTGGCGGTAGAAGCCGTGGCCCTCGCTGCGGTGGGCGAGCCACTCGACCGGCTTGTCGCGCTTCTTGAGGGCGGAGCGCATGTTGTTGGCGTGGGCGATGGGGACGCGTTGGTCTTCGCCGCCGTGGATGAGCAGCACCGGGGCCTTGATGCGATCGGCCTGGCGTGCGGGTGACCAGCGATCGAGCTCGGCCTGGTCTTTGCCGATGACGCGCTCGAGGTAGCGGCGGCCCCACTTGGTGTCGCCCAGGTCGCCGCGGTTGTACATGAGCCCGAGATCGGCGACGCCGGCATAGCTGATCGCGCAGCGGTAGAGATCCGGCTCGCGGGTGACGCCCATCAGTGCGGCGTAGCCACCGAAGCTGGCGCCCATGATGCAGATGCGCTTGGGATCGGCATGGCCCTTTTCGATTGCCCAGCGGGTGGCGTCGGTGAGGTCATCCGCCATGCTGCCGCCCCGCTGCCGATAGCCCGCAACCTCATGGCCCTGGCCATAGCCGCCGGAGCCGCGATAGTTGACCTGCAGCACGGCGTAGCCACGGCTCGCCAGCAGTTGCGACCACGGTTCCCAGGTCCAGTGATCGCGGACGCCGTGGGGGCCGCCGTGCACCATGACCACCATCGGCGCGGCCTTGGCTGCGGGCGACGGCAGCGTCAGGTAGCCATGGAGCGGAAGCTTGTCACGCGCCGCGATCTGGACCGGCGTGCGCGGCTTCATGGTGTCGGGATCGAGCCATTCGTCGCGTGCGAGCAGGAACTGCGCCTTGCCGCTGGTGCGATCGAACAGGTAGTACTCACCCGAATTGCGGTCGCTGCTGACCTGGATCAGCGCGAGCTTGCCATCGCGCGACCAGCTCAGGGGCACGACCAGCTGGCCCTTGAAGTTCTTGGCAATTCCCAGCAGCGAGCGCGACTGCGGCGACTCGGGGTCGACGATGGCGACGTCCATGCGGTCTTCGGCGGTTACGACGCCAAAGACGCTGCGGCCATCGGCGCTGACCAGCATCCGCACCGGCTCGGCGACGCGCGACTGGTGGACGAGCTTGCCCTCGCCCTCTTTCGCGGTCCACAGGACGATGCGGCCCGGCCCGTCGGCTTCCAGCACCTGCATGTAAACGCCTTCGGCGGAAACGGCCAGCGGGGTCAGCTCGAGACCGGTCTTCTCTTCATCGTTGACCAGCGTCCACTCGTCCGCCTCGCCACGGTCATAGAGCTGGTGCCAGCCTGCCGGATTGTTGCCGAAGGCGTAGCGCGGACGGCCCTTGTGATCGGACATGAAGTCGGCGCCGGCGAGCGGTGCCTCGGTGATCTTCTGGCGCGACGCGCCTTGCTCGTGGACCTCGTAGAGCTCGGTCTTCTGCAGCTCCGAATGCGGATCGTAGATCGCAATGATCGAATATTCGGCGTCGTTGGGCAGCGGGTCGAACATGGTCGCGAAACCTTGTTCGCCTGCGCGCGACTTGATGCGCGAGCCGACCTGCTGGTCGCCCTCCTCCTCGCCGTAGAGCCGGGTGACGTTGCCGCCGTCGGCATCCACCGCGAACAGCTTGCCGGTCAGCATCGGCTCGTCCAACCCGCCGAACTTCTGCGCGGGCGCGACGATCAGGCGCTCGTCGCTGACCCACCAGTAGTCGCCGACCTGGCGCTGCTTGGCCGACTTCAGCCCACCGACCGCCTTCAGCGTCTTGCTGTCGAGCACGACCAGCATGGTCTCGTAGTCGCTCTGCGGGACCACCATCGCGAGGTAACGGCCGTCCGGCGACATCTTCATCGATTCGACCGTCGGCGGCTTGACGAAGTCGCTGACCAGCGGCGGCGTGGCCGATCCCGCCAGGGCGGCGAGCGTGACTAACAGATCGAGCATGGGGTGCGGCTCCGGTGACCGCGGAGCGCGGCGAACGGGAGACTACACGCGCAGCGTGGGGAGGGTTTGCTCTGGATTGCGCGAGCTCTCATTTGGAGTGCGGCGCTCGGCGCCGCTTTGGATGCTTTTCTAGTTCATGGCAAAGAGCATCCAAAGCGGCGCGGATCGCCGCACTCCAAATTAGTTCCGGCTCGGCTCACCAAGCCCCTGAATTTCCAATCCCGCTTCGCCGTAAAACTGCTTGATCCGCCGCAAATCCGCGGCCATGTCGTCACTGGGATCGAGCCGCCCGACCCAGCGCGTGCGCTTGTTGTCGTTGTCGAGATACCAGCAGACGATTGGAACCTGCGCAGCCTTGGCGATGTGCCAGAAGCCGGTGCGGATCCGGGTTGTGCCGCGGCGGGTGCCTTCGGGGACGAGTGCCAGCTGGAATTCTTCCCGACGCGTGAACTCGGCTGCCATCTGTTCAACCACGCCCGACGCCGCAGCGCGGTCGACCGGGATCGCGCCGACCGCGCGCAACAGGATCGAGAGCGGCCACACGAACGCCTCGCGCTTGACCATCACATGGCCACGCTGGCTGATGATGCCAAAGCCGGCAAAGGCCATGACCGTGTCGAACCAGACCCGATGCGGGAATCCGATCAACACCTGCTTCGGCGCCCAGTCGGGCGGCAACGGCTCGAACGTCCAGCCGCGCAGGAAGTAAATCGCGCGTCCGAGCCATCGGGAGAGGAATATCGGCACGCGTGGGATCCACTGGCAAGGGAAGGTGACTCTACGCGGTGAGCGGTGAATCTGGGCGGTCCGCGCTGCGTGTCCGAGCTTGCTCGACTGCTTTTCGCACCCGCTTCCCCCACTGCGTGCTCCCCCGCCCGGGCCAGGCACCGCCGGCTGATTGGCAGTTGCGTCTAAATATTTTTCGACTCGATTGCCGAACACCACACTTGCCACGCGCCGCACTAAAATCGCGGGTTCCGACCTCTAGTTGACTCCTGTGCTGCTGCGCCTACTGATTCTGACAATGCTGCTCGGTTCGATGAGTGCCGCGGCAGGCACGGTGCGCCTGACGCCGGCTTCAGGGGCACGCGTCGATCTTGTTCCAGCCTTGAGTTCGGTGAATCCCAAAATCGACACGCTCGATGCAGACGCTGCCCTGGCTGCGGTGGCGCGCGGGGAAACTGTAGAGCTGCCGGACAATCAATCGAGTTTTGGCTTCAGCGATAAAGCGCGGTGGTTCTCTCTCGAAGTGTTGAACGTCGATCATTCGGGGCAGCACTGGCTGCTGGTGATCGAACAGCCGCGCATCGATGAGATCCTGGTCGTCACTCGGGACACCAGCGGTCGGGTTGCCGAGCACCTGGTCGGGGATCGCGTGGAATTTTCGGCGCGCAGTGTCGGTCACCGTTACCCGAACGTCGCGTTGGAGATCGCGCCGGGCAGCGCCCTCCAGATCCTCATCGGGGTGCGCTCGACGTCGTCCCTGCAACTGCCGCTGCGCCTCTACCAACCCGCCGAGCTGTGGGCGGCGAGCTACCACGAGCAGGCCGGCCTCGGCATCTACTACGGCATCCTGATCGCGCTGTTCCTGTACAACCTCGCCGTCCTCGCCTCGATACGCGATGCGAGTTATGCCTATTACCTGGCCTACCTCGGCGCATTCGGCCTGTTCATGCTCGCCTTCAACGGTTACGGTTTTTTGTATCTGTGGCCCGGCCAGCCGATCTGGGCGAGCGCTGCGCTGCCCGTGTCGCTCGGGGCAGTCCTGTGCACCTCCTTGCTGTTCGCGCGCAGTTTCCTCGACCTGCGCAGGCGCGTTCCGCGGGTTTCGCGGGCATTCGATTGGGTGGTGCCGCTGTTCGCGCTGCTGACCCTGTTTGCGTTCAGCCCCTGGCAGTTGCTGGTGACCAAGCTGCTCAACGTCGGCATGATCGTATTCGGCATCGTGGTCACCATGTCGGCGGTGATCAGCGGGCGCAGCGGCTATCGACCGGCATGGTATTTCCTGCTGGCGTGGGGGCTCCTGATCGCCGGCGGCGTCGCCCTGCCCCTGTCTTCATTCGGGCTGCTGCCGCGCTCGACTTTGACCGAGTTCGGGCTGCAGATCGGCTCTGCGCTCGAAATGTTGCTGCTGTCGTTTTCGCTCGCCTACCGCATTCATCTGCTGCGTGCCGACAAGGCACGAATCGAGGTGGAAGCGCGCGAGACACTCGAAGCCAGGGTGAGCGTGCGCACCCGCGAACTGGCGCTGGCCGGCCAGCAACTCGCGCTGGCCAACGCGCAGCTCGAGGACATCAATCGGCGCGATGGCCTGACCGGAGTATTCAATCGCCGCTACCTCGACGAGTCGATGCGCCTGCACTGGCAGCTCGCATCGGAAAGCGGGCGCAGCCTGGCCGTGCTGATGATCGATATCGACCACTTCAAGACCATCAACGACCGCTTCGGACACGGCGCCGGCGATGATTGCCTGCGCGTCCTCGGACGCTTGCTCGAAGGCTGCTTTCCAGAGCAGGAAGTGGTCGTCGCCCGCTACGGTGGCGAAGAGTTTTCGGTCGTGCTGCCCGGCCATGATCGGGCCATGGCGCTCGCCCGCGCCGAGGCGCTGCGCGCGCGCGTGTGCGCCCAGGCTTTTGAAACTGAAGCTGGTGCAATCTCGCTGACCGTCAGCATCGGCGTGGCGTCTATCGACCCGCCCGCACTTGCCGGCAGCGCCGAATTACGCAAGCGCAGCGATGCCGCGCTGTACGCTGCAAAACGCGAGGGTCGCAACCGCGTGGTGGCGGGTTGACCACGGGATAGTTCTCGCTGCACGGCGGCCGTGTTCGGACGTGAGTAGCCCGGGTAAGCCAGAGGCGCACCCGGGAGATCCGGTGCGGCCCCCCGGGTGCGCTGCGCTTACCCGGGCTACCAAGGCCGCAAGCCGCCGCCGCCGTACATGCTTCTCCGTTAAGCCGAAGGCGCACCCTGGAGATCCGGTGCGGCCCCCCGGGTGCGCTGCGCTTACCCGGGCTACCAAGGCCGCGAGCCACCGCCGCCGTACATGCTTCTCCGTCAAGCCGAAGGCGCACCCGGGAGATC
>JANPJV010000277.1:0-30009 GCA_031425695.1 Rhodanobacteraceae bacterium | reverse complement strand
CTCCCGGTTCCCGTCCATGGGACCGCCGCCGGTGCCATCAACGGGCGCTGGCTGATCGTCAGCGGTTCGACCGTGGCCGCTACCGCACAGGGAAATACGGGGCGGGTGTTCGAGCTGACGTTGCCTTGATTGGAGTGCGGGACTGTGTGCCGATGCATGCTTTGCTTTTGGTGGGTCTGCGCTGCGCGCGGACGCGTTCCAATCCAGAGCAAGCGCGTCCGCGCATCGCGCAGACCCACCAACAGCAAAAGAGTCTGCGCGCAGCGCAGACCCACCAAGAGCAGAAGAGTCGCGCGCATAGCGCAGACCCACCAACAGCAAAAGCGTCCGCGCGCAGCGCAGACCCACCAACAGCTACCCTACGAAGCCGGCGGATCCGCACTCGCCGGCGTCGCCACGAAGCCTGGCGCCAGCTCGCGGGCAAGCGCGATCAAGCGATCCGCGGCAAGCCCGCCCCAGGCAAGATCGGCGGCGCCGAGCAGCTCCCCAGCGCGCTTGCGATCGCCGTTTTTCATCGCCATCTCGACCGCTGCCACGTCCTGCTCGACGCGCTCCGCCAGCGCTCGCGAGCAACTTTCCTGAGCCTGCAGGAGCGCCGGCTCGAGCTTGCTATCCAGGCGCTTGATCACCCGCATCATGGTCTTGAGATTGGGCACTTCGTGGCTGATGTTCGCCTCGGAAATCTTGAACACGCCCGCGACGCAGCGTGCTTCGAGCGCGGCGCGGCTGCGACCGTCGAGGCGCAGGTTGGGCGCGTCGTGGCGGCCGGTCGAATAGACGACACGCATGCGCCGCTGCATGAGCTTCATCAGCTCAGCCGGCGGCGGCGCGAAGTCTTCTTCACCCATGGTCTTGGCGCCGCCGATCAGCAGCGCGCCGGTGAACACGTCGCTGTACCCCGCGGCAATGCGGATCGCCGTTCGCGAGCCGCCCGAGAAGCCACTGATGGTCACGCGCGCGGGGTCGATGGGATAGCGTGCCCGGATGTTCTCGTAGGCGTGCAAGGCCAGCGGAATGCGCCGCTCGTAGACATTCTGGCTGTTGCCCGCACGGCGGGCTGATACGTAGATGACGCCGGCCCGGTCCAGCGCCTTCTTCCAGCCATGGGTGAGCGGCCAGTGTCGCGTCGGGGAGACGAACACGATCAGCCCATAGCCCGCATCCGGCTTACGGCTCGGCAGCCAGATGTCGAAAAGCTCTTGGCTGAGGTCAACCGTGTGCATGACCGCGCGCTGGCCGAGGTGCTCCTGAAAGCGCGCCAGCCGGTCCGCCGTCGTCGGCGAGAACACCCGCCGGGAAAATTCATCCGCTTCCACGAGCGGCGAATAGCGGTCGAAGACCTGCGCGGTGAGGAGCTGGCCGGCCCAGGCCCAAGGCGGCAGGCATGTCATCAGCAGAATGAGCAAGTGACGCATGGCAATCGTCCCGCAATACCGAGGACGAGTTTGCGAGTGCCTGCTGCGACAGGCAACAGGAGCCAGGTTATTTTTCACCGGGCGCAGGATTGAGGGGAGTTAAGGTTGCTCTCGTAGGTCATGTTGCCCGCGCAGCGGCTTCGCGAGCGCCGAGCGCGGCTGCTCCACACGGCTCGGGATCGATTGCTGATGCCCAGTGTCCTCGAACAACGCGCCAAACTCGTCCCCCGCGAGGCGCGCGAGCAAATCGGCGCCAGTCGGGGTCGGGCGGCATGATGACAGAGGTGCAAGTGGTGCCGTCGCAGGTCATGTTGCGCCCGCGTCGGCTTTCAGTGGGCGACGCGGTGGATCGGGCGCTACTCGACAAGGACGATCGCGAAAGAGCGTCAAGTAGCGCCCGAACACCATTTCGGTCGATGGGAACCATTCGCGGGCGCAACATGACCTACGATGAGCGCAATGATCTACTGCCATGCCATTTTCAGTGACCCGACGGATGCAACGCATGCTGCTCTCATTGTGGTGGTCCGCCGTCGGCCTGTACGTGCTGCTGTGCGTGGCCCTGTTCGCACTGCAGTCGCGCATGCTCTACCTGCCGCAGTTCACGCGCGTGTCGGCGGCGGACACCAACTTCGTGCTCGAGCGCGAAGGCCTGGTGTTGCGCGGCTGGCGCGTCAATCCGGGGAAGCCGGCAGCGCTGCTCTACTTCGGCGGCAACGCCGAGTCGATCGAGATGCAGGGGGAGCATTTCGCGCGCTGGTTTCCCGATCGCACCATCTACCTGCTCGCCTATCGGGGTTACGGGGCGAGCGATGGTTCCCCCAGCGAGCGCGCGCTGAAGGCCGACGCGCTCGCGCTGTTCGACCACGTCCGCGCGCAGCACGCGGATGTCGGCGTATTGGCGCGCAGTGTCGGCTCGGGCATCGGCGTCCATCTCGCGGCGTCGCGCGATGTCAGTCGCTTGGGGCTGATCACGCCCTACGACAGCCTGCGCGCAGTCGCCTCCGCGCATTACCCCTGGTTTCCGGTCCGCTGGCTGCTGCGTGAGCCGTTCGACTCTATGCCCCAGGCCGCGCAGCTGCGGGTGCCGACGCTGCTGCTGGTGGCGCGCTTCGACGAGGTAATCGCGCCGGCGCATGCCGAGGCGCTCGCGGCCGCCTTTACCCACGAACCGAAGATGGTCTATCTCGACACCGACCACAATGGGGTCGAGCAGGACGGGCGTTTCGAGCTGGCGTTGGTCAAATTTTTTGCGGTGAAGTAACGCGGAGTGCGCGCAGCGACCGTCGGTGGCGACACCGCACCGACAGCAGCGCGCCCGCCTGACGCTCTCGCTCCGCTTCACTGCCCTGGCTTAATTCTTCACGAACCCAGACCCCACGCGGCCACGAGATGCTTCCCCGGTACGGCATGCTATATCGGGCTCATCGGCGTCGAATTGGAACTCATGCGGGCTGTGTTGCGCACTGGAATGCTCGCACTGTGGCTGGCCTGGAACAGCTGGCTCGCCGCTGCCGTGGCCGCGCCGCCACCGTATCCACTCGGGCACTATCAGCTGCGCAGCTACGGAACTGCCGACGGACTGACCAGTGACACCGTCCAGCAGCTCATCCAGGACGCTGCCGGCTTCATCTGGGTGGGAACCCAAGATGGCGTCTACCGGTATGACGGGCATCGTTTCGAGGGCTATGGCCTCGCGCATGGGTTGTCTTCCACCTCGATCAGCTCGCTGCACGTGGATGCGGACGGTACGTTGCTGGTCGGTACGCGCGCCAGCCTGAGCCACTGGAACGGCAGCGCATTTGATTCCATCAGCCGCCACCAGGGCCTCCCGGAAGGCGCGGTGTTGGATCTCGATCACAATGAGCTCGGGTTGTGGGCGGCCGTTACGGGTGGCGTTTACCTGCGATCGGCCACGACCGATAGCTTCGCCCTGGTACCGGGCTGGGGTGGCGGCGAGGCCACCGCGCTCAGCGCCGGCGCACAGGGCATGTGGGTAGCGCAGTGGCAGAAGCATGCACGCATCTGGCGCTACCGCGACCAGGCATGGACCGAGTACCCGGCACCGCCCGAGCTCACCCATGAGCGAATCGACGCGATCGTAGAGGACTCGCAAGGGCGCGTGTTTGCCCGCACTGCGCGCAGCCTGCTGGTGCTCGCGCCCGAAGCCCGCGCCTTTGTCGAACTGAAGACGCCACGGCCATTGATTTCGACACGCGGCAGCCTTGCACTGGGAAGCGACGGGGTGCTGTGGGTCAGTACTGACCAGGGGGTGCTCAGGCTCGACGGCGATCGCTGGACTATCGGCCTCCGCGGCGAGCTCATCGCGAGCCGTGCCGTACTCGAGGACCGCGAAGGCTCGCTGTGGTTCGGGTCTGCTGGATTGCACCGGGTACTCGGCCGCGGCGTTTTCCACACATTCAACAAGGGGCAAGGCTTGCCGGGAAACGTCTCCTGGAGCTTTCTGCGCGACCGCAACGAGCAATTCTGGGTCGGCACCGACGGGGGTCTCGCACGCCAAGTCGGGGAGCGCTTCGAGACCGTTCCGGGCACTGAGCTGCACACGGTCCGTTCAATCGTCGAGGCAGCCGACGGCAGCTTCTACATGGCCGGCATTCCGGCCAATGATGTGCTGCACTTCGATCCACGGACGCAAGCGCTGAAGATCCATCCGCTGGCGCCGGACAGCCCCGCCAAGCGCATCTTCCGGCTGTTGCTGGATCCGGATGGCACACTCTGGGCGAGCACCGAGGGCGCCGGCTTGCTGCGTGCCGACACACGCGCGCCCAACCTCACGTTCGCTCGCGTGGAGCTGCCCGGCGGGAGCCCAGGTGAATACATCAGCGACATCCATCGCGATGCCCGTGGCCGGTTCTGGCTGGCCGGCCAGTACGGCCTGGCGCTTCTGGAGAATGGGAAATGGCGACGCTTCGGCGAACGTGACGGCCTGCGCAGCGATTTCATCGCCTACGCCCGCACCGCGACCGATGGCGACCTCTTGATCGTCTACTTCGAGCCGCGCGGCTTCGCCCGCGCCACGTATGTCGACGGCAAGCTGACCAATCTGCGGCATTACGACAGACAAAGCCACGCGATTGCCGACAAGATTTTCCTGATTGGCGAGGATCGCCGCCAGCGCCTCTGGATCGGCGGTGGCCGCGGCATCGACCTCATCGACGGCGATCACGTCGAGCACTTCGGTTACGCCGAAGGTCTGCTCGGCGAGGACAGCGCCGGCATGGCTTTTTTTGCCGAGGAGAACGGCGACGTCTGGCTGGGTGCAGTCGGTGGGCTGGTACGTTTCGATGCCGAGCTGCATGCGCGCCTGCCTGTGCGGGCGCCGCCGAAAACCGCGCTGCTGGGGGTGAGCCTGGGGCGCCGGATGGTGTCGCCGCAGGCCACCGGCAGCCGGGTGGAACAACGCAACGCAGCCTTCTCCGCGCGCTTTGCCGGCATGAGCTTCCTCAGTGAAGGCCAGCTCCAGTATCGGACGCAGCTGCATGGGCTCGAGGCCGAGCCCACCATCAGTGACGACCGCGAATCGCGCTATGCAGGGCTCGCGCCTGGATCTTACCGCTTCGAGGTCGCGGCCCGTGCCGGCGAGCGGTCTGTCTTTGGGCCAGACGCGAGCTTCAGTTTCGTGGTGCTGCCGGCCTGGTGGCAGACCTGGTGGTTCCGGCTCTTGCTGATCCTGGCCACCATTGGCGTCCTGGTCCTCTTGATGCGCTGGCGCTTCACCAGCCTGCACCGCCAGAACATGCTGCTCGAGGCACGTGTAGCCAGCCGCACGGGTGAAGTCAGCCAGGTCAACCGTGCACTGGTCCAGGCGAACATCCAGCTGCAAGACCAGATCGCGGTTCGTGTAGCCGCCGAGGCCGCCGTACAGCAGCGCAACGCCGAGCTCGAAGCGCTGAACGAGCGCCTGGCGGGCACCCAGAACCAGCTCCTGCAATCGGAGAAAATGGCCTCGGTTGGCCAACTCGCCGCTGGCGTCGCCCACGAGATCAACAATCCAGTTGGCTATGTGCGTTCCAATCTCGGGACCCTGCGCCTCTATCTGCAGGACATCTTCACCCTGCTGCGCGCGTACGAGCCGCTGGAAAAGGCGGTTCCTCCCGAGCATCCGGAGCTGCGCAAGATGCTCGCGATCAAATCCTCGATCGACTTCGATTACGTCGTCAGCGACACCGACAACCTGCTCCAGGAGTCCCGCGAAGGGCTCGAGCGCGTCGAGAAGATCGTCAGGGATCTCAAGGACTTCTCGCACCTCGACGCGCCCGAATGGCAGCTCGCGGACGTGCACCAGGTGCTCGAGAGCACGCTCAACGTGGTCGCCCATGAACTCAAGTACAAGGTCGAGCTGTTCAAGGAATACGCCGAGCTGCCGCGCATCCGCTGCCTGCCCTTCCAGGTCAACCAGGTATTCATGAACCTCTTGATCAATGCCGTACATGCGATCGAGCACCATGGCCGGATTACGATTCGCACGGGTGCCGATGACAGCCACGTCTGGGTAGCGATCACTGATACTGGCAAAGGCATGGAGCCGGCCACCGTCAAGCGCATCTTCGAGCCTTTCTTCACCACCAAGCCCGTCGGCGTCGGCACCGGCCTCGGTTTGTCGGTCTCCTGGAACATCGTGCAAACGCATGGCGGGCGCATCGATGTGTTGAGCGAGTGCGGCGTGGGGACGACCTTCACCGTGCACTTGCCGATTGATCAGGCGGTGTAGGCCGCAGTGCGCGCAGCTTTACCGCGCGGTCTGCGGCGCTTTGGGCCTCTTGGCGAAGATTGCCGGAGAGCCGCTACGCGGCACTGCCGGCCTACGAAAATTTGAAAGGGCTGGCGGGTATTGCCACTGACCGGGGTAAAGTCGGAGACAAAATTAAAAGGCGAGCCGCAATGATCCCGATCATCGATGTGTTCCCGCGGCTACGCAGGCTCCTGGTCGGCGCCCTTTGCCTGTTCAGCGTCGGTGTCCTGCACGCTGCCGACGACCCGAACGCACCACTCGCGAGCAATCTCAACGCGATCAATGACTTTTCGGACGAATTCCCCTTCGTCAATCTCATGAAATCGGCGCGTGACTGGATTCCGGGCAATGCCAACGGCTGTTTCGACTGCCGCGAGCCGGGTAGCAATCCAAATTGCCAGGCGCCGAACGCGTGCCCGGTGACGATCAATCGAGATGCGGACGGCTATGTCACCAGCCTGCTGCCGAACCAGGTCGTGCGTACCATCGTCCACGCCGGCAGCACGCCGGGACGGCTCAGCCCCGGCAACTACACCATCCGCTTCGACGGTGCCGGCACTTTCCAGCTGCTGGGCGCCAGCATGGTCAGCCAGGCCCCGGGCGAAGTGGTCGTCAATATCGCCAGCAGCAGCGGCAACAACATCGGTTTTGTGCTGACCGCGATCACCGCAGGCAACCCGGTACGCAACGTGCGCATCCTGCCACCGGGCGGCGTCTGTGCAAACGACCAGCGGCGCTTCTGCAACGGCAGCACACCTTGTGCGGGCGGCGCCAGCTGCTCGCTGTTCACCAGCCCTGGCGTGGCCGAAGCGCAGGTGTTCCATCCGCGCTTTCTCGCCAACGTTGCCGGCTACCGGATGCTGCGCTACATGGACTGGATGGAGACCAACAGCTCGCCGATCGTCAACTTTGCGGACTATCCGACTGTGACCCACGCCTTCTGGCATCGGGTGCCGCCGCAGATCCTGGCCGAGCTCGGCAACCGCATTTCTGCCGATATCTGGATCAATGTTCCGCATCTCGCCAGCAACGGCTTCATCGATGCGTTCGCCACGGTTCTGCGCGACAGCTTCCGCACGGACCGCCGCATCTACCTCGAGTACAGCAACGAAAACTGGAACGGCATCTTCAATCAGAATCGCGAGATCGGGCGCCAGTTCTGTCCCGGCTTTCCTGACCTCGCAGCCAACTGCCAGCAGGATGGCGTGCCCGGCAATGGCATCGCCTGCGAGATCGATCCGAATACTTTTTCAATCCCACCACCCGCTGGCAGTGCCTGTTTCCAGGCCTTGGTGCGCGCCTGGGGCGATCGCTCGGTGCAGATCTTCGATCGCTTCGACACCGTCTTCGGCGTCGCCGCGCGCCAGCGCCTGGTGCGTGTGATCGCCGCGCAGGCTGCCAATCCGGATCTCGGTCGCCAGATCATGGTGCGCCAGGTCACGGGGCAGTCATTCACCGTCGCCAGCCGGACCGATGCCTACGCCAGCGCACCCTACTTCGGCACCGAGTACTGCACACCCGACAATGGCTTCAATCCCGACACCCATCCGCTGATCTACGCCAGCACCAGCGCCTTCCTCGATCATCTGGAAACACAGGGGCTGACTCGCGCACGCGGCTTCATGCAGGGCAGCAAGGCGATGCTGACGACCAATTTCGCCGGGTCGGGAATCCGCCACATCAGCTACGAGGGCGGCCAGCACCTGGTCGGCGTCGGTGGCTTCACCTTCAATCCGACCTGCCTCACGCGTTTCGACGAAGCCAACCGCGACCCGCGCATCGGCACCATCTATCAAAGCTACCTCGCCGACTGGAAGCTCAACGGCGACGAATTCACGCACTTCTACAACGTCGGCCGCTGGGGACCGTTCGGACACTGGGGCCTGGTCGAATTCCAGGACCAGGATCCGGCCACCTCGCCAAAATTTTCTGGCCTGATGAGCTTCGCCGCCGCCAATCCGTGCTGGTGGCCCGGCTGCACGCAAGCCGGCGGCACCCTTCCGGACCCACTGTTCACCAACGGCTTCGAAGGCAGCGCGCAACCTGCATGCACTCCGGCCCAGTTGCTCGCGGATCCAGGGCTTGAAGCAACTGCCCCGAATGGCCAGAGCAATACCGCGTGGGGCTCGACCTCGACCAACTTCGGCGCCGTGTTCTGCAGCGCCGGTATTTGTCCCAACGACGGCAGCAACCCGGCTGCGCGCAGTGGAAGCTTTTACGCCTGGTTCGGCGGGATCAACGCCGCCGAGACTTCCACGCTCACGCAATCGGTGACCATACCGAGCGGCGCCCCGCGCCATCTCAATTTCTTCCTGCGCCGCGGCCGCGTGGAAGGGGCGCTCAATTCGCAGTTGCGCGTCAAGATTGATGGCAACAGCGTACGAACCTTCGACGAGCCAGCCGCAGCGGAAGCCAACTATGTTGGCCGGACGATCGATCTCAGCGCGTTCGCCAACGGCGCCAGCCACCAGCTGCAGTTCGAATACGTCAATCCCGCCGGCAGCGGCGTCTCCAATTTCCTGGTCGACGACATCACGCTCGAGTGCACGGCGAGCGGGAACTGACAGCGCACAGCTACAAGAGCATTTGTATCCACAGATTGCGCAGATTTCCGCAGATTTAGAAGATGGTGAAACTGCAGGCAGACGCCGCCGGGTCCTGCGGGGCACGGCGGCTAACCTCGGATAGTCTGCGCAAATCTGCGTAATCTGCGGATAATCGCCCTTGCGCTCATCTGGGGCTTTGATCCAAGGCCGTCAGCCAGTCGCCCCCATCAACGCGATCACCCCCGCCGCGCTCAGCGTTTCGGCGCCGGCGCGCAGCTGGCTGTCGAATTCCGGACCGATCCGCCCCGTGCATCGGTAGCCGAAAGCCCGGTTGCGATCGGCGCGCTTGGCGGCATAGAGCGCGGCATCGGCGAGCTTGACCACGCGTTCCCAGTCGAGCGCACGCGGCATGGTGGTATCGAAGGGGTAGCAGGCGAAACCGATGGAGGCGGTGACCACCAGCGGAGCGCCTTCGCCAAGATCGATCTGCTGAGCGGCAATGTCGGCGCGCAAGCGTTCCCCGATGCGCAATGCCTCGTCCTCGTCGGCCACTGGCAGCACTGCAAGGAATTCCTCGCCACCCCAGCGCACTGCCAATCCGGGCGTGCCGAAGTGACGATTCAGGAGCTCGCCAAGCCCACGCAGGACGCGGTCGCCGACGGCGTGTCCGAAACTGTCGTTGATCGACTTGAAATGATCGACGTCGAGCAGGAAGAAGCCGAGGCGCGGCTTGCCGGGCGCGACTTCGTCACCGGCGTCGACCGTACGCAGGAAATCCGGCAACTGCAGCTCCAGGGAGCGCCGGTTGCCGAGTCCGGTCAGCGCATCGGTTCGGCTGAGATGCTCGATCCGCCCATAGGCCTCGGCGAGTGCGGCATGCGCGACATGCATCTGTGCCATCGCCTCATGGCTTTGCGCCATGGCGCGCGCCACCTGCTCGCCGAGCATGCGGCGCTGGCGCGCGAGCCAGCCCAGGCGCCCGAAGAACAACCCGGAAACCCCCACGACCAGCGCCAGCACCGCCACCACCATCGCCCAGCGAGTCTGCCACCAGAAGGGCTCGACCACGATGGCGAGCTGCGTCTGCTCGTCGGTCCAGTCGGCGTCTGCCGTGCGCGCCCGCACGCGGAAACGGTAGGTACCGGGCGCCAGGTTGGTGTAGCTGGCATGGCGGCGGCGGGAATTGGTCTCGATCCAGTCTTCGTTGAAGCCGTCCAGCCGATAAGCGAAGCGCAGATGTTCGGGGGCGACAAAATAAGGCGATGCAAAGCTCAAGCCCAGGCTGCGCGCACGCCCGGCCGGCAGCACCAGCCGGTCCAGGCGCTGCAAGGGTTCGGTGAGCAGCGCCTCGGCGTCACCATGGCGCATCTCGACAACCCGGTTATCGAGCTCGAGCTCGGTCAGTACGGGCTTGGGCGGTGCCGGAAGCTCGACGACCTTGGCGGGATCGAAGACCGTGAAACCGGACGCGCCGCCGAAGGCGAAATGCCCCTGTGCGGTGCGCGCGAGCACGAAGGCGTAATAGCCGCGATCGATGGCGCCATCGGCGGCGCCGTACGAGCTGAACTTGCCGCTCTTCGGATCGAGCCGCGAAATGCCGGCGTTGGTGCTCATCCACAGCCGACCTTGCGCGTCTTCGAGCAGGCTCTTGATGGCGTTGCTGCTGGCGCCGTCGCCGTTGCGGAAAATCGTGAAGCGCGCACCGGTGGGATCGAACGGGTCGTCGAGCTCCATGCGGTGCAGGCCGGCCGCCGTAGCCAGCCACTGCTGGCCATCTGAGGCGCGCAGATAGTAGTGACAAGTATCGCTCTGCAGCGCGCCGGGCTGTTCCGGATCGGCACGCAGCCGGCCCTCGATGCGCTTGCCGTCGCCGGAGAACCAGTAAAGCCCCTTGTCGCCGCCGAGGATCTTGGTGTCCGCGTCGAAGGCGGTCATGAAGTGCGCGCGCGAATCGAGCTTGTAGTGCGCCTGGAGCGTCTGCATCGATCGATCCAGTACGAAGAGATCGGCATCGCGCGTGCTCACCCAAACCCGTCCCGGCTCGACGATGATGAAATCCACATACGGTCGTCCGACGGCTGCCGGTACCGGCGCCAGCTGCAACGCCTGGGTGCGCGGATCGAAACGATGGATACCCTGGTCGGTTCCCAGCAGGAGTTGGTCACCATCCAGCGCGACTGCGTAAATGCGCAGGCCCGTGGTGGCTGCGATCGCGCGCAGCTGGTAGTCGGCGAGATCGAAAAGGAACAGACCCCGGCGGGTGCCGAGCCAGATCTGGTTCGGGCCGGCGTTGACCATGTTGACCACTTCCGCGGCATCCAGCGCATGCGGATCCACCGAATCCGCCTTGAAGCTCAAGAAGCGGCTGCGCACGGCACTGAGCAGGCTCGCCCCGCCCGACCAGGTACCGAACCACAGATCGCCGGCGGCGTCCTGCATCAGGCTCACGACGCGTCCGGCGCCAATCGTCCCGGGCAGTGCGGCGCGGTGCTGGAAGCGTACGAAGCGTGGTTGCGCCGTCTCGCGCTCGAGCATGAGATCGGCCCCCGCCTCGGTGCCAATCCACAATTGGCCGGCGCGGTCCTCCAGCAGCGCGTAGATGCGGTCGTGCGAGATCGAATCCGGATCAGCGGCCGCATGTCGCCATTGATCCAGCTGGCCACTTTCGGGAATGAGCCGCAGCAGCCCGACGTCCTTGGTGCCAATCCATAGCGCACCATCCCGGTCCACCCGCACGGCCTGGATCCAGCCGCGCAGCGCCTCCGCGTGCGGACCCATCACCGCGACCGGGCGCAGTTGTCGCGTGCCGGCATCCATGCGCCACAGGCCCGCCGCCGTCGCCACCCACAACCCGCCATTGCCATCTTCGGCAAGCGCATGCACGCGTCGGTCCGTCAGCTCCGCGCCGAGAGTCGAGAATTCGCGGGTCGCCGGCACATAGCGCGCGAGCCCGCCATCGGTTGCCGCCCAGAGCGCGCCGTCCGCCGCGAACATCAGGCCATTGATGCGCTGCTGCAGCAGCCCGAGCACGTCGTCGGGATGCGGTCGCAGTGGCTGGACCTCTTCGGTCGCCGGATCGAACTGATGCAGGCCATTGAGCGTCCCGACCCAGAGGCTGCCGTCGGGATCGCTCAGGAGCGCCGAAACATCATGCTCGGAACTTGATCCCGAGCGATTGCGGGTGCGATTGAAAGTCCGGAACTTGGCGCCGTCATAGCGATTGAGCCCAACCTGGGTGCCGATCCAGAGCAGCCCCTGCCGATCCTGCGCGAGTGCCAGCGCGCTCATCTGCGACAGCCCGTCGACATCCGTCAGGCTGCGAAAATGCGCCGTCTCCGGGGTCGGCTGCGCCGCCGCAACCGATACCAGCCCGAACACGCCCAACATCCATCCCGCAAGCCCCACGGCCCACCGCCACACTTGCGATTCGGGCAGGATCGACATCCGTCGAATCTAGCATCTGCCTGACATTCTGGGAGCCTTTGCTCCACTTCAACAGGATCCGCGGCGATTGCTTTGCCGTGGCCGACCGATGAAACTGGAGTGCATGACCCCGCGAACTTTTCACCCGCGCAACCGCCATCAAGGCGAATACGACTTCGCGCAGCTGATGCAATGCAGCCCGCAGCTGCGACCGTTCGTGCGCGCGAATGCGTTCGGTAACGAGAGCATCGATTTTGCCGATCCGGCTGCGGTGCGGGCGCTCAATGCGGCGCTGTTGCACAGCCAGTACGGGATCGCCCAATGGCCGCTCCCGCCCGGTTATCTGTGTCCGCCAATTCCAGGGCGGGCTGACTATGTGCATGGACTAGCGGATCTGCTCGCAAGCGATCAGGGTGACGTGATTCAGTCGGGCCCCGCCGTGCGCCTGCTCGATATCGGGACCGGGGCGAGTTGCATCTACGCATTGATCGCGGCGCGTGAGTACGGCTGGCGGGTGGTTGGATCAGACATCGATGCCACCGCGCTGGCCTCGGCGCAGGCGATCGTGCAGTCCAATCCAGGCCTCGACGAGCTCATCGAACTGCGACTGCAAAGGGACCGGCAGTCGATCTTCAAGGGTGTGGTGCGCGATGACGAGCGGTTCGCACTGACGCTGTGCAATCCGCCCTTCCACGCGTCGGCCAGCGAGGCCGCCCAGGCCAGCGAGAGCAAGCGGCGCAACCTCGGCGCGGCAGGCCCGGCGACACGCAATTTCGGCGGACAGCGAGATGAGCTCTGGTGTCGCGGTGGCGAGGTCGGTTTCGTCGGCCGGATGATCGAAGAGAGCGCGTCGCGTGGCGCGCGCATCCTGTGGTTCAGTACGCTGGTCTCAAAGGGTGCGAACCTGCAGGCATTGCAGCAGCGAATGCAAAAACTGGGGGCAAGCGCAGTGCGGATCGTCCCGATGGCGCAAGGCCAGAAGCAAAGCCGCTTCCTCGCCTGGAGCTTTCTCGATTCCGCTCAGCGGGCGCAATGGTGGCAGGAGCTGCGCTAGACCTTGAACGAATGTCACCGTTGGCGGGGCACAATCGCCTCCCCAACAGCGGAGCACTGCCATGACGGTCAAGAAGATCCCCGAGGGTTATCACTCGATCACGCCCTACATCACGGTCGACGATGGGCATGCGGCGCTGGCCTTCTACAAGGCGGCGTTTGGCGCGACCGAGGTCATGCTGCTGCCGATGGGCGAGCGCGTCGCGCACGCTGAATTCAAGATCGGCGACAGTCACGTCATGCTCGGCGAGGAATGGCCCGACATGAACATCCTCAGCCCGAAGACGCGCGGTGGCACATCGACCGGGCTGATGATTTACCTCGACGACGTCGACGCCGCCTTTGCGCGGGCGCTCGCCGCGGGAGGCACGCAAGTCATGGCAGTGGAGAATCAATTCTACGGCGACCGTTCCGGCAAGATCGCCGATCCCTTCGGCCACCAATGGACGCTGGCGACCCATGTCGAGGACGTCGACATGGCCGAAATGGAGCGCCGCATGGCCGAGTGGTCGGCCTGCCAGAAAGATCCAGCGGCAAGCTAGGTCAGGGTGCGCCCGCACGAAGCTTGCGAGGGCACGTTCGGGCGCTACCAAGCGCACCCACACCGACGCCGGGAACGCGCCAGGTCCAGCCTGAAATAGATTGGAAAACATGCGATCAGGGCTGTCCGCGACATCGGACAGCTGAAAAGCGAACCCAACTGCGGCTCCCGATCAGGGCAATTGCAGGAATCTTGCCGCATGAACCGCGTTGAAGCTGGTGCCGGAGGCGGGACTCGAACCCGCACGCTTTTAAGGGCGGTGGATTTTGAGTCCACTGCGTCTACCGATTCCGCCACTCCGGCAGCGGGCCGCGAAGCATACCCGAGGATGGGGTGAATCTGGGAGGGTTTGACGTCAGTGCCAATCGTCCCCGACGCCATCTTCCATCGGCGACCGCGAAGTGGGTTGAGCAGGTTATCGGCGTCGGCAAGTGTTCGCGCCGCTTTCGTAGAGTGCACTTGCTCCGGTGCTTCGCTTCGGGTCTCACTGCCAACGCCAGTCGAGCAGGCTCGACTCTACAAAAGCGCCATCTCGGTGGATACTCGTCGATCAGGTGCGGTCGGCCATCGGCGGAGGGGACATGGGCGCGGGCAAACTCAAGATCAAGCTTCAGGACCTGATGATGGCGCTCGACGGTCACGGGCCCGCGGTCGGCTGGTATCTGGATCGGCTCACCGGATCCGTTGCCTACGCGACGCGCGATCAGTTCGCGTCCGGGCATGCGGATTACTTCGATCCGGGCGCGCAGCCCGATCGTTACTTGCTGATTGAACCGATCAGCGGCGATCAGGCACGCGACGACATTGCGCGGTTCATCGGCGGGCTCGGGGACGAAACCACGCGCGCCGCATTGTCGACCGCACTCGCCGCCAGCCAACCGTTCCGGGCGTTCAAGGAAGCCTTGCGCGCGTATCCGGAGATCGCCGACGACTGGCAGCACGAGCACGAAACCAAGATGGTCAGCATCGCCATGCAGTGGCTGGAAGACCAGCGGCTTCCGGCGGAGCTTTCGTAGGTCATGTTGACCGCGCAGCGGTCTACTTGACGCCCTACTTGGACCGGAAGAAGTCAAGTAGTCCGCTTCGCGGACAACATGACCTACGAAAGCAAAAGCCGCCACCCGGACCCAACACCGCCTAAACCACGCCGGTCGCGTAGTACGCCGCAATTATCACGAACACCGCGGCGGTCTTGATCAGGGTGATGGCGAAGATGTCCTTGTAGGACTGGCGATGGGTCAATCCGGTGACCGCCAGCAAGGTGATCACGGCGCCGTTGTGCGGCAGTGTGTCCATGCCGCCGGAGGCCATCGCGGCGACGCGGTGGAGAACTTCCATCGAGATGCCGGCCGCGTTGGCATTCTGGATGAAGGTATCGGCCATGGCGGCGAGCGCGATGCTCATGCCGCCGGAAGCTGATCCGGTGATGCCGGCGAGCGCGGAGACGGTCACCGCTTCATTGACCAGCGGATTCGGGATCGCGCCGAGCGCATTGGCGACGATGAGGAAGCCAGGCAAGGCCGCGATCACGGCGCCGAAACCGTACTCCGATGCGGTATTCATCGCGGCCAACAGCGCACCGCTGACCGCATTCTTGCTGCTCTCGGCGAAGGACAGCATCACCGGCTTGAAGGCCAGCAGGATCACGCTGAGGATGCCGACCAGCAGGGCGCCTTCGACTGCCCAGATCGCCGTGAGCTTGGCGACTTCCTGCACGACTGGCGGTGCCGCGCCGATCACGGCGGGATCGAAGCTGTGGCTGGTGCCGTAGATGCCAGGGATCCACCAGGTAAAGAGCTTGTTGCTGATTCCGACCAGCAGCAGCGGCAGGATTGCCACCAGCGGATTGGCGAGCATCCCGCCGGCAAACGGTGCCGGTTCGTTGACCAGGTTCTCGCCGTAGCCCTCGCCCGCAGCAAACGCGACGCGCCGCCGCCACTCGAGGTAGCCCATGCCCAGCGCGAAAATGAAGGCGGCGCCGATGATGCCCAGCCACGGCGCGGCCCAGGTGTCGGTGCCAAAGAACGTCGTCGGGATGATGTTCTGGATCTGCGGCGTGCCGGGCAGCGCATCCATGGTGAAAGTGAACGCGCCGAGCGCGATCGTGCCGGGGATCAGCCGCTTTGGGATGTTGCTCTGGCGGAAAAGCTCGGCCGCGAACGGATAGACCGCGAACACCACCACGAACAACGAAACACCGCCGTAGGTCAGCAGCGCGCACACCAGCACGATCGAAAGCATCGCGCGCTGGGCGCCGACGATACGAATGGTCGAGGCGACGATGGACTTGGAAAAGCCCGAGATCTCGATCAGCTTGCCAAACACCGCACCGAGCAGGAACACCGGGAAATAGAGCTTCAGGAACCCGACCATCTTGTCCATGAAGAGGCCGGTGAACATCGGCGCGACCAGCTCCGGATCCGTCAGCAGCACCGCCCCAAGGGCAGCGATCGGCGCGAACAGGATGACGCTGTAGCCGCGATACGCCACCAGCATCAGGAAGCTCAGCGCGGCGAGAACAATCAGGAAGGACATGCGGGGCCCGTGAACGGTGGTCTTGCAAGATGGGAGTCTCACGATCACTCGACAATTCAGCCACCCGACCAAAGTACTAGCGGGGGGCGGAACGCGGTCCGTGGGAAGAGGTAGCGCGGTTCTGTGCGCGCGTATTGCCCGATTCTCGCGAGGGCGGAGAATCGCGCCAGCGGCCGCGTGGGTCCACGGAGTGGCATCTTGCAGTTCGCTCCGTCGACGCAGCCGGGCGCCTTGCGCTCGTCATTGGTTCGGCGAAATTCCCGGCTGGCGGGCGCATAGGACCCGGCCTGCCTCCACCGGATAAAGCGCGCGAAGCGCACTCCTGCATTCATAGACATCGCCGTAAGCTGGCATCAGCTCCATTGCGTGATTTCGATGACTACACTTTCCGCTCGTCTGCGCCGCGCCACCCTCGCCACCACCGGCGCCATCTGGGCGAGCCCGAACACCCTGCTCGGACTGCTCGTCGGTGGCGCCGCGCTGTGCGCCGGCGCGCGTGCGCGCTGGTCGGATTCAGCGCTGGTCTTCCATCGCGTGCCCTTCGGCCCCGGCGGCGCGTTGACGCTCGGCAATGTGATCTTGAACACCGGCGACTCGCTCGACGTGCACGCGCTGACCTATCACTGCGCGGCGTTTGGCGGCACCGAGCGCGTCCGCCTGGGCGACCACGAGCGCGCGCATGTCTACCAGTACCTCGTGCTCGGCCCGTTGTTCCTGCCGCTGTACTTCGCCTGCGGCGGCATCCACGTGCGCAACCGCTTCGAGCGCGCGGCGGACCGCTATGCGTTGACGGGGAAAGGGTGGTGGCCGTGGGCGTGACGTGCTGGTGCCTTGGTGGGTCCGGACCTTGTCCGGACGATTTTTACCCTGAGTAGCGAAGACGACGCGATCAAAGCGTCCGGACAAGGTCCGGACCCACACAATCAGCCCAGAGCAATCACCCTCAGCAACAGCGTCCACCCGTCCCCTTGTAGCGCGCCGCCTGGCGTTCCCTGAAGAACTCCTCGTAACTCGGCAGTGCTTTCTCGGGATGGTGCGCGCGCAGGTGGGCGAGATAGGTTTCATAGTCGCCGACGCCGATCAGCTGGCGGCCGAGGCGCACGCCCCATTGCCACAAGTCGATGAGCGAGCGCTTCATGCCGGCATCGGGATCATGGGGGATTCCTTCGCGGTCGGCACCGGCGAGCGGTGGGCGATCAAGGCGGCGCGGATGCCGAAGAAGATCACGGAGACGACCAGGCTCATGAACACCAGGGTCAGGCTGGCGTTGACGTAGTCGTTGATGACGATGCGCTGCATTTCGTCGAGATTCTTCGCCGGCGCGAGCAGTGTGCCATCCGCCAGCGCCGTGCGGTATTTCGCCGCGTGCGCCAGGAAGCCGACGCGCACGTCCTCGCTGAAGAGCTTGAGGCTGCCGGCGGTCATCGTGCAGATCACCAGCCACACCGTCGGCACCAGCGGCACCCACACATAGCGCGTGCGCTTCATCTTGATCAGGCACACGGTGGCGAGGGTCAGCGCGATGGCCGCGAGCATCTGGTTGGCGATGCCGAACAGCGGCCACAACGTGTTGATGCCGCCGAGCGGATCCACCACGCCCTGGTACAGGAAATAGCCCCAGCCGCCGACACACAGCAGCGTGGCACCGAGATTGAAGACCCACGACTCGGTGTTGCGGGCCGGCGCGTAAACGAGGCCAGCGAGCTCCTGGATCATGAAGCGGCCGACCCGCGTGCCCGCGTCCACGGTGGTCAGAATGAACAGTGCTTCGAACAGGATCGCGTAGTGGTACCAGAAGGCCATCAGGCCTTCGCCGCCCATGAGCCCATAGAGGATCTGCGCCATGCCGACCGCCAGGGTCGGGGCGCCACCGGCACGCGAAAGGATGCTGCTCTCGCCGATATCGTGCGCGGTCAAAGTGAGCATTTCGGGCGTGATCACGAAGCCCCACTGGCTGATCGCCAGCGCTGCCGATTCAGCGGTCGACCCGATCAGCGCGGCCGGCGAGTTCATCGCGAAGTACACGCCCGGATCGAGCACACACGCGGCAATCAAGGCCATGATGGCGACGAAGCCTTCCATCAGCATCGACCCGTAGCCGACGAAGCGCGCTTCGCGCTCATTGGCGAGCAGTTTCGGCGTCGTGCCGGACGAGATGAGCGAATGCCAGCCGGAGACCGCGCCGCACGCGATGGTGACGAACAGGAACGGGAACAGCGTCCCCGCGAATACCGGCCCGGAGCCGTCGACGAATTGGGTGAGCGCCGGCATGCGCAGCTCGGGCGCCGCGAAGATGATGCCGAGCGCCAGCAGCACCACCGTGCCGATCTTCAGGAAAGTGCTGAGGTAGTCGCGCGGTGCGAGCAGCAGCCACACCGGCACCACCGCGGCGCAGAAACCGTATCCGATCAGGAGCCAGGCGAGTGCCTTGCCGTCGAGGGTGAAGAACGGCCCCCAGACGGGATCGGCGGCGACCTTGCCGCCCACCCAGATCGACAGGATCAGCAAGACCAGCCCGATGATGGAGACTTCGAGCACGCGCGCGGGCCGCAGGCAACGCAGGTACAGGCCCATGAACAACGCGATCGGAATGGTCATTGCGACCGTGAACGTGCCCCACGGCGAGATGGCGAGCGCCTTGACCACCACCAGCGCGAGTACCGCGAGGATGATGATCATGATCATGAGAATGCCGATCATCGCAATCACGCCGGCCGCGGGCCCGAGCTCCGCACGCACCATCTCGCCGAGCGAACGCGCGTCGCGGCGCACCGAGAGGAACAGGATCATGAAGTCCTGCACCGCACCCGCAAGCACCACGCCGAACAGGATCCACAAAGTCCCCGGCAGGTAGCCCATCTGTGCCGCCAGCACCGGCCCGACCAGCGGCCCGGCGCCCGCGATCGCGGCGAAATGGTGGCCAAAGACCACGCTCTTGGCGGTCGGCACGTAGTCCAATCCATCGTTGCGCAGCACCGCCGGGGTCGCCCGCCCGGCATCCAGGCCCAGCACGCGCTCGGCAATGAAGCGGCTGTAAAAGCGGTAGCCGATGAACAGGCACGAGGTCCCGGCCGCGACCAGCCAGATTGCATTGATGGTTTCGCCGCGGTGCAACGCAATCGTGCCCAGGCAGACGGCGGCGATGATCGCGAGCAGGATCCAGCCGAGCTTGGCGAGCAGTGGATTCATCAGGGGTGCTCTGGTTCGCGGAAGCAATGGATTGTAGGTGTGGGTTTGCGCTGTGCGCGAACGCTTTTGATCCTTCTTTCAAAAAGCGTGCGCGCACAGCACGCACCCACAAAAGCCGCTGCACTCCAGATGAGATGATGCGCGCCTCGCACCCAATCGCCGTCCCATGAACCCGCCCACCCGACCGCACGCGCCGGCCACCGAGCGCAACCGCGAACCGATCCTCGCCGTATTGCGCGAGCACTTCGCCGATCGGCGCCGCGTGCTCGAAATCGGCAGTGGCACCGGCCAGCACGCGGTGCACTTCGCCAAGGCACTGCCGCACCTGATGTGGCAGGCCTCGGACCAGGCCGAATACCTTCCCGGCATCGAGCTGTGGATCGAGCACGCGCGCCTGCTCAACACCCCGCCGCCGCTATTGCTGGATGTCCGCGGCCCGTGGCCGGCCGTGCAGTTCGACGCCGTCTTCAGCGCCAACACCCTGCACATCATGAGCTGGCCCGAAGTCGAGCAGATGTTCGCGAACATGCGCATGAGCCTGTCACCCAACGCCAAGCTCGCGATCTACGGCCCGTTCAACTACGGCGGCATGTTCACCAGCGCGAGCAACATCGCCTTCGACCGCGCCCTGCGCATCGATGCCCCCCACCGCGGCATCCGCGACTTCGAAAAAGTAGACGCCCTCGCCCACACCATCGGCCTCGAACTCATCACCGACGTCGAAATGCCAGCCAACAACCGGACGCTGGTGTGGCAGCGGCGCGGCATGAAGGGGTGAGAGCAAGAAGAAAAGCGAAAAGCTCTATCCGCAGATGACATTGATGAAAGAGCGGATGACACAGATGAAAGCGTGATGCATCCAGCCGAAGAGCAAGAGCGTTTTATCCACAGATTTCGCCGATTTTCGCAGATTGAAAGCAACCAACTTTTGCGGGCTTTAATCTGCGGAAATCTGCGAAATCTGTGGATAAAAAAAGCTTCTAGCTTTCATCTGTGTCATCCGCTCTCCATCCATGTCATCTGTGGATAAGTTTCTGCTTGGTTTTAAACATTAGCCGGCAGCCGCAGCTGAAACTCAGCCCCCGGGTCGCGGTTGATGACGTTGACGTCGCCGTCCATGGCGCGGGCGAGTTGGCGGACCAGGGCGAGGCCGATGCCGGTCCCTAAGGATTCGCGGGTGAGCTCGTTGCCGGAGCGGTAGAAGAGCTGGAAGATTTTCTTCATCTGCGATTTCTGCACGCCGGGGCCGTAGTCGCGGACGCTGACGATGAGGTCCTTGCCGCGGAGGTTGACGCCGATTTCGATGCGGTGCTCGGCTGATCCTTGCGAGAACTTGATGGCGTTGTCGGTCAGGTTGATCAGGATCTGGCTGAAGGCGTCGGCGTCCACCAGCACCTCGCGTTCGAGTGCGTTCGGGTCGACCAGGTATTCGACGCTGAAACCGGCGCGTTCGATCTGGGTGTGGATCTTGGAGCGCAGCATGTCGACCAGGGTTTCCACACGCGTCGGCTTGCACTCCAGGGCAAGGTCGTTGCGCTCCATGCGCGCGAGCTGCAGCACGTTCGCGATCAGTCGTGAGAGACGCTCGCTCTCGTCGTGGATGAAGGCGTAGTAGCTGCGCTTCTTCTCGTCGCTGGCCCAGCCTTCCTTGAGCATTTCAGCGTACATGCGGATCGAGGTCAGCGGCGTCTTGAGCTCGTGGCTGACGGCCGAGACGAAGTCCTGCTGCTGGCGCGCGAGCAGGATCTGGCGCAGGCCGAGCCGGTAGATGGCGACGAAGCCGGCGAACAGGACCAGCAGCAGCAGCGCACCGGCCCAGTTGACGATGCGCGCGCCCGGGCCCGGTGGCAGGTAGCGAATGGTCCACAGCAGTTGCAGCTGGTCGAGCGGAGCCGAAAGCTGCGTCTGGTACAGGAGATCACCCTGCACCTGTCGCGCGCTGTACAACCCGCGCTCGACGGACTGTCCCGGCAACAGCCGCAAGACCTCCTGCTGGTACGCGACCACCAGGTCGCTCATTGGTGCCAGCGAGCTCGCGTTGAACGCGTTGGCGATCACGCCGTCGACGAATGCACCCTGGTCGATCAGCGCGCCCTGGATCGTGCGTCGGCCGTCGCGCCAGACCTTGCGGAAGAGCACGCCATGACCGCTCGCGAGCAGTCCGAATTCGAACGGGTCGACCTCGCTTTCGAAGATGCGCACCTGCTTGCTGCCTTCGTCGACGGCGAGCTTGCCTTTCTCGAGCACTTCCGGAATCGCGCTCTGTTCCTTGCGGGTGCTACGGGTGACGACTTTCTGTTGCGGCGCGCGGGTCTGCGCGAGCACCGCGGTCGCGTCCTTCTTCCCCGCCTCCGCGAACGCCTTGCCGAGGCGCAGTTCATCGACGCGGCCAAGTTGGTTGCTGTAGCCCTGCACCACCTTCGCGTCGGGCGCATTGAGCTGGTCGAAGGCGGCCTGCGCGGGGTACTCCTGCTGGCGGGCCGATGCGATCTGCTCGGACTCGTTCTTGGCGCGCGCCTGCCGATCCTCGAGGACCACCGGGGACGGGCTCACCGCGCCGCCTGAAGTCGCAGCGGTCGTGGCGGTACCGGCCGCCAGCCCGGCGAGGCGCTTGGCATCGATCGGTGTACGCGCGCTCGCAACCAGCTGGTTACGGCTCAGCACTTCGAGCAGACGCTGGCGCAGCGCGACGCGCTTGTCGAGCTCGGCCTGGTCGAGGCCGAAGCCGGCGTTGTCGATCACGGATTCAGGCAGCAGCGGCGTCGAGAAGCTGCCGTCTGCATCAACCTGGAAGTGCCCGATCAAACCGGGGAATGCAGCTTGGTCTGGGAATTCAGCGAGCGGCGAGCGCTGCACCATCTTCGACGTGGCCGGATCGCCGGCCACGACGAGGAATTGATAGTCGCTTTCGCTGCGCTCTTCTTCGGCCTGCAGCACGCGCTGCAACTCCGCATCGATGCGCGCGGCGAGCTCCTCAGCCAAGCTTCGGTACTGATGCAGTGACTCGAAGCGCAATTGCTGCTGCGTCTGCCAGACCAGCACAGCGGTCGGCAGCGCGAGGGCCAGCAAGAGCAGCGCGAGGAACAGCCGCAACCGGGCCGGACTGTAACCGCCTCGTGGGCGCGCGCTACGCATCCAGCATCAGCCGATAGCCACCCGTGCGCACCGTGAGCAGATACCGCGGCTGGCGCGGATCGGGCTCGATCTTGCGACGCAGCTTGGCGATATGGATGTCGACCGTGCGCGTCTCGATTTCCAGATGCCGCGCATAACCCCAGACCTTGTGCAGCAACTCCTCGCGCGGAACCGGGCGCTGGGCATGTTGGGCGAGGTATTGCAGCACCTCCATCTCGCGCCGCGTGAATGCCACTTCGCCATGCTCGCCGTGCGCGCAGAGATTGGCGACATCGACCACGAAATCGGCGCGCAGCGGAATCCTGGCAGTGCCCTCGCCTTCCGGCTGCGCACGCCGCAACACCGCCTGCACGCGTAACACCAGCTGCGCGATCGAAAAGGGCTTTGCGACATAGTCATCGGCCCCGAGGCTCAAACCATGGACCACATCCTCGTCGGTCGACTTGGCCGTCAGCATGATCACCGGCTGCGCGCGATCACCCTCCCGAATCGCCGCCAGCACATCAAAGCCATTGCGCGCCGGCAACATCACGTCCAGCAACACCATGTCGAAGCGCCCGCTCAGCGCCTTCGCCAACCCGGTCTCCCCATCCGCCGCCGCCTCTACCTCATAGCCATGGTAGACGAACACATCCACCAGCCCGGTGCGGATGGCAGGCTCGTCTTCGACGATCAGGAGGCGGGGCTTGCGGGTCATTTGGGCGACTCTCTGGTGCGACGCTAATGGGTAGAGGAATGATTTGACGCAAATGAACGCAAAAGGGGCAAAGGGACGCAAACAAAGCACGCGTGGTCAAAGACAAATACTTCGATCAGCTGTTTTTGCGTCCCTTTGCTCCCTTTGCGTTCATTTGCGTCGAAAAATGAACGTCCCGACGGAGCGAATGCGTTCCTTCGCGTCGAAAAATTAAAGTCCCGACGGGTCGATGAGTCCGGAACCCAGCGTGCTCCGAGCGACGATTGCCACCTTAGCAAGGCCTCCCGCGGCGCGCACGTAAACAGCATGTAAATCCGTCGCCGCAAAGTTTGTATGAGCGGTCCTACCCTGGCGGATGGCGGCTGCTGAAGATGGCTCCACCTTCCACGGCAGGAGTTCGTCCATGGCGATCGTCAATCGCATCACCCGTTTGTTTACCGCCGATGTGCATGCGGTGCTGGACCGGCTGGAGGAGCCGGATGCGTTGTTGCGCCAAGCCATCCGTGAGATGGAGACGGCGCTCGCGGAGCAGGCGCTTCGGCTGAAGCGCCTGGAAGCCGATCGCGAGCAGCAGCGGCGGCGGCGCGCGGAGATAGAGCGCGCGCTGGCGGGGATCGGCGAGGAGCTGGACCTTTCCTTTGCGGCGGGCAACGAGACGCTGGTGCGCAAGTCGCTGCGCCGCCGTCTCGAAGGGGAACGCCTGGTCAAGATGCTGGATGGGCGCCTTCAGGGGCTGGTCGCGCAGATCGACGAACTGACTCCCGCACTGGCCCAGCAACGCGAACGCCTGGAGAGCCTGCGGCAGAAAGCCGCGCTGTTCGATGTCGAGCCCGTCGCGTGTGGCGGTGGCGATGCCGCGCGCTGGAGCTGCGACGATTTCTGCGTCAGCGAGGCCGATGTCGATCTCGCGCTGTTGCGCGAGCAGCAGGCACGGAGGGCGTCATGAGCAAGCCTTCCTTCTGGCGTTCCGTGTTGCTCGCGCTGGGCTTGAGCATCGTCGGCGCGGTGTTGCACAGCGTGCTCGCCGGCATGTTCGGGCGCGGGGTTTCGCTGCGCTTGGTCGTGCTCGCGGTGTCGGCGATCCACGTGCTCGGGCTGCTGCAGGCGAGCCCGCTTCGCAGCGGCCGGGTGGTCGCGGCCATCGCCTGGCTCGTCCTTGCCGGACTGCTGCTCGCATTCGATCCCGCGCTCTCGGTATGGCTGATCCTGCAGACCGCTTTCATCTGGCTGCTGCGCGGCCTGCAGGCGTACGACAGCTTGATCGCAGCCGGCATCGACGCGCTGCTGAGCGCGTTCGCGCTGTCGGCGGCAATCGCCACCGCCATGCACAGCCACAGCCTGTTCCTGACTCTGTGGAGCTACTTCCTGGTGCAGGCGCTGCATGTGTTCGTGCCGCGTCGGCTGCAACCCCACAGCGCGGCTCCGTCCGTTCCTGGGAGTAATTCCGATGACTTCGACAGCGCCTATCGCAACGCCGAGTTGGCGCTGCGGCGCCTCTCCACTCGCCCCTGATCCCGCAACCCAAGGAGATTCAACATGAAAAGCAAACTGTTGATCCTGGCCCTGCTGCTGGCCACTGCAGTCGTCGTCTACGCCTATCCACTGCGCGGTAACACCACGGCCCCAGTGGTCCCAACACTGCCGGTCGTGCATCTGCAGGTGCCCTCGACTAAACCGCTGGTCGAGGTCGTGTTCGTGCTCGACACCACCGGCAGCATGAGTGGACTCATCGATGCCGCCAAGGCGAACATCTGGTCGATCGCCCGCACCATGGCCTCGGCGCAGCCAGCGCCGGACATTCGCGTCGGCCTGGTTGCCTATCGCGACCGCGGCGATGACTACGTCACCCGCGTCGTCGACCTTTCCCCGGATCTGGATTCAATGTACGCCACGCTGATGGACTTCCAGGCCGGTGGCGGCGGTGACGGCCCGGAAGCGGTCAACGAAGCGCTCTACGACGCGGTACACAAGGTCAAGTGGAGCCAGGATCCGAAAGCGTACCAGGTGATCTTCCTGGTCGGCGACGCGCAGCCGCACATGGATTACCAGGACGACGTCAAATATCCGGTGACCATCAAGTCCGCCGCGGCGCGCGGGATCATCGTCAACACGGTGCAGGCCGGCGACGACCCGGCCACGCATGCCGAGTGGCTGACCATCGCGCAACTGGCCCAGGGCGCGCACTTCAAGGTCGGCCAGGGCGGCGACGCGGTGGCGGTGGCCACGCCCTTCGATGCCGACATGGCGCGCCTCTCGCGCGAGCTCGACGACACCCGGGTGTTCTATGGCGACGAAGAAGCCCAGACGCGCGCCGCCGCCAAGACCGCCGCCACCGTCAAGCTCAACGAAGGCGGCGCCGTCGGCTCACTCGCCCAGCGCGCGGCTTTCAACGCCTCCGCTTCCGGTGCGAAGAATTTCCTCGGCGATAGCGAGCTGGTCGAAGACGTTGCCAGCGGTCGCGTCGACTTGGCTGGCCTCGACAAATCCGTCCTCCCGGCCCCGATGCGCGATTTGTCGACCGACGAGCAGCGCAAGCTTCTCGCGGACACCAAAGCCAAGCGCGAAGAACTGAGCACCAGCATCACCGCGCTGGCCGAACAGCGCCAGCAGTACATCGAAACCGAGCTCAAGAAGGACGCCAACGTTGCCCAGTCACTCGACTACCAGATCTTTGGGGCCGTCAAGGAACAGGGCGCGCGCAAGGGCTTGAGCTACGACGAAGCGCCGGCGCATTGAGCGAGAAGTGAGCGGGTGCAACGTAGGTCACGTTGCGCCCGCGCCCTTCGAAGGCAAGAGCTCTATCCACAGATGACACAGATGGAAAGCGGATTACCACAGATAAAGGCGGTCCATCGGAAAAAGGCCTCTCGCTCTTGCCTTCATCTGCGTCATCCGCTTTCCATCTGTGTCATCTGTGGACAGGCTGTTGCTTGGTTTTTGGCCTACTCCACCGCCCACGACAGCTGTGCCCAGACCACGCGGTCGCGGTAGGGGAAGACGGCGACGCCGCTGCCTTGCCGGAACAGCTGGACGGTGCGGGTGTTGCCGAGGTTGTCGACGCCGAGGCGCAGGTCGAGACCCAGAGAAAGCAGGTTCTCGAAGTTCACGTTGAGATCGATGCGGTCGAAGCTGCTGTCGTCGCCGGGTAAGGCCTCGCGCTCGGCGATGTGGTTCCAGGCGAACCCCAGGCTGAAATCGCGGGCGGGTCGGTAGAGCAGCCCCAGGTTGCTCATCCACTCGGGGTTGCTGGTGATCGCGCCGGTGAGGAGCTGCGGGTTGCGATTGTCTTCCGCATTGCTGTGGCTCAGGTTGGCGTCGATCTGCCAGCGGGTGCCGAGTTGCTGTGACCACTCGAGCTCGATGCCTTTGCTCACCGCCATGGCGACGTTGTCGAAACCGCGGGGGCCGCCGAAGGTCATGTTGTCGATGCGTGCCTGGAACAAGGTCGCGCGTGCGGTCAGTCGCGGACGCCGGTAGATGTAGGTGAGCTCGGTGGTGGCGTTGACCTCGAAGCCGAGATCGAGAACCGTGTTGCCCATGCCGTACAACTCGAAGGAATTCGGCGCGCGATAGCCCTCGGCGTACTGCGCCTTGAGCACATGGTGCGTCGCGGGTTGCCACACCAGTGAGGCGCGCGGGGTGAGCCGTGAGCCAATTTCGCTGTTGTCGTCATAGCGCGCCCCCAGGGTGAAGCGCAGGCCGGGTGTGATTTCGATCTGGTCCTGCACGAACAGGCTGAGCACTTCGCGATGCTTGTCGAAGACGCGGCGTTCCGGCGGCTGCGGCGCGGGTGGCGGCGAGCCACCCGGGCGGGTGCGTGCCTCGTCGGTGTCGCCCGCGTTGTGCTCGATGCCGAACAGCCACGCCTGGCGCTCCCAGCCACTCCAGTTGAGCTCGGCGCCGACGCGCGTCGAATCGCCACGGAAGTAAGTCGTGCCGTTGCGGATTTCGTTGTCGAGAAACTGCGCGTGGACGCGGCTCTCGAGCTCGGGTGTGAACGCATGCTCGTGGCGTGCGCCGAGGCTCCAGGCAGTCTCGTCGAAACCTGGATCCGGCGGCCCGCCGACGAAATCGAAGACACGCCGGTCGAGCGCCTGCGCGAGCATGGAAAGCGCTCCGAGCTCGACGTTGACGACGCCGCTGAAACGACGCTCCTGCGCGCCGCGATTCTCGCGCACGATGGCGTCGTCGCTCGACCAGCCGGCAAGGTTGGCCGAGAAGCCGCGCTCCTCGTCGCCGCGGCTGTAGAGCAGGCTGCCACTCTTGGCGCCATGGTCGTCGCCGCCGATCTCCAGGCGTTGCCCGCCCTTGCGGGTGATGATGTTGAGCAGTCCCTGGAACGCGAAGTCGCCATAAAGCACTGAGCCCGGACCGCGGATGAACTCGATGCGCTCGACCTGGGCGATGGGAATGGTCAGGGCGGAGCCATTCACGCCAGCGTCCTCGCGCCCGATCGGCACCGAGTTCAGCAGGATGCGAATGCTGCCGGAGTTGAACGGGAACGGGATCCCACGTGCGGTCAGCGTCGGCGTTCCACGAGCATCCAGCTCGGCCTGTACGCCGGGCACGTACGGCAAGGCCTCCCAGACGGTGCGCACGCCCTGCGCCTCGAGCTTGGCGCCGTCGAGCACGGTGATGATGCCGGGCACGAAGTCGCTATTCATGCGTGACTTGGTCGCGAGCTCGGTCTCGCCCTCGAGCACCTCGAGCAGCGCCTCGAGCTCCGCCTCCTCATCGCCTGCCGCGAAGGCTGGCATGGCACAGACGAACAGCAGCACTGCGGCTTTCATGCGTGCTCCTCAAGCCTGGATGGAGAGCCGCTCGCCATCGGCGAGGCGTTGGTGGATGCAACGATTGCCGCCATCGCGGCGTGCCTCCGCCAGCAGGCGGGCGGCAATATCGAGGCTCGCGCGCACGCTCTTGTTGCGCGGGATCAGGTCGACCGAGCCGGCGCTCACCGTGAGCCTGCCGCCGAGTGGCGACAGCTCGTGGGCTATCCCCAACGCGGCGATGCAACGGTGCAGACGGGCCGCGTGTGCCGCGCAGTCGCCGCCGGGCAGGAGCAGCGCGAACTCATCGCCGCCGTAGCGCGCCGCGAGCTCGCCATTGCGCTCGAACTCGTTGCCGAGCGCCGCACCGACGCGGCGCAGGCACTCGTCGCCGTCGCGGTGCCCGTACGCCTCGATGTAGGCCTTGAAATAATCGATATCGATGAGCAGCACTGTGTGCGCTTGCGCACTGAGCTCGGCATCGTTCCAGCGTTGTTGCAAGGCTTCTTCGAACTGGCGCCGGTTGGCGATCCCGGTGAGTGGATCGAACGACGCCAGCTGGTTGAGCAGGTCGCGCTGGCGCTTGAGCTCGATGTGCGTGCGCGAACGGGCGCGCACGGTCGTCGGACTGATCGGCTTGGTGATGTAGTCGACTGCACCAAGCGCGAAGCCGCGTTCCTCGTCCTCGACTTCACCGAGGGTGGTCACGAAGATCACCGGCACGTGGCGCGTACGCGCATCCGATTTGAGCGCATGACAGACCTCGAAGCCGCCCATCACTGGCATCACCACATCGAGCAGCACGAGATCCGGCGGCTCGGCAAACGCCAGCTCGAGTGCCTGCTGGCCGTTGCTGGCGAACTGGATCTGGTAATGGGGATCGAGCGCCTCCGCCAGCACGCGGATGTTGCCCGGCTGGTCGTCGACGATGAGCACGCGCGGCGGGGAGCGATCGCGGGTCATGGTATTGACCTATGTGGGTTCGAAACTTGTTCGAACGCTTTTGGTTGAGAGGGAGGAAAAGCGTCCGGACAAGGTCCGGACCCACGCAGGGCAAGAGCGTCCGGACAAGGTCCGGACCCACGCAGGGCACGAGCGTCCGGACAAGGTCCGGGCGGGTGCTGCGGCACAGCGCGGAGCTTGCTCATGCCGCCCCCCGTGGGCCATCTGCAGCGCCTGTCCGCCACGAGTGGCGAAGCGCATCCCGCTGTCGGCCCAGGGAGCTGGCGAGCACGCAGTTGTTCCCGGGCTCGTCGTCCACGATCAGGACCCGGCCGGCAGCTTGCTCAGGAGCGGCGATCATTGAGAATCCTCCGTTTGGCTGGGCGACGCCTGGAGCTGCTGCAGCAGCCCCAGGGCAGCAGAATAGTCGAGTGAATCGATGCATGCGCCGAGCTCGGCCAGGCGTCCCGGGTCGAGCGCGACGTCAAGCCCGGCGTGCCATTCGGCAAAGTCGGCAGCCGCTTTTAAGCTGTTGCTGGCGAGTGCTTGCTGCAGACGAGAGAGCGCTGCGGCCGATTCGACCGCGCTGGCGGGCGTCGCATCTCGCGCGGGTGCAGGTGCAGCGACACTCGGCAAATGCGCGGCAACCAGTACGCTCAGCGCGTCGTCCAGTCCCCGCAGGGCCGAGTCCAGCGCGAGCGGATCCCGCCCGCCGTCGTCGCGCAGCGCCAGCTCGATCTGCCGCGCGGCATCGGCGCAGGCCTGCGCGCCCAACGTCGCGCCCGCGCCCTTGATCGCATGCGCGAGCTGGAGCGCGGCCTGGGTATGCCCGGCATTGACCAGGTCACGCAGGCTGGCTGCGCTCTGTGCGTGGCGCATACGGAATTCGTCGAGCAGCCGCCACAGCAGTGCCGCCTTGCCATTGACTCGGGCCAGCGCCTGGGCCACGTCGACGCCCGGGATGATCTGCATCAGAGCGTCCGCGCACAGCGCAGACCCACCACCTGCAAG
>JANPJV010000276.1:0-5809 GCA_031425695.1 Rhodanobacteraceae bacterium | reverse complement strand
GGCTTTTGGACACCGCGTTGCGGCTATCGGGCGCTAGGTGACTGGTCGCGCTGACATTGTCACGTTGCGCCCGATCGCCAATCCACCGGAACCGTGCAGGTCGCGGGCGCAACATGACCTACGCCAAGGGCGAACCGTCGCCGTCGCCCGCCATCACCCCATCACCATCTCCGCGCACGGCATCACGACTGTCGGGGTAATACCCGGCATCAGCAGGGAACGGCCGCGCTGGCCGGAGCTCAGCTGTGACAGGAGTTGGCGGCCGAGGCCGAGTTCCGGGAAACCGTAGAGTGCAACGTCGTCGCCGCCCCAGGAGCCTTCGAGCACCGTGAGATCGCGCTCGCGCGCATAGGCGAGCGCGCTGGCGCCGCCGGACTCGAACAGCGCCGGCGACGGACTGAGGCCCACGATGAGGGCAAGCGCGGGACGCGCCCCCACCGGTACCGGCAGCGCGTGCCGCGCCTCGAGCCCGAGGACGACCACATCACCCGTGTCCTCACGAAGCGTGGCGACCCGGCGATACTCGCTCGAGCTCCAGAATTCCTTTAGCCGCGCCAGCGAGGGCCAGCGCGAGATCACGACGCTCTGCCCGGGTTGGCCGTGCCCGAACTGCTCGACCTCCGCAGCGGTGGACACCGCGAGGTACTGTCCACCGAAGCGCGCATACAAAGATGGCATCTGGGCGACATAGTCGGCGAAACGTCGACGGTCGCGCAGGCGCGCAAGAGCCACGAGGTACGCGGGTGCTTCGACCATGATCTCTCCAGGTCCCGCGCACTTTCCATTGACCAGGATCGGTCGCTGGAACGCGGCGGTCTTGTTGCAAGCGGAAAGGCGCTGCGTCAGCGCCAGCAGATATGCACGAAGCATGCACGGCTCTTCACATGAAGGCAGTGTCTTCAGTCACAGTTTGTGACCATGAGGGGCAGAAAGCGACGGCGGGGGGCCTGGAGCCGGTTGTGCTTGCTGGCCGTTGGTCGTTGGTGGTTTGCGCCGGGCGCCATGGTTTCGCTCCCCTCTACCCCGCTTTTAGGGAGAGGAGAGCGGCAATTTCGGTGCAAGCAGCGCCCTCTGCCCAACCGTTCTCCGGCCTGCCGCACAGCTCCTGACGCGTCGCATGCGGCTCAGCTGGTCAGGCCTCATCCCCAACAGCATGGGAGAGGCGATCTTTTTCGGCTCGTGATCGGCTTTTCAGCACCTCTCGACCTATGTGTCACCCCAGGCCGGCGCCCGTATACTCCGCCCGATTTTGAGGGGGGGGCCGTGACTCACGGCCCTGGCGTTTTTTTGTCCAATACCGGGGAAGATGCATGTTTGAGCAGTATGGAATCATGATTGCGCTGGGATGCGCAGTCGTCGCGGTGCTTTACGGCATCGTGTCGACGCAGTGGATTTTGAAACAGCCGGCCGGCAACGCGCGCATGCAGGAGATCGCCCAGGCGATCCAGGTTGGCGCGCAGGCTTACCTCAATCGCCAGTACACCACCATCGGCATCGTCGGTGCGCTGCTGTTCGTCGTCATCGGCCTGCTCTTGAGCTGGCTCACTGCGATCGGCTTCCTGATTGGCGCAGTGCTCTCGGGCGCAGCCGGCTATATCGGCATGTTCGTCTCGGTACGCGCCAATGTGCGCACGGCGGAGGCGGCTCGTCTCGGCATGGGCCCGGCACTCGCAGTGGCGTTCCGCGGCGGTGCCATCACCGGCATGCTGGTGGTCGGTCTCGGCATGCTCGGCGTCGCCGGGTTTTACGTCGTGCTGCTGCGCCAGGGGCTCGATATCCGCATCATTCTCGACGCGCTGGTCGGCCTCGCCTTCGGCTCGTCACTGATCTCCATCTTCGCGCGATTGGGCGGCGGCATCTTCACCAAGGGCGCCGATGTTGGTGCCGATCTGGTCGGCAAGGTTGAAGCCGGCATCCCGGAAGATGACCCGCGCAACCCGGCGGTCATTGCCGACAACGTCGGTGACAACGTCGGCGACTGCGCCGGCATGGCGGCAGATCTGTTTGAAACCTACGCGGTCACCATCATCGCGACCATGCTGGTCGGCTCGATCTTCGCGGCGCAAGCCGGTCCGCATGCCCTGCTCTACCCGTTGGTCATTGCCGGTGTCTCGATCATTGCTTCGATCATCGGCACCTTCTTCGTCAAGGCGCCGGATGGCAAGATCATGAAGGCGCTCTACAAGGGCGTGGTCATTTCAGCAGTGCTCGCCGCAGCCGCGTACTATCCGATCACCACCGAGCTCTTTCCCGCGGTTGGCGTGGACGGCGCCTACAGCGCCATGCAGATCTACGGTTGCGCGTTGGTCGGGCTGATCCTGACGGGCGTCATGATGATGATCACCGAGTACTACACCGGCACCCAGTTCAAGCCGGTGCAGAACATCGCGGCCGCCTCGACCACCGGTCATGGCACCAACATCATCTCCGGCCTCGCCGTCTCCATGCGTTCGTGCTGGATGCCGGTGGTGGCGATCTCGGCCGCGATCCTGGTCGCGCATAACCTTGCCGGCCTGTACGGCATCGCGATCGCCGCAACCTCGATGCTGTCGATGGCCGGCATGATCGTCGCCCTCGACGCCTACGGCCCGATCACCGATAACGCCGGCGGCATCGCCGAAATGTCCGAGTTGCCGAAGGAAGTGCGTGCGGTCACCGATCCGCTGGATGCGGTCGGCAACACCACCAAGGCGGTCACCAAGGGCTACGCGATCGGTTCCGCCGCGCTTGCCGCGCTGGTGCTGTTTGCCGACTACACGCACAAGCTGGAAGCCTATGGAATGGTCGACGTGCGTTTCGACCTGGCTGATCCAAAGGTGCTGGTCGGCCTGCTCATCGGTGGTTTGATCCCGTACCTGTTCGGTGCCATGGCGATGGAAGCCGTGGGTCGTGCGGCGGGCTCCGTGGTGGTGGAAGTCCGCCGCCAGTTCAAGGAAATCAAGGGGATCATGGAAGGCACTGCCAAGCCGCAGTACGACAAGGCAGTCGACATGCTGACCCGCGCCGCGATCAAGGAAATGATCATCCCGTCCTTGCTGCCGGTGGTTGCCCCGATTGTCGTCGGCCTGCTGCTCGGCCCGGCCGCGCTCGGCGGCCTCCTGGTCGGCACCATCGTCACCGGCCTCTTCGTCGCCATCTCCATGACCACCGGTGGCGGTGCCTGGGACAACGCGAAAAAGTACATCGAAGACGGTCACCACGGCGGCAAGGGCTCCGAAGCCCACAAGGCCGCGGTCACCGGCGACACCGTCGGCGATCCGTACAAGGACACCGCCGGCCCGGCCATCAACCCGCTGATCAAGATCATCAACATCGTCGCGCTGCTGATCGTGCCGCTGGTGGCGAAGTACTACGTCGGCGGTTGATCCCGCGCGTTTGACGTGTATCCAAGGCCCCGCTTCGGCGGGGCTTTGTTTTGGGTATCGATTGCTGTTTTTCGACGCAAATGAACGCTAAGAAAAGCAGCAAAGATACGCAAAGAGAGCTCATCGAAGTCAGTCTTGAGCAGTGGAGTGCTTCTTTTGCGTCTTTTTGCCCCCTTTGCGTTCCTTTGCGTCAAAAACCTTCACTGACCGTCGAAGCGCGGGGCCGCGCTAGCATGCACGGCTAAATAAGACTCGAAGAACGGCATGACCCGCGCACTCTCTGAATCGCATCTCCCCGGTCTCACTCGCATCCACCAGGGCAAGGTGCGGGATGTGTATGCGTTGCCTGAGCGGCGGTTGTTGCTGGTAGCGACGGACCGGTTGAGTGCGTTCGACGTGATCCTGCCGGACCCGATTCCGGGCAAGGGTGAGATCCTGACGCAACTGTCAAATTTCTGGTTCGGCGAGACCGCGCACCTGTGCGCGAACCATCTGACCGGGGTCGAGCCGGCGGCGGTGTTGCCGGCCGGGACGGACCTCGATCTCTATGCACGGCGCAGCGTGGTCGCACGGCACCTGCGCGCGCTGCCGGTGGAGGCGATCGCACGCGGCTATCTGATTGGCTCGGGCTGGAAGGAGTATCGTGAGCGCGGCAGCGTGAGTGGCATCGAGCTGCCGGCTGGGCTCGAGCTGGCGGGCGAGCTGCCGCAGCCCTTGTTCACGCCGTCGAGCAAGGCACCGGCCGGTGCGCACGACGAGAACATCGATTTCGACGCGGTGGTGCGGCTGATCGGCGCTGATCTCGCCGAGCAGGTGCGCGCCGCCACCCTGGCGCTGTATGCCCATGCACGCCGGTATGCCGCCGCGCGCGGCATCATCATTGCTGACACCAAGTTCGAGTTCGGCGTCGACGAGGACGGCCAGCTCCGGGTGATGGACGAGGTTCTGACGCCCGACTCTTCCCGATTTTGGGATGCCAGCGACTGGCAGCCGGGCCGCAACCCGAGTTCCTACGACAAGCAGTTCGTGCGCGACTACCTGGAGACGCTCGACTGGAACAAGACCGCGCCTGGTCCGCTTCTGCCGGCAGCCGTTATAGAAGGCACGCGCGCACGCTACCAGCAGGCGCTCGAGGTGCTGACCGCCTGACCCGTGGGGCGGGTCGCGCGGTGCGCGCGTAGCGTGGCACTGAGCGCGCGGATTGTTTGCGTATCGCGTGCAAGTGATCGCGCCAGCGCCGCGGCTTTTCTCGCCGCCGGGACACGCGGCGTTGGCGCGATCTATTCTTCGCGACGAGTGCACACGACGCGCGCTCGATGCCACGCTACAACCGGAGCCTTACCCACCCTATGTCTCTGTCCCCTGCCCGCCTGCAGGCACTCAGCGCTTTTGCTAGCGCCCATCTGGGTGCACTCGATGCACCGCCGCAAGCGGCCTCCGCCGACGCCAGCTTCCGCAGCTACTGGCGCGTGGCGCATGCCGGCAAAAGCTTCATTGTCATGGACGCCCCGCCGGACAAGGAGGACCTGGCGCCCTTCGTCGAAATTTCCGGGCGGTTGCGCGCCGCTGGGCTGAACGCACCGGCGGTGCTGGCCGAGGATCGCGGCCAGGGCTTCCTGCTGCTCACTGACCTTGGCACGCGCACCTATCTGCCCGAGCTCGGCGAGTCCACCGTCGATGCGCTTTATGGCGACGCGTTGGACGCGCTCGCGCGCATGCAGGCAAAAGCCGATGCGGCCGGCCTGCCTGCGTACGATGAGGCCCGCCTGCGTGCGGAAATGGAGCTGTTCCCCGTCTGGTTCCTCGAGCGCCACCTTGGGCATCAGATCGGCACCGCCGAACGTGCACTGATCGAGTCGGCATTTTCCGCGCTGGTGGCGAGCGCGCTCCAGCAGCCGCAAGCGTTTGTCCACCGCGACTACCATTCGCGCAATTTGATGATCGTGCCGGGTGCCAACCCCGGGATCATCGATTTCCAGGACGCCGTCCGCGGCCCGGTCTGCTACGACCTGGTCTCGCTGCTCAAGGATTGCTACATCCGCTGGCCCGCGGACCGGGTCGCCGCGTGGACCGATATTTACCGACAGCGCCTGGCGTCGAGCACGGGCGCCGAGATCGATCCGGCCAGCTGGCAGCGCTGGTTCGACTGGATCGGCGTGCAGCGCCACCTCAAGGTGCTCGGCATCTTCGCGCGCCTTTGGTACCGCGACGGCAAGGTCGGATATTTAAACGACCTGCCGCTCGTGCTGGAGTACACACTCGAGGCGTGTGCGCGCTATCCGGAGCTCGAAGGTTTCGGAGCGTGGCTGGCGGGGGTGACGGATGGGGCGGAGCTAATGCAGGCGCGGTAACCTGTCGCGCTTTTGTGGGTCCGGACCATGTCCGGACGCTCTTGGCTCGTGCTCGAACCCAAGCAACCGAGGGCGTGCCGAAACACGCAGCTT
>JANPJV010000275.1:0-5204 GCA_031425695.1 Rhodanobacteraceae bacterium | reverse complement strand
CCCCGGGTGCGCGGCCCATACCCAGGCAACGCACGCCGCTGCGAAACTTGCTGTTACACTGCGGAAATCTGCGAAATCTGCGGAAAGAATGCTCCTTCTCTTCGTCGCCGAACCGATCTACCGCCGCCGATGCGCGGCACGCGGAGGTGACGATCGGCACCCTCACCAGGTGACGCCCGGGACCTTAAGAGAACGGCCCGCGACGACCAGACTTTGCTCACCCCATCCACCCAGGAGTGAGCACCATGAACCTCAAGTTTCCCCGCACTATCTTCGTTCTCGCCGCACTCTCAGCCGTCTCCGCGCAGGCCTCGCAGTTGACTGTCGAAATCACTGACCTGCGCACCGAAAAGGGCGCCGTGATGGTGGCGCTGATCGACTCGCCCGCGGGCTGGGACGATGGCAAGAAGGCGGTCGCGCGCCGCATGCTGACCCCCGCAGGCGACACGCTCACGCTCGCTTTTGATGACCTGAAGCCCGGCCAGTACGCGGTGCAGGTCATGCACGACGAAAACAGCAACGGCAAGCTCGATACCAACTTCATCGGCATGCCAACCGAAGGCTATGGCTTCTCCAACAACCCGCGGGTGATGCGCCGTCCAAAGTACGACGAAGCGCGCTTCGACGTCGGCGCGGACGACGCCAGCATCACCGTCAAGCTGCGCTGAGCGGGGAAACGCCATGAACCGCCGTCGCTTCCTGCGTGACACCCTGCTCGGTGCCCTGGCCGCCGCAAGCTTGCCGCGCCTGGCGACGGCAGCTGCAATCGATGGCGGCCGCGCAGCCGCCTTTGCACGCGGCCTGCGCGCCGAGCCGTGGCTGATCGGTTGGCAGAATGCATCGAAGGCGGTCTTCGAGCCGACTGCTGCGAAGCTCGAGGGTCGCATGCCGCAAGGGCTTGGCGGCGTGCTCTACCGCAATGGGCCGGCGTGGTTCGAACGCGCCGGCTTCCGCTACAAGCACTGGTTCGATGGCGACGGCATGCTGCACGCCTGGCGCGTCGACTCGCGCGGCGTCTCGCATCGAGCACGCATGATCGCAACGCCCAAGTTCGAGCGCGAAAAGGCCGCCGGGCGCTTTCTGTTCCCCGCGGCCGGAAGCACCGTGCCGGATGCGATTTCGGTGCGCAACAACGACGACATGAATACCGCGAACACTGCAGTGATCGAGCACGCTGGGCGGCTGCTGGCACTGTGGGAAGGTGGCTCGGCGACTGCCCTTGCGCCTGGCGACCTGACCACATTGGGCCCGGTCAACTTCAGCCCGGAACTGACTGCGGCGCCGTTTTCGGCGCACCCTCTGGTCGAGCGCGACGGCTCGCTTTTGAACATCGGGGGCCTGGCCATGCTCGGCGCCAGCGGCGTGCTGGTCTGGAACATCGGCGCCGACGGCACCCTGCGCAAGCACGCCGTGGTGTCCGACGACATCGGGCCCGGCTACCTGCACAGCTTCAGCATGACCGAGCGGCACCTGATCGTGATGCTGGAGCCGTACACGCACGGCACCGAAGGCAAATCGCTGTTCGAGCGCATGCAATACGACCCGCGCGTGCCGTGCCGCATCGCGGTCATCCCCAAGGATGCACTCGACCAGCCGCAGTGGTTCGAGGTCGAGCACGCGGCGGTCTACCATTGGGCGGACGCCACCGAGCACGCGGGCCTCATCGACGTGCGCGGCGTACGCCATCACGACCTGGTCCAGGCACGCTCCCCGCTCGCCGGCGCCATGCGCGGCGTCCGCGATCCGGAAGGCGTCGCCACCGAGCTCGTGAGCCTGCGCATCGACCTCAAGCAAAAGACGGCCGCATGGGTCAGTCGCGGCCATCGCAGCGGCGAATTCCCGGTCTTCGACGAGCGCGCTACGGGCAAGTCGCGCGGGGCGATCTACCTGACCTCGAGCAGCGGCCGCCACGACGCCCCTTACTCCAACGCGATCTCGTCAGTCGACGATCAAGGACGCGTGCGCACCTTTTCCTACGGAGCCGCGATCATGGTCGAGGAACACCGCTTCGTCCCCCGCCCGGGAAGCAGCAAGATCGACGACGGCTGGCTCATCGGCACCGTGCTCGACTTCGAAAAACAGCGCACGGGATTGAGCATCCTCGACGCCCGCAACGTAGGCGACGGCCCCCTCGCAATGGCCTGGCTCCCATACGCCATGCCGCTGGGATTTCATGGGTGGTTTTCGCGGGCGTAGGGGAGCAAGCAGCGCACACGTAGCGGAGCCCGGTCAAATTTGGAGTGCGGCGCGATGCACATGGATGTGCGAATCGTGCGAGAGGCAGGATGCCGGAAGCAGCTCTGCGCCGCTTTGGATGCCTTTGCTTCAAACGTAGGTCATGTTGCGCCCGCGTAGCACCGAATCGTCCCCGCAACGGACGTCGGGCGCTACGGGACAAGGTCTGCGGTGAGGCTTGTCACGTAGCGCCCGATGCCGCGGTTCGTGACCAGCACTCCAACGGGATCGGCCAGCTCTTGATCGGCGTGGGTTCGGACCTTGTCCGAACGCTCCTTCCGGATTTTGCAGAAGGCTTCGCAGCAAGGCCGCTCTCACCACAATCCAGCCGAGGAAGAGCGTCCGGACAAGGTCCGGACCCACGCAAAAGACCGCAATCGTATTCATCCCCGCCCGCACCTAGCGCGGCAGCATCCTAGGCGCCTGCCCAGCAAGCGAGGCGACGATGCGTATTTCGATCCTGTTGGCGCTCTGCCTCGTGGTGTCCGCCTGCAGTGTTCCCGAGCCCCGCGCCGATGGCGCGGCCAGCTGTGCGCCGGCGCCGTTTGGCGAGACGACGCTGTTCCTGCGCGGGTCGATGTCGAGCTGGGCGGCGCTCCCGGAGTACGCGTTCCAGTACCGCTGCGACGGCTACTACCTCAACGTGGAGGAACGGGCGGCGCATGATTTCAAGGTCGCCGATGCCGGCTGGGCACATCCGACGACCTTCGGGGCGAAGACCGGCAGCGATGGCACGCTGATCCCGCAGACCGCGTTCATTACCGTTTCCGGCGCGGACCCCGGCGGCACTGCGAACTTGCGCTTCGCGTTCAAGGGCGAGCACACGGTGCGGTTGAAGGTCGACGCTGGCGTCGCCACGGTCGCGATCGGACCGCGTAGTTTCGTCGATGCGCAGGCGCCGGTCGTCACTGATCCGGTGGCGCTCAGCGTGCGCTTTGATTCGCGCGCAACGGCTCATAAGTCACCGTTCGGGGCGCAGCTGCCGGGGACGCCGATCGAATTCGCCTTGAGCGCGCTGCCGGGGGTCGAAAGCGCGACTTTGGTGATCGAGAGCCGCCGCCTGGAAGGCAATCAGGAGGTGCTCGAGTATCGGGAGATTGAGCGTCTGCCGCTGGTTCAACAGGAAGCGTCCGCGCACAGCGCAGACCCACCACAAGCAGGGGCGTCTGCGCATAGCGCAAACCCACACAAAGCACACTGGCGCGCGCAGCATCGCTTCCCCGCAATCGGCGTCTACGGCTACTGGTTCGAGCTGGTCATCGCCGGGCAGACTTACATCTTCCAGAACAATCGCGACGGCGTGTTCTGGACGCGTGAGAAAGGTAGTGGCGGCCAGGGCGTGATCGCGTTCAAGCCGACCAATGCCGAGCGCATTCGCCGGTATCGGCAGACGATTTTTGCGGCCGATTTCAAGGTGCCTGAGTGGGCGCCCGACGTCGTCTACTACTACATTTTTCCGGAGCGCTTTCGCAACGGCGATCCCGCCAATGACCCGCAGCCGGGAGTTGCGCGCTTCCACGATGGCACGGTCGAAGCGCATCGCGACTGGAACGAAACGCCCTTCCTCTCCGGCACCGGCGACGGCTCCGACGCGCGCTACAGCAACGACTTCTTCGGCGGCGATCTTAAAGGAATCATCGACAAGCTCGACTACATCCGCGATCTCGGTGCGAACACGCTTTACCTCACTCCGCTGTTCCGTGCCGCGAGCAACCACAAATACGACACGGCCGATTACCGCAACATCGATCCAGGATTTGGCAGCAATGCTGACTTCGAGCGTCTCACGGCCGAAGCGAAACGCCGCGGCATGCGCGTGATCGCCGACACTTCGCTCAACCACACCGGCATCGATTCGCCCTACTTCGATCGCCATGGCAATCACCCGGGCGTCGGTGCTTTCGAAGGTGGCAAGATCCGCACCGATTCGCCCTACGCGTCGTGGTACACGTTCGATCCGTCCAATCCCGAAAACCCTTATCGCGGCTGGTCTGGCGCGCGGGATCTGCCGGAGCTCGACAAGGCGTCGCCCGCGTTCCGGCAGTTTGCCTACGGCGCTCCTGATGGCGTGATGCAGTTGTGGCTCGACCGCGGCGCGGCTGGCTGGCGCATGGATGTCGCGCCGTGGGTGCCGGATGATTTTTGGCGGGAGTGGCGCACCGCCGTCAAGGCGCATCGACCGGATGCGCTGACGGTTGCCGAGACCTGGTTCGATGCGTCCAAGTACCTGGCCGGCGACATGTTTGTTTACACCATGAACTAAATGTTCGGCAACTGCGTGCTCGAGTACGCCGCCGGCGGCGATGCCCGCGCGCTCAACGCCAACCTCGAGCTCATGCGCGAGCACTACCCGCCACAGGCCTTCTATGCGCTGATGAACCTGCTCTCGACGCACGACCAGGCGCGCTCACTGCATGTACTCGGCGACGACGCAAAGGATCCGGCCGCCGCCACGCTCGCGCGCGAACGCTTCCAGCTGGCGCTGTTTGTACAGATGACTTACCCCGGTGCGCCGACGGTCTACTACGGCGATGAAGTCGGTCTCAACGGCGGCGACGATCCACTCAACCGGGCGACCTATCCGTGGGCGGATCAAGGCGGCCAGCCAGACTTGTCCATGCACGCCGAGTTCAAGGAGCTGATCGGCCTGCGTAACCAGTACGCGATCCTGCGGCGCGGCAGCATCGACGCGCCGATTCACCTCGACGAGCACGTCGTGGTCTGGCTGCGGCGGTTGAGCGACGAGGTGGCACTGGTGGCGGTCAACAATTCCGCCGAGGCGCGGGTGGTGGAGATTGCCTTGCCGGAGGGATCGCCGAGCGAGTGGCGCGATGGGTTGTCCGGGGCAAAGGTGGATTTCGCGGGTGGCAAGCTGAGCTTGTTGGTGCCGGCGCGATTCGGAACCGCGGTGTTCGGAGTGAGGTAGCTGCTGGCTTCTGTGGGAGCAGCCATGGCTGCGATGCTTTTTC
>JANPJV010000274.1:0-3711 GCA_031425695.1 Rhodanobacteraceae bacterium | reverse complement strand
CAGCTAGGCGCAGTCCGCAGGTCGTAGCCCGGCTCTACGGCGCCAAGGACTCGAACGACGCTGCAGGCGATTTGGGCCCGCAACCGACGTGCATGGATGACTAATGCCAGCGGGAGGCAGGATGCCGGGAGCGGCCAAGGGACGGGGCTAGCACGGCTTGCAGCTTCGTCAGTCGCCTTGACCGGAGCGCCAACTAGGGCCTTCGGCGCCTTCCTCGCTGGCGACCGTTCTAGCACTCCGTCGCGGCCGCGAGACTTGTTCAGAGGGTCCCTGGTAGCGGGGATTGGTTCTGGAGTGTAATAGCTGTGTGTTGCCGAGCTGGCCGGAGTAATCCATGCGCGTAGAAACCCTTGGCGCGTTGACGCTTGCGCTGGTCACTGGAGGCGCCCTTGCCGGAACTTGCACAGGGCCATTTTCAGTCGGCGTGGCGCAGCCGGGATTCAGTGATCCCGCGAGGGCAGGGCGCGCCGTGGCAACCCGGGTGCACTATCCGGCGATGGTCGGCGGCAATGGCACGGCGGCTATCAGTGGCTGCGGATTTCCCGTGGTCGCCTTCGGGCACGGGTTCACCATTGCCAATAGTGCCTACGCGTACCTTGCTGATGGCCTGGCGGCGGCGGGCTATATTGTGGTCCTTCCTGCTACCGAAGCTGGTCTGTCGCCCAGTCACCTCGAGTTCGGGCGCGATCTCGTCTTTGTGCTGGGCGCGGTTGCGGCGGCGCCGCAGTGGGCTGCCTCGGCCGGGGTCGGCCGCGCGATTGGGGGTCACTCAATGGGTGGCGGCGCAGCAGTACTGGGTGCCAGTGCCGCAAATTCCGCGCCGGTTCTGTTCGCACTTGCACCGGCTGAGACCAATCCCTCGGCTGTCGCTGCTGCGGGTACGATTGCAGTGCCGGCGCTGTTGATCACCGGATCCCGCGATTGCGTTACGCCCAGCGCACAGAACGCGGGGCTCATCCATGCTGCCCTGCAGACCCCAGTGGCGCAGAAATTGTTGGTGGAAATCGGCGGTGCGAGCCATTGCCAGTTCACCACTGGCAGTTTTACGTGCAGTTTTGGCGAACAAAGCTGTGGGGGCAGTGCCACGATAGCTGCAGCCGACCAGCAGGCGCAGACGCTCGCACTGCTCTTGCCGTGGCTCGAGCAGGTTTTCACGTCGGATTTTTTTGCTGACGGATTCGAAGGACGCTGAGCGTGTCGGGTCTGAGCGGCCGACGCGTTCACTGTCTAACTCTCCGCGAATGCGATCGCGTTTCCGGTCCTGGATCCACTGGGGCGTGGGCATTTGTGGGTTCGAACCTCGTTCGAACGCTGGTAGAACCAAACCGGGACAGAGGAGTTTCAGTAAATTCTGACGGATAGCTACGTGGGCTGCCGGTGCCACTGGGGAACACAGTGGCCCGATGCTGTCAGCATGACCACTGCACGATCCATGCTCGCGCCGAAAGGTGTGCCCGGTGTTTTCCAACCGGCGCTGGGCGGCGTCCGCGCGCTCAGCGGACGAGGTCGAACGTGCGGCTCAGCGCTTTCCAGTCCTCGCCGGGTTCAGGCTCGCTGTCGATCATCGCATCGCGCGTCGGCGGTCCCTGCCAGGCTGCCGCGAACAGCTGCTGCAGGCGTGAGCGCGGTCCGGCGGCGCTGCGCGTGCCGGCCTGCTGCAGCCAGGAGAAGTCGGCTTCGTTGGTGGTGATGAAGGCCTTGAAGGTTTCCGCGCCGCGCTCGCCGGCGAACGCGGCCGGCATCCCCAGGCGAATGCGTCGGGTGCCGCTGCCGATGCGCAGCGACTTGCCGGCCTCGACGAACTCGCTGGTCTTGTTGGGCGGATACAGCAACTGGATCTTGCCGGACAGGCCGAAGTCGAGAACGCTGACGAACACCGGGCGCGCTTCGCGATTGACCACTTCGAAGGCGATGCAGTCGCCGGCCTTGAACACTTCATTGGCCCCGTTGGCGAGTTGCCAGCCGCCGGCGCCGTCTTCGCGATAGAGGTTGAAATCGACCGCTAACCCGGCCGTCGGGTTGTCCAGTTCCAGCGCGTTTCGATAACGCGCGATCGCTTCCAGATTGGTCAGCAGCGTGGCGATGATGTCCGGCTCGTCGTCGCCGTGCCGCGGCATCACGGGATTGCCGGTGCGATCGACGATCGCCCAACTGGCTTTCGCGATCTCTTGCACCTGCGGCAAGGGATCACCGCTGGCGGCGCTCTGGCGTGGCCCGATCAGGTAGGCCTTCAGATCGGCCGCATCCACGCTGTCGGCGAGCGCCAGCAACGCGCTCCCCGCGATCGCGCTCGCCAGTTGCGGGCGCACGCTGTCGGGCAGGCTGCCAAGGTCGACCTTCAGCCGGAAATGCCCGAGCGCCGGCAGCACCTCGACGCAGCGCGCAGCGGGAACCACCGCGGCTTGCGACGACAGCAGTCGGGCTTCCGACACCAGGGCGCCAACACTGTCGATCTCGATGGTCGCCAGCGGCGTGCTGTCCGCCAGCGACTTGGTTGCCGGCGGATAGACCGCCCAGCGCGACCCGCGCCGCAAGCCATGAGCGGCACCGCCGCTCAAGCTGATGCGATCGTCGGCGACCGACGCCACCAGCACGAAGCGAAAGCTGGCGATGTCCTCGCCGCCATACAAGGTGCGATCGAGCGCCCCTTCGATCTGCGGGTGCTGGTCGGGGAAGCGCGAGCTGACCTTGATGCGCGCTGAATCGAAGATGTCGCGATAGGTCGTGCCCGGCCTGGCTGCCACCATCGCGCTCGCCAGGAAATAGGTCAGGGCGCCGTTGCGCACGCTGGCGCCGGCCTGCTCGTCGATGAACTCGCGCGCCAACTCATTGTTGCGGCACCCCGACATGACCACGTAGGCATCGCTCAACGCCAGCCAGTCGAGGGGCGCGCCGGCATCGCGCGTACCCGAATGGACGCGCGCGGGACGGCGCGTCGGATCTACGCGCATCGCCTCGAGCGAGCGCTCATCGGCCGGCGCGCTGCGCGCCTGGGCGGCGAACGGACCGCGGGTGATGGTTCCCGAATGACAGCAATCGAAGGTCAGGCTGATGGCGCGCGTCTTCGCCGACAAGCGACTCAGCCACGCGTTGATCTCGTGGTCGACGATGTCGAGATTGGGCAGCGGATCGCGACCGCTGTCGTGCGGCATGATGGTGCTGTCCTTGCCCGAGCCTTCCTCCGGCGACACGGAAGTTCGCCGCGAGCCGTGGCCGCTGAAGTGGAAGGCCACCACATCGTCGGTGCCGACCCTCTGCACCAGGCGCTCCATCTCGGCCAGGATGCGCTCGCGGGTGGCCTCCTCGTTGTGTAGCGAGACCATGTCGGCCTGCGCAAAGCCGAAGTGCTCGCCGAGCACCTGACGCACCAGTCTGGCGTCGTTGACGCAGCCTCGGAGCTGGTACTGCGCGTCCAGATTGACGTAGGCGTCGATGCCGATGATCAGTGCGTGCTTTTGCGGCATCGATTTGGTCTTCGATCAAGGAGCGTCTGGACAAGATCCAGACCCACATGGGGCATGAGCGTGCCTCAGGGAGCGCTCAGCCGTGCCGGGAGCTCTGCCGTTGTGGGTCCGGACCTTGTCCGGACGCTTTCTCGATCGGCGCCAGCGGCGCGCCGACCGAGGGCGGATATCAGCTCGGCGCCTGGCCCGTGCTCAAAAAGATCATCGCGTATCCGGCGGACCCGGCCGCGTATCCGGCGGACCCGGT
>JANPJV010000273.1:0-4741 GCA_031425695.1 Rhodanobacteraceae bacterium | reverse complement strand
TCTTGCTTTGTGAGTAGAAGCGTCCGGACAAGGTCCGGACCCACGTAGAGCGAAACGCAGCTCGTTAGCGCTGCATGCGCTTGTAGATGCGCACGCCCTGCGGCCCACCGGGATGCTCGCTGCGCGGCTCGACGCGATATTCGTCGGGGGAGACGACGACGAAGGCGTTGCGCAGGTCGGTGCGCTTGCCCGCCGGATCGACGTGGCTTTCGACCATCACCAGTTCCTTGCCGTCCATTTCGGCGTGGCCCTCGCTGACGGCGCCGGTGCTGGTGAAGTAGTGATAGCGCAGGCGCTTCTCCGTGCCATCCCAGGAAAAGACGGTGATGCCTTCATACGGGGTCTTGCCGCCGCTGACGACGTGCTCGCTGTGGATCAGCGCACCCGAGTAAAGTTCCTTGTAACACTGCTTGTCGGTGAAGCCGTTGCCCATTTCGGCGATCCAGCAATGGCCCACCAGCGGCGCCAGCGCCGCGAAGCGATCTTCCGGTGGCGTCGCGAGTTGGGAAGAGGCCAGCAGGAAAGCGATTGCAGTCAACATGGGCAGTCCCCGCGCAGAAGGTGAACAAGCATACCGCCGTGGCGGCCCGGTCCCACCGGCCGGGTTTCATCCGATGACCAGGATGCCGAGCGCCATGCATGCCGATGAAAACCACGCCCCTGCTCGACCCCGAAATGATGCGCGGCTCGGCACTGTTCCAGGATTTCGTAGAACGCCTGCGGACGCAGTTGCCTGATGACCATCCGCTGCTTGCGCATCTCGACGAGATTACGGGTCAGGACAAGGGCCCGGCTGAGCGCGAGTGACCGGGATCGAGGTAGGCCGGGTCTTACGCGCCGGCCAAGTGGATTTTGGCCATGAAGTTCCGAGCGCGAAGCGCCCGGCTCTTTCTACGTAGCCAGACGCGGCCGCCGGCGCTATCGATTACGGCGCGATACCAAAGTTTGCCGAGCGCACAGAACCGCGCTACCGCGGGCTCGCAGCCAGCGCTGCGTCGGTCTTGGTCTCGGCGGTATCGGCATCAACCGGCAGCCGCACGTCGATCCGTGTCCCGCTGCCGTCGCTACGCCAATCGAACTGACCGCCGGCGGCTTCGACACGCTCGCGCATGCTGCTCAATCCCGTACCCGGCTGATTGCGGCCACCGCGGCCATCATCGGCAATGGCAAACTGCAGCCCTCGCGCGCTGCGTACCAGCGTCACGCGGACTTCGCTGGCGCCGGCATGGCGGACGACATTGGTGATCGCCTCGCGCAGCACCAGCGCAAGCACGGTTTCGACCGCGGCGCCGAGGCCATCGGTGTCCGCGTTGTAGTCGAGCTCGACGCCGACGGCATCGAGCGCGAGCCGTGCGCTGACCAGTTCGGCGCGCAGGCCCGCGGCACGGATGCCGGTGACGGCGCGGCGAACTTGCCCCAGCGTTTCCCGAGCAATGCGCTCGACGTCGGCAATCTCGCGACGTGCGGCGTCGCGATCGCGGTCGTACAAGCGATTGGCAAGCTCGGCCTTGAGCACTATCACGCTCAGGGTGTGGCCAAGGAGATCATGCAGGTCGCGCCCGATGCGCTCGCGCTCAGCGAGGCGCGCGAGCTGGCGGACATCGTCCTGGCTCAGGCGCAGCGCCGCATCCTTGCGACTGTAGGCGGCGCCCACCGCATTGCCGACCGAGATGGCGATCGCCAGCAGGCAGGTCATCGCCGCCATCGACACCGGCAGGCCGAGCTGGAGATGCCACCACACGAACGCCAGCAACGTCAGCGCGACACCCGGCACGGCCTGCCGCAGCGGATAGGCACCGCCCAACACCGCGGCGGTGTAGATCACATAGGTGTTCGCCGAAAGGTTCCAAGGCAGCAGTACGAAACCGAGCAGCGCAATGCCGACCGTGGCCAACTCCCGCCAGGGCGACTTGGCGCGCCACACGACCACGTACAGCGGCAGGAACACCAGCACACTCACCAGCGACGCCTCGAGCCAATGCGAGCGCGCCAGCTGGGGGATGAGCAGCGGCATGAACAGGAAACCCAGATACAGCAGGCTCGCGAACGCAAACAACGCCTGCCGATTGTTCTGGCCGAACAGGCGTTCGGCGAATGGGCGCAGGCGTTCGAAGTAGTGGGTCATGAGAGCGGTGTTGGTTGTTGGTGTTGGTATTGGTGTTGGTTTTGTCAGGATCGGTCGACTTTTTTGATCGCTCCCCTCTCCCATGCTTCTGGGGAGAGGGGCTGGGGGAGAGGGCGCCTTGCCTGGCTAAAAGCAATGCAAAAGCGCCCTCTCCCCTGCCCCTCTCCCCAGAAGCATGGGAGAGGGGATCACAAAACAACTTTACGCGCTCTGGCTCACCGCGCCACCCCGCCGCGTCACCGCACCGATCTGACACCTGTCATGCGGCGCCCGGCAGCACCAGGCCCTTGGGCATCTGGTATTCGCTCACGAATTTGCGGCAGGCATCGGCTTCGAGCGGGCGGCTTAGCCAGTAGCCCTGGACTTCGTCGCAGTTTTCGCCGCGCAGGAAGTTGAGCTGGCGATCGGTCTCGACGCCTTCGGCCACCACGCTCAAGCCGAGCGAGTGGGCCATCAAGACAATCGTTGAGGTCAGCACCTCGTCGTCGACATTGTGCTCGATGCCGTCGATGAAGCTCTTGTCGATCTTGACCGTGTCGATGGCGAGGCCGCGCAGGTAGCTGAGCGAGGAGTAGCCGGTGCCGAAGTCGTCGATCGCGACCTTGACCCCGAGCCCGCGCAGATCGGCAATGGTGCGTCCGGCGCGCTTCGGATCCGCCATCAGCGCGCTTTCGGTCAGCTCGATCTCGAGCGCGCTCGGCGGCAGGTCGTGGCCTTCGAGCACCATCTTGACCATCTCGGCGAAGCCACCGCGGGTCAGCTGCACGGCCGAGACGTTGACCGCGATGCGCAACTGGCGCAGCCCGGAATCAGCCCAGGCGCGCGCCTGGCTGAGCGCCTGGCGCAGCGCCCATTCGCCCAGCTGGAGGATCATCCCGGTTTCTTCTGCGACCGGAATGAAGCGTGACGGCGGTACATGGCCGAGATCGGCCGAGCGCCAGCGCAACAGCGCTTCGACGCCGGTGATGCGGCCGCTGCGCAGGCTCAGCTTGGGCTGGTAGACGAGCTTCAGCTCGTCGCGATCGAGTGCCTTGCGCAGTGCGCCTTCAAGGCGCATGCGCTCGCTCGCGTCCTCGGCGAGCCGCGCCGAATATACCCGCCAGGTGTTGCGACCCCGTGCCTTCGCGTCGTACATGGCCGCATCCGCGTGACGCAGGATGTCGTCCATGTTGCGGCCATGATCGGGGTAGTAGGCAATCCCGATCGATGGCGAGATCGCGACCTCCTGCCCCGCCACCAGCAGTGGCCCGGCGAAGGCATCCAGGATCTCGCCGGCCAGGCGCTCGACCGCCTCGTTGCTGGCGTCGGTGGTGGCGAGCACGGTGAACTCGTCGCCACCAAAACGCGCCACGTTCTGCGGATCGCCGACGACATGCCCGAGGCGCTTGGCCGCCTGCCGCAGCAGTTCGTCGCCGGCCGCGTGCCCCATGGAATCATTGACGTGCTTGAAGCGATCGAGATCCAGGAACAAGAGCGCGAAACGCTGGCTGCCGCCGCCATCGATGCGCTGGCGCAGGCGCTGCCGCAGGAAGGCCCGGTTGGGCAGGCTGGTCAGCGGATCGAAGTGCGCGAGGTAGCGCAGCCGTTGCTCGGCGCGCTTGCGATCGGTGACATCGGCGAGCACGGCGACGTAGTGGGTGCGCGCGCCTTCGGGCGAGAGCACCTGCCCGATCTGCAGCCAGGCCAGGAAATCGTCTCCCGAACAACGCTTCTGCCACATTTCGCCGGACCATTGCCCGCGCGCGGTGAGATCCTGGCGAATCTCGGTGTAATAGCGCGGTGGGTGACGGTCGGAATCGAGCAGCGCTGCCGACCGACCGAGGACCTCGTCGAGCGTGTAGCCGGTCAGGCGCAGGAAAGCGGGATTGGCCGAGACAAAACGGTAGTCGAGATCGGTGATCGCGACGCCCTCCAGCATGTGCTCGAGTACTTGATCCGAGATGCGCCGTGCCGAGTCCTGCGCCCGCTCCTGCTCGATGATACGGAAGGTCCCGGCCACCAGCGCGGGCTTGCCGTCGGGATGGTGGACCACCACCTTGCCGCGGGTCCGCACCCAGGTCCACGACCCCTCGGACGAGCGCAGCCGGAACTCTGCTTCGAAGCGATCGAGGCGGCCGGCAAGCGCCGCCTCGAACGCGGCGAGGGCACGCGCCTGGTCCTCGCGGTGGATGATGCGTACGTAATTGGCGCGGCCCTTGAGCGTCTCGCCGCCGGAGAAGCCGAGCGTCTTGCCGGCCCCGGACCAGGACAGGAGGTCGTCACCCTGCTCCCAGATCCAGAAGCTGTCGCCACTGCCCCACAAGGCCCAGCGCAGGCGCTGGTCCGAATCCATGGCCGCCGGCAGCAGCAGATTGCTGCGCTTCGCCGCACGCTGCCCGAAACGCCAGCCCAGCAGCCCGCCGAGCACCAGCCCCAGTGCACACAACGTCAGCGCCAACCCGATCAACTGCGCCTGCGTGGTCGCGTGCGCCGGCAACGGCACCAGGCCAAGGACGCAGGCGAACAGGATGGACCGCAGCGAGGAGCGCATCGAAGGTGATCAGCAGGAATGGGCGGGATTCGTAGGATGCGGCGGCTGTTGGTGGGTCTGCGCTGTGCGCGGACGCTTTGGCACTG
>JANPJV010000272.1:0-11913 GCA_031425695.1 Rhodanobacteraceae bacterium | reverse complement strand
GCGGAAGGCGTCAAGTAGCGCCCGATCGCCGAGGTCGCTCAATTGAAGCAGAGGCGGGCGCAACATGACCTACCTGAGAGCGGAGCGGTGATTGGAGCGCCGGCTTGTCGTGGGTGATGTTGCGCCCGCGCGCAGGCGGGTTGATGCGCATCAGAAATCGGGCGTTACGTGACGCCGGTCGGAGCGGTGAAGCGAAAGTCGTCAAGTAGCGCCCGATCGCCCAGGTCGCTCGATCGAAGGAGAGGCGGGCGCAACATGACCTACGTGTGAGCGGAGCGGTGAAGCGAAAGGCGTCAAGTAGCGCCCGATCTCCCAGGTCGCTCGATCGAAGCAGAGGCGGGCGCAACATGGCCTACGTGAGAGCGGAGCGGTGAAGCGGACGGCGTCAAGTAGCGCTCGATCCTCGCAGGTCGCTCGGTCGAAGCAGAGGCGGGCGCAACATGACCTACGTAAAAGCGGAGCGGTGGCGGGTAGGCCCAGCGTCAGTCTACTTCTCACGCCCGAGCAGCCACGCCGTCGGCGGGAATGTCAGCCACGGGGTGAAATAGAAGACGGTGAGGTACCAGAATTTCCAGAAATAGCCGGCACCGTGGCCGAGCCAGAAGCCGCAATACAGCGCGTCCAACACGAACAACGGGACGGTGTAGTAGAAGGAAATCCAAAGCGCGCGTTGCATTCGGATTTCTGGCCGCGTGCGCTGCAGCACGAGTATTGCCGCCAGCGAGATCAGTACTGAGAGCACGATCGACAGGATCGCGATCCAGGTCATCGAATACTGCTGGAAGTAGTCCGGCAGGCCGGCGAGCCAGAAGGCGAACCACACCAGCACGCCTTGGAGCAGCAATCGGTAGTGGCTGGCCTGCCTCATTGCGTGCTCGCCTTTGCGCGCGCCATCCGCGCGCCTGCCTCAAGAGCAGACGCGCGCGAACGATCCAGCGCTCAGGACCTGCGCCCGACGAAGTAAGCCCCCGAACTCGCCATCAACAGCAGCAGTAGCAGCAGCGCAAACGACGACAACGTCGGCACCGAAATGAACGTGGCGAGCACGAGATTGAACGCATAGGAACGGCTCCCGGGACAGCCGTTTGCATCCGTGGCAGTAATGACGAAGTTGAAGTTTCCGGCGACCATCGGCGTGCCTGAGATCACGCCGGTGATCGGGTTCAGGCTCAAACCGGCCGGCAAGGCGCCGCTGGAAACCGTGAACGTATACGGCGAGAGTCCGCCGCTGGCCGTGATCGTCTGGTTGTACGGGAAGCCTGGCACCGGCGGCGGTAGCGTGATCGGGTTGACTACGATCGACGGACAGATCGAGATCAGCGGGATCACGATCGTATAGGGCCTGCTGCCGGGGCAGCCGTTGCCATCGATTGCGGTGATCGTGAAATTGAACTGGCCTGCAGTCGTCGGCGATCCGGAAATCAGCCCGGTGGCGCCATTGAGCACCAACCCGGTCGGCAGGGCGCCACTGGTGACGGAGTAGCTATACGGGGCAGCACCACCGGTCGCGGTAATGCTCTGGCTGTAGGGCTGACCGAGCACGCCGGGTGGCAGGGTCGGCGGATTCAGGATGATGGCAGGACAGCCGCCGGGACCCGCGATGGTGATGACGTAAGCGCGGCTGCCGAAGCAACCATTCGCATCGGTTGCGGTGATGGTGAAGGTGAACGTCCCGGCCGAACCCGGTGAGCCGGAGATCAATCCGGTGTTCGGGTTCAGCATCAAACCGGTCGGCAAGGCACCGCTCGAAAGAGAGAAGACGTAGGGCGACACTCCGCCCGTCGCCGTCACCGTCTGGCTGTACGGCGTGCCCTGTACGCCATTCGGCAGCGTTGCGGGATTGACCGTGACGATCGGACAGGTGCCGCCGCCGGCGGCGCAGGTATTAACGTTATTGGTGTCGAGCGTGACCGCGCCAGTGCGCGCCAGCGCGCGACCGGAGAGGTTCGCCCCGGTGTTGAGGGTGATGCTCGAGAGCGCCAGGATGTTCCCTGCCATGTTCGAGCCGGTGCCGACGGTCGCCGAACTGCCGACCTGCCAATACACGTTGCAGCCACTGCCGCCGTTGATCACCACCACCGACGAGCCACTCGCCGTGGTCAACGAGCTGCCGGTCTTGAAGATCCACAAGGCACTGGCGTTGCCCTGCGCGTTGAGCGTCAGCGTGCCCGTCAACTGTGCTGAGGTCGAAAAGCAGTAGACGCCGGGGGTCAGCGTGAGCCCACCGAGGTCCTGGCCCGTCAGATCGGTCGTGCACGCAGTTCCGGCGAGGCTGTTGTAGGCGGCCGTCAGGTCGCTCTGCGCCTGCATGGCAACGGCGTTGTTTGCATTGACGGTGCCGCCGATGATGATTCCCGGCGGGAAACCGGTGACCGACGTGCCGGGGCTGACGCCGACGTTGCCGTTGACCGTGGATGCACCGGTATTGGTGACGGTCGATCCGCCCAGTGCGCCGAAATTCCCGGCTGTCCCGAGCGAGATTTGGGCATGCACCGGAGCGGCACCGAAAATCAGCCCCGCAAGCGCGAGCCCGGCGCACCGGACCATATTTTTGAAACTGGAGCGCATCGAAAATCCCCTGGTCTGAACAGCCGCAGTTGTAACAGTTTTAAACAATCGATTATTCGCGGAGCTTATTCCGATTGCGCTTGGCCCGCGTGAAAGTTACATGAAATAACCTTGCATTCACTTTCAAGTGCCTGTTGATAAACAAAGAGATTCCGCCTCGAGCGATGGTTGCCCGCGGCGCAGTTAGGGCCGGGTGAAGCCGTCAACGCCGGCACACGCGCACTAAGCGGGCACGCTGATAGCATCCGCGTCCCCCTGATCCCGAGCTTCCCCCATGCGTAAAACCATGCTCGCCGCGCTCATCGTGAGCGCGCTCGCCGGCTGTTCCGAACCTGCCACGGAGTCCTCGACCATGCCAGCCAAAGATGCCGCAGTGCCGGCGCCGTCGACTGCGCCGGTCACGCCGGTCGTAGCCGAAAACCCATTCTTCAAGGCGAGCACGCTGGCGTTCCAGGCGCCGCACTTCGACCTGATAAAGGACGAGCACTACCTGCCCGCCTTCGAGGAAGGGATGCAACAGCACCGGGCCGAGATCGATGCAATCGCCGCGAGCACGGAGGCTCCCACCGTCGCCAACACCATCGAGGCGATGGAGCGCAGCGGAGCGCTGCTGTATCGCGTCTCCAAGGTGTTCTTCAACCTGACCGAGTCGAACACCAACGATGCGATCCAGAAGGTCCAGGCCGAGATTGCGCCCAAGCTCGCGCAGCACCAGGACAGCATCTACCTCGATCCCAAGCTGTATGCGCGCATCAAGACCCTCTACGACACGCGCGCGAACCTCGGTCTCGATGCCGAGACCCTGCGCCTGGTCGAGCGCTACCAGCAGAATTTCGTGCGCGGCGGCGCCACGCTCGGCGACGAGCAGAAGGCGCGCCTGCGTGAGCTCAACGAGCGGCTGAGCTCGCAGCAGACGCTGTTCCAGGAAAACCTGCTGAAGGACACCAATGCCTCGGCACTGGTGGTGGATAGCGCGGCGGAGCTCGACGGCCTGTCCGCCGGCGATATTGCCGCCGCCGCCGAGACGGCGAAGGAGCGCGGCCTCACCGGCAAGTGGGTAATCGCGCTGCAGCTTCCGAGCGGCCAGCCGGCGCTCACCAACCTCACCAACCGTAGTGTCCGCGAGCGCCTCTACAAAGCTTCGGTCGAACGCGGCAACCGCGGCAACGCCGAGGACAACAACGCCCTCGCGGTGGAGATTGCGACCTTGCGCGCCGAACGCGCGGCGCTGCTCGGCGCCGACAACCACGCGGCCTATACGCTCGACGCACAGATGGCGAAGACGCCGGACGCGGTACTGAAGATGCTGACCGGTCTGGTGCCGGCGGCCGTGGCCAACGCAAAGGCGGAAGCCGCCAAGATGCAGGCGCTGATCGATGCCGAGAATGGCGGTTTCGAGCTCGCTGCGTGGGACTGGGCGTTTTATGCCGAGAAGGTGCGCAAGGCGGAATACGATCTCGATGACGCCGCGTTGCGGCCGTACTTCGAGCTCGAGCGCGTGCTCAACAACGGCGTCTTCTTTGCCGCGGGCAAGCTGTTCGGAATCACCGTCAAGGAGCGCAAGGACCTGCCGGTCTATCACCCGGATGTGCGCGTGTTCGAGATCCTGGGCGCAGACGGCAGCACCGTTGGCCTGTACTACGCCGATTACTTCGCGCGCCCGTCCAAGCGGGGTGGTGCCTGGATGGACAGCTTTGTCGACCAGACTGCATTGCTCGACACCCGCCCAGTGGTCCTCAACGTGCTCAACGTGCCCAAGCCACCCGCCGGCGAGCCGGTGCTGCTGAGCTTCGATGACGCCAACACGCTTTTCCACGAGTTCGGCCACGCGCTCCACGGCCTGCTCTCGAACGTGCGCTATCCGCTGCTCACGGGCACCAACGTGCCACGCGACTTCGTCGAGTTCCCGTCGCAGTGGAACGAGAATTGGACGCTCGAGTCGGCCGTGCTGCGCAATTACGCCAAGCACCACTCGACCGGCGAGCCAATCCCAGAGGCGCTGATCGACAAGATCGAGAAAGCCAGCACCTTCAACCAGGGCTTCACGACGCTCGAGTATCTCGGGGCTGCCTTGCTCGACATCGAGTGGCATCTGGCGGCGAACGGCGCCGCACCCACCGATGCACAGGCCTTCGAGAAGGCCACCCTGGCCAAGCACGGCGTCGACTATGCGCCGGTGCCACCGCGCTATCGCACGACCTATTTTTCGCACATCTGGCCGGGCGGCTACGGCGCCGGCTACTACAGCTACCTATGGGCAGAAGTGCTGGACGCCGACGCCTATACCTGGTTCGAGGCAAACGGCGGCTTGACCGCAGAGAACGGCGCGCGCTTTCGCGACCTGGTGCTGTCGAAGGGTGACACCCGCCCGCAGATGGATCAGTTCCGAGAATTCGCCGGTCGCGAACCGGACATCGCCCCGCTGCTCAAGCGCCGTGGGCTGGTGCAGAGCGGGGAGTAAATGCGTCGGGCGTAGCCAGCCCGTGATGCGTGGGTTCGGACCTTGTCCGAACGCTTTTTCGATCAATATCAATGAAAAGCGTCCGGACAAGGTCCGGACCCACTGTCACGTAGCGCCCGATCAATTCCAGGCCAGTGCGTGCACGGCGCGGGCGCAACGTGACCTACGTCAAGCGCGTCAGTTCAATCGATCCGGCGCTCCGTGGCATTTCTTGTACTTCTTGCCGCTGCCGCATGGGCACGGGTCGTTGCGGCCGGGCAGGGTGCTGGCGCGCGCCGGGGTGCGTGACATGCTGTCGATGGTCTTCCAGAAGCCGCGCAGGTGGGCGATACACTCGGGGATCTCGACGATGAGCGCCATGCGCTCATCGAAGCCGATGCGGGTGTTGCGTTTTTCCAGGCTGTGCCCTTCGGCGAGCGCCTCGATTGGCGCCAGCCAGTGTTTGGCCTCCGGGTCCATCAGCACCAATTTCGCGGAGCGCGGGAACTCCTCAAGCGCTTCCAGAAAGCCCTTGGCCCAGTCGCGACCGTAGGGCAGGCGCGGATCGGGCTCGGCTTCGGGATCATCGTCTTCGGGGAAGTGGATGAAGCCATGGCACATCTCGTCTTCGGGATGCGGCTCGCGCGTCTGGCGCACGCCGATCATTGCCCACAGCTCCATCAAGCCCTGCAGGGTGTCGCGCGCGTCGCGTTCGTCCGCGAACTCGGGCGTCGGCCCGAGTACTCGCGTCAGGTCCTTGAGCGCCTGCTCCTCATCGGCTGGCCCTGCGCACCACGCCGACCAATAGCCGTCGAGGCGTTCGAGGCTCATGCCACCGCCGGGAACGGCGATGCGCTCGAGCCGCTCCTGCAGTTCGGCGAACAATGCATCGCGCTGGTTGAGCTCGCCGAGACTGGCCTCGCTTTCGATCGCGGCGGCGACCGCCCCGGCGTCGTCGCGGTTGCGACGCCACAGTTGGTGCAACACGATCGGGATCACGCCGACCAGATGAGTCTCGACCGTGGCCGCCACATCGCCGCGTTCGGCCGCATGCACTTTGAGGGTGGACTCGAGCGCGAGGAAACCGGCGTTCTCGGGTGAGGCCGCGGTCGGCGGCAGCGACGGCAGGTCATCGATCGGCTCACCATCGGCAGGACCATCGGCGGCCACCCACAAGGCGTACAGCCAAGGTGCGAGCGCGGGCTCGGCTTCGATCACCCGCCGCCAGTCATCCGCCTGCAGTGCAAGTCCGTAGCGGAAGCCGCTGAGCCAGGTTTCGCCGACTTCGAAGCGATCATCGAAGTCGTCCTCGTCCTCGTCATCGGTCATTTCGGCGAAATCCTCGTCGACCTCGTCAGGGTCGTCGCTGAGGATCATTGCCCCATCGTCGCTGCCATCGTCGTCGTCGGCCGCGTGCTCGAGCAGCCAGTCCGGGGCTTCCTCGAATTCCGGGTCGTGTTCGATGAGATTGGCCTCGTCGTCGGAGCCCTCGGCCGCATCCGGATAGGCCTCCTCGGCGTCCTCCTCGTTTTCGTCGAACTCCTCGACCGAGCTCCACAGCGGCGGAATGGCGGCAAAGCCGAGCTCCGTCGGCGCCAGCGCAACCCGCGCCTGCACCATGCTGTAGTAGCGCTCGACCAGCGTGCGGGCGCGCTCGGCCTGCGTGATCGACTCCCATTCGGGCTCGTGGCCGACCAGCGCAGCCCACCAGCGCTCGAGCGCGCTGGCCTTCGGCGCAATGGCGAGTGCCGACAGGAAGCCGTCGAGCTCGCCGATGTCAAGCATGCCGTCGGCATCGCAGCTCAGCAGGATGTCGCCGAGCTCGTTGACCTCCTCGGGGGTGATCAGCGTATCCAGCACGGAGGTTTCAGGCGTTTCGTCAGAGGCGATCACACGGGTTTCCAGGAGAGCACGCGGCCAGACGCCGCATCAGTAGGCGAATTCGCGGAAGACCGGATCGACCGATCCATTCCAGCGACCATGGTAGAGCGCGAGCTTGCGATCAGCCGGCGACATTCTGGCGCTGATCGACTCGATCAGGGGATCGAGGTAAATCCGCTCGTCGGCGCCATTGCGGTTGAGCACCCCGCGTCGCCGCAGACCCTCGGCCGCGATGGCGAGCATCGACTCGGCGATATCGAACACCGTACCACCACGGAACGGTGTCTTGAGCCCGCTCCGCGGCACCGCGTCACGCAGCGCGTGGCGCTCGGCGTTCGACCAGTCCTTGACGAGATCCCAGGCGGCATCCAGCGCGGTACTGTCGTAGAGCAGCCCGACCCACAGCGCCGGCAGCGCACAAATCCGTCCCCACGGCCCACTGTCGGCGCCGCGCATTTCGAGATATCGCTTGAGGCGCACTTCCGGGAAGGCCGTGGTCAGGTGATCGGCCCAATCGCTGAGAGTCGGCTGCGCGCCCGGCAGCACCGGCAGCTTGCCCGCCACGAAATCGCGAAAGCTCATCCCGGTCGCATCCAGGTAGCGGCCGTCGCGATAGGCAAAGTACATCGGCACGTCGAGCATGTAGTCGACATAACGCTCGTAGCCGAAACCGGGTTCGAACACGAAGTCGAGAAGCCCGGTGCGATCCGGATCGGTATCGGTCCAGATGTGCGAGCGATAACTCTGGAAGCCGTTAGGCTTGCCCTCGGTGAACGGGGAATCGGCGAAGAGCGCGGTAGCGACCGCCTGCAAGGCCAGCGACACACGGAATTTCTTGACCATGTCCGGCTCGTCGGCGACGTCCAGGTTGACCTGCACGGTGCAGGTGCGGGTCATCATGTCGAGCCCGAGCTGGCCGCGCTTGGGCATGTACTCGCGCATCAGCTTGTAGCGCCCCTTGGGCATCCACGGCATGTCCGCGCGTTGCCACTTCGGCTGGAAGCCCATGCCGAGGAAGCTCAACTGAACCTCATCGGCGACGCTGCGCACTTCGCGCAGATGGCCTTCGACCTCGCAACAGGTCTGGTGCAGCGTCGCCAGTTGCGCGCCGGACAATTCCAGCTGGCCGGCCGGCTCGAGCGTGATCGAGCTGCCATCCGGACGCTTGAGCGCGATCAGGTTATCGCCGTCGTAGCTGCGCTCCCACTGGAACCGGCTGGCGATGCCTTCGAGCAACGCGCCGATGCCGCGCTCGCCGCCAAATTCCGGCGGGCGCAGGTCGTCATCACGAAAGCCGAATTTCTCGTGCTCCGTCCCGATACGCCACTCGTCCGGCGCCCGCGCCCCGCCCGCCAGATAAGCGGTGAGCTCGCGAACATCCACAATCGGCGCCAGATCCTTGTCTTCCGTAGGCGAGCTCAAGAAAAGGTCTCAAGAAAAGCAGAGCACCCAACATAGGGGCGGGGGCGGGGCAAAACAATGCTGCTATTGGCTCCCCTCTCCCATGCTCTTGGGGAGAGGGGTTGGGGGAGAGGGTGCCTTTCTGCATACGTAAGCGCCCTCTCCCCCCGCCCCTCTCCCCAGCAGCATGGGAGAGGGGAGCAAAGCTCAGCGCTTCGCCATGTACGGAAACAGCCGCCGTTCCGCCCAGGCGAGGCCGTGGTCGATGGCCCAGGCGATCAGGCCGATGATGGCGAGGATCAGGAAGATGTGCTCGGTGAGGCCGCGGCGCTGGCTGATGTTGAGCATGGCGCCGAGGCCGTGCGGGGCGTTGATGAGCTCGGCCAGCATGATGTAGCCGAAGCACAGGCCGAACAGCCCGCGCAGGCCGCGGAACATCTCCGGGAGCGCCGCCGGCACCAGCACCTTGAGGATGATCTGGCGATCGCTGGCACCCAGCGTACGGGCGGTGTCGACGTAGCGATCCGGCACGGCGAAGACGGAGGCGGCGGCCGTGGCGAAAATGAAGGGCAGCGCGGCGATGAAGATGAACATGATCTTCTGCGACTCGCCGATGCCGAACCAGAGAATCGTCAACGGGATCAGTGCCGCGACCGGCACGTTGCTCATCGGGATCACGATCGGCCGCAGGAAGGCCTCCACCACGCGCCAGGAGCCCGCGAGGACACCCAGCGGGATGCCGAGTACCAGCGCGAGGCCGAAGCCGAGCAGCACCCGTCCCAGCGTGGCACCGATGCTCTTGCCGAGATCGCGCTCGAATAGCAGGTTGGGCACCGCATTGATGACTTCGCCGGGGCTCGGCAGGATGGCTGGGGAGATGAAGCGTTCTTCCGCCGGACCCAGCGTGAGCACGAACCAGCCGAAGATCACCAGCACGAGACAAGTCGCGCCCAGCAGCTTGCCCGTGGCCGACGACGGCGGTTGGCGCAGCTCCAGCGTCCTAAAGTTGAGGGCCATCGCGGTCTCCTTCGATCCTGTGTGGCAAAGGCTAGCAGCGTCCAGGCTAGCGTGGGTTCGGACCTTGTCCGAACGCTTTGAATCATGGCAAAAAGCGTCCGGACAAGGTCCGGACCCAGGGCCAGCGTCGCGTTTCTACACCCTGCCGTATCCTGAGGGCCCGCAGGTCGTGGAAATGGGTGAATGCAGACACGTATTGAAGAGCTGGAAATCCGCATCGCCTTCCAGGAGGAGAGCATTTCCAGCCTGAGCGCCGAGGTGCACGGCGCCTTTCGCGAAATTGCCCGCCTGCGCGCCGAGCTCGAAACCCTGCGCAACTCGGTCGAGGGCATGCGCTCGCAACCCGGCGACGCCGCCCCGGAACCGCCGCCGCCGCACTATTGAAGCGGGTTTCGGTTTCGGTAGTCGGTTTCGGAGCACAGCCTTCGCTTTTCCGACACCGACAACCGACACCGACACCGCTTCACCCACTCACCCGCGCCATCATCAGCGCATCCACGAATTCGCCGTCGCGGAAGGCGTAGCGGCGCATGCGGCCCTCTTCGACGAAGCCTAATTTCTGGTAGAGCGAGATGGCAGCCTGGTTGTCGACATAGACCTCGAGCTCGAGGCGGGTCATCTGCATCCAGCGTTCGGCGCGCTCGATCAGGGCGGCGAGCAGTTGCGTGCCGATGCCGCGGGCCTGCCAGTCCGGATGCACGGCAATGCCCAGGCATCCCGCATGGCGCCGGCGCGCGTGCGCCTGTGGGCGGCCGAGGTAGGCGTGACCGACGACATCGCCATTGACCACGGCCAGCAGGTTGAGCGCATCCGGGTCGGCGCCCGCGAGGCGCTCGGACCAATAGCTCGCGCGCGGAAAGGGCAGTTGCAGCAGCGCGCCAAAAACGGCCGGCGAGTTGTAGAGGGCGGCGACCGCGGCGGCATCGTCGAGCTCGGCCGCGCGCAGAACGAGCTTTTTCTTGAGACTCATGAGGGTTCCGGCTCCATCGCAGGACAAGTTGCGCCCGCAGGGCGGATGTGACGGCTATTCGCGCTCACCGTCAAGTCGCTCGCTGGCGCGAGCAACATGACTTACTTCCTGCGCGCCCGCGGGCTGATCTCCTGCTTCGGCGCCGGACGCTTGGCCTTGGCGACCTTGACGGCCTCCGGCTTGAGCACGACCTCGATGCGCAGATGCACGGTATCGCCCAGCGTGCGCTTGAACTCGACCATGCCGAACGCGGAGCGCTTGATCGAGCCTTCGACGCGGACCTGGCACTGGCGCAGGCCCGGCTCGTCGAGGCAGGCATCGGCGCTCACCGCGAATGTGACCGGCCGCTCGACGCCGCGGATCGTGAGGGTGCCCTTGATGCGTCGCGCCTTGCTGCTCGTGAGCGGCATGGCGGTGGATCGGAACTCGATCCAGGGATGCGTGCGGGCGTCGAAGAAGTCGGGTGAGAGCAATAGCTGCGTGTGCTCGGGATCCTTCATGTGCGCGCTTTTCGCCGGGATGCGGATCGAAATGTTCGCCTGTCCGGCTGCGGAATCGACCCCGATCGCGCCTTCGAGTCCCGAAAATGTGCCGCTCTTGCGCAGCACGACCAGCACGCCGATATCGAAATAAACTTTCGATGCAGCACTGTCGACGATCAGCTCGCGCGCTGGTGACGGACTGGTCGGCGTGCTCGCGCCAGCGGTTGCCACGATCAACAGCAATGCCGCGCCAATGCCCACCCGACGAACGCGTCGAATCCGGTCGTCAACCACTGTGGCGCGCATCGATGACCACATTCGATAGGGTCCACGTCGGGCGCGGTCCTCATCATCGACTGATGACCATGAAATCAGGGTCGACGCTGTATCCGGCCGGAAGCCTCACGGCCACCAGAATTCGATCAGCTCTGCCCCACCCGGCTCGACCGTCGGTGCGTTCTTGAGACGCAGCCGCGCGATCGATCCAGTCGGCATGCCACGGCCATCGGTGCTGCGGCCATCGGCGAGCAAGGTGACCAGCGTTTCCAGGCCCGGATTGTGTCCGACGAGCAGCAACGGCGAGTCGCCGCGATGCTTGTCGATGAGCGCCAGCAGATCGCCGGGCGTGGCCTCGTAGATGGAGGTTTCTTCTACTACTTCGAGCTCGGGCATGCGCGAGCGCAGGGCAGCGAGCGTCTGCAAGGTACGCAACGCATGCGAGCACAGCGCGCGGGTCGGTCGCAGCTGCCGCTCGATCAACCAGCTCGCGGCCTTCTCGGCTTGGGAAAAGCCGAGCGTGGACAGGGGCCGATCCAGATCCCTGCCGCTTGCGGCCTCCGGTTCGGCGTGCGCGTGCCGGACCAGAATCAATTCTTTGGCGCTCATCGATCGCACCCCTTGGCGTTCGCGGGCGTAACGGACCCCGCTTCCGGTTGTCCGGCGAGTGGGGAGTCAGCCCCGAGTCTCGCCCTTTGCAGGTCGCCTGCGCAATGCCGGCGCGCTTGCGATTTGAAGAAGCTGCTGCGCGGGGCGATGGCTGCGTTGAGTGGGTCCGGACCTCGTCCGGACGCTTGTCCGATGAGTCAGCGTCCGGTCCAGGTCCGGACCCACCGCGCGTGCTCTCAGCAGATGGCGGCGGCCCGGTGCGGATGGGG
>JANPJV010000271.1:0-1940 GCA_031425695.1 Rhodanobacteraceae bacterium | reverse complement strand
GCCGGCACCTCGATCATGCCGCCCACCGGGATGTTGTCGTCGAACTTGACGTTGTCGGCGCGCAGCTGTTCCTTGGCCGCTGCGATGGCCAGCAGCGCCTGCGTGATCTCCGACCAGCTCGAGAGCATCGGCAGCAGGATCATCGCCTTGCCGAACTTCGAGGCGCGCAGGATGGCGCGCAGCTGGGTGGCGAAGATCTGCGGCTCGGCCAGGCAGTAGCGGATCGCGCGCAGGCCCATCGCGGGATTCACGGCGACGTAGCCGTCGTAGTTGTCGTCGCCATCGAGCGGCTTGTCGGCGCCGATGTCCAACGTGCGGATGGTGACCGGGTGGCCCTTCATGCCCTCGACCACTTCGCGATAGGCCTCGAACTGCTCGTCCTCGCCGGGCAGGTCGCGCCGGTTCATGAACAGGAACTCGCTGCGGAAGAGTCCCACGCCGGCCGCGCCGCTCGCGCGCACCGCATCCAGGTCCGTGGGCAGCTCGATGTTGGCGTTGAGCGAGATCGACGTGCCATCGAGCGTGGCCGCCGGGGCCGTGCGGATGCGCTTGAGCTTCTCGCGCTCCAGCCGCGCCTGGTTCTGCTTGAGCTTGTACTCCTGGAGGACGTGCTTGTCCGGATTGACGATCACGACGCCCTGCGTGCCGTCGATCACGATCAACTCGTCTTCCCGGATCAGGCTGCGCGAGTGGTGCAGCGCGACGATCGCCGGGATGCCGAGTGAACGAGCGATGATGGCCGTGTGCGAGGTCGCCCCGCCCAGGTCGGTGACGAACGCCGCGAACGGGTGCTGCTTGAAGAGGATCACGTCGGCGGGTGACAGGTCGCGCGCGACCAGGATCGCCGCGTCTTCCCGCGAAGGCTTGACCGCGATCCGCCGCTTGGTGCCCGCCAGCGCCTCGAGCACGCGCTCGGCCACCTGGCGCACGTCGTCCTCGCGGCCTCGCAGGTACAGGTCCTCGATCTCCTCGAACTGGGCGGTGAGCTCGTCCAACTGGACGCGCAGCGCCCATTCCGCATTGCAGCGGCGCTCCGAAATCAGCTCGCGCGGGGCCTGCGAGAACGCGGAGTCGTCGAGCAGCATCAGGTGCACGTTGACGAAGGGGGCGAGCTCGGCGGCGGCGCTGTGGCGCACGCTGTCGGCCAGGCCCTTCAACTCATCGCGCACTTCCTTCACGGCCCGGTCATAGCGGCGCTGCTCGCGCGCGACATCGGAGGCCGGGATGTCGTAGTGGTCCACCTCGGTGGACATGCCCATGAACAGGTGGGCGTGGCCGATCGCGATGCCGCCCGAGATGCCGATACCGTGCATCGTGAACGAGACGGTGTTCGTGCGCGCGTCCACTACGAGCCTTCCCCGAACTTGTCGGCGAAGAGTTTCTCCAGGGCGTCCATCGCCTCGGTCTCGTCGGGCCCGTCGGTTTCCAGCTCCACCGTGGAGCCGATTCCGGCGGCCAGCATCATCACGCCCATGATGCTCTTGGCATTCACCCGCCGGCCGTTGCGCGTCAGGAACACGCCGCTCGTGAACGCGGAGGCGCACTGCGTGAGCTTGGCGCTCGCCCGGGCGTGCAAGCCCAGCTTGTTGACGACGGGGATGGTCTTCTTCAGCACCGGCGTCAGGCCTTCTGGGGCATGCGGAACACGCCCTCCGTCCCGCCGGAGAGCGCCTTGGCGATCATCTGGTCGATGGGCTCTTCCCGGTACGTGAGCGCGCGGATCAGCATGGGCAGGTTCACGCCGGCGATGCCCTCGACCTTGCCCGGGAGCAGGATGCGCGCCGCGATGTTCGAAGGCGTCGCGCCGTAGATGTCGGTGAGCACGAGCACGCCGCGCCCCTGGTCGAGGAAGCGGATCAGGTCCTCGGCCACCGGCAGGATGGCTTCGGGGTCGTCGTGGATGGTCACGCCGAGCTGGCGCAGGTACAGCGGCCGCTTGC
>JANPJV010000270.1:0-1578 GCA_031425695.1 Rhodanobacteraceae bacterium | reverse complement strand
CTGCCGCTGGCTCACGGACAAGGAGCGCGCCGCCGGACGCCTCCTGCCCGGCCAAGTGTATCGCCTGCCGACCGACCGCGAATGGAGCGCCGCGATGGGCGTGCTCGACGAACCCGGCGACTTCCCCGCCGACCGCCAGTTCCCGAGCGATGTCTTCACCTGGCCGAAGGACACCCAGCCCGCCCACAACGCCGAGAATCTGAATTGGAAAAAAGACGACTTCGCGAACACCGCCCCCGTCGGCAGCGGAAAACCGAACCGTTTCGGCCTCCACGATCTGCTCGGCAACGTGCGGGAGTTTTGCGCCGGCCCGCGCGCTTTTCACGAGGCCAGCAGCGTGTTGCGGGGCGGTTCCTTTCGCCAGTCCGAGACCACGGTTCATGAGCGCACCGCGTTTGTTTCGGACACGTTTGGCCACGCGGACCGCGCCTGGCTGGATGCGGGTTTCCGCTGCGTGATCGACCTCAAGACCGAAACCCAGTGCGCGCAGCAAATCGCGCTGGAAGCGGCTTTGGAAAAATACCGGACGCTGGTGCCCAAGCAGGACTTGTCGCGACCGCAACCCCACACGCTGATCAACGACGAAATGGTGCTCCTCGACATGAGCCGGTCAAACATCACCAACGACGCGGTGCTGGCGTGCTTCGCGGAGCTTCCCGTCACGCATCTGATCGGCCACGGTGGCGCGCTCCGCAAAGCCGAGGCGCTCCAGAAGTGGCCGCTGCACGCTATCAATCTCAGCGAGCTTTTCGCCTACGGTGACGCGGAGCTTTTTCTGGAATCTCTCCGCGGCAGCCCGCTGCAATGGGCCCGTCTTCAGCGGCACCTTCACTCGAAAAAGCCGCTCAGAAGCTTGTCTTTTCTCACGGGGACCAAGCTGAAGGGGCTGGAACTGCATAACGGCAAGGAACTCGACAGCCTCGAACCGCTGCGTGGCATGCCACTGGAAGTTCTGAGCCTCATCGGCGAGTTTCCGGCGCTCGATCTGAAACCGCTCAAAGGCGCTCCGCTGGTAAATCTTTCCGCGCCCCAAAATGCATCGAGAGAGTGGTTGCTGGAGGTGAACGATACTTTCCCGGCGTTGGCGAGGGGACTTGAACATCGCTCCGTGCAGCTTCTCGCCCCGATCAAAGCGGCGCTCGAACAAGGCAACGATCGCGAAGCCGCACGAATGCTCGCGGAGGATGAAAAGAGGTTCGCCGACCGCCCATGGTGGTCCGCTGAGTACAGCAAAAACCTGCGGAAAAGTTACGACACCGTGTGGGGCGCGGTGCGGCTGGCCGACCTCGTGCGCCAGGCGCGCGAGGGGGATCGCGCCGCGATCTTCCGCGAGGCCAAGGTCTTCAATGGCCACACGTATCTCCTCGTGCGGGGCGTAATCAGCTTTGACGACGGCCAGCGGGCGGCGCAGGCGCTCGGCGGACATCTCGTCACGATCACGAGCAAGGAGGAGAACGAATTCCTCAAGCGCGAATTCATGACCGCCAAGGACGCGCCGCGCGAAATCCTGATCGGCGCGAGACGCGAAGGCACCGAAGGCGGCTGGCACGGTTGGAAATGGGTGACGGGCGAAGAGTT
>JANPJV010000269.1:0-10800 GCA_031425695.1 Rhodanobacteraceae bacterium | reverse complement strand
CTTTTCTCTCCGAAAGGCAAGAGCGTCCGCGCGCAGCGCAGACCCACCACAAGCGCGCCCTTCAGCTTGTCGAGCCCAGCTCGCCCATGGCCACATGGCTGTAGCCGGAGTCGACGTAGAGGATTTCGCCAGTGATGCCGGCGGCCAGGTTTGAGCAGAGGAAGGCGGCGGCGTTGCCGACGTCTTCGATGCTGACGCTGCGGCGCATCGGAGCGGTTTTTTCGACGTGGTCGAGCATCTTGCGGAAGTTGCCGATGCCGGCGGCGGCGAGCGTCTTGATCGGGCCGGCCGAGATGCAATTGACGCGGATGCCTTCGGGGCCGAGATCTTGCGCCAGGTAGCGGGTGCACGCTTCGAGCGAGGCCTTGGCCAGGCCCATGACGTTGTAGTTGGGCATTGCCCGCACGGCCCCGAGATAGCTCAAGGTCAGCAGTGCACCTTCGCGGCCTTTCATCATCCCGCGCGCACCCTTGGCGAGCGCGGCGAAGCTGTAGGCGCTGATGTCGTGGGCGATGCTGAAGCCTTCGCGGGTGACCGCGTCGACGAAGCGACCCTGGATCTGGTCACGCGGCGCGAAACCGATCGAATGCACGACGATGTCGAGGCCATCCCAGGTCTGTCCGAGCGACTCGAACATGCGCTCGATATCCCCTTCGACGGCGACATCCATCGGCAGCACCGGGCCGTTGCCAAATTGCGCGGAGGCGTCGTCGACACGTTCCTTCAGGCGCTCACTCTGGTAGGTGAACGCGAGTTCCGCGCCCTCCCGATGCATCGCTTGCGCAATGCCCCAGGCAATCGAGCGGCCGCTTGCGATGCCCGTGATGAGTGCACGTTTTCCGGTCAAGAAACCCATTTGATCAACTCCGCGAATGACAATCTACGTTCAAGGTGGATCGAGCCGCAGGCGCTGGCCGATGCGCAATACGCTGCGCTTGTTGAGCGCGTTCCAGCGCATCAGATCCGCGAGCCGGACACGATAGCGTTTGGCGATCTCCCAAAGCGAGTCACCCGCAGCCACACGGTGCGTGCGCGCTGCTGCCTGCGGCTTCTCGCTCGGTGCCGCCACGGTGCTCGCTACCTCTGGACTGGGCGTGTGCTTGGAGAGGCTGCCGCCCGCAAGCGCCGCGCTCAGCACCGGCTCGCTCGCCTGCGGGATCAGCAACGGCATCGCGGCATCGGCCGCACCCTGGGCGAAGGCGCTGGCATTCCAGCTGCGCAACTGCGCCTGCGGCACGCCGATGCGCTCGGATACGGCGCGCGGATCGATCGCGAACGGCGGGGTAAACTCGATCAGGCGCGAGCGCGGCGGTATTTCCGGCAATTCGAGACTGAAGAGTTCCGGCTCGCCGAGCAGGCAACCCAGCGCCTTGATCTTGGACAGGTACTCTTCGGTGGTTCGCGAGAGCCCGAGGCCCTCGAGCGAGGTCAGGGTCTGGTGGTCGCGACCGCCGAGTGCCTTGCGCAGGCGGTAGGCGCCTGCGTTGTAGGCCGCGAACATCAGTTTCGGATTACCGGAAAAGGCTTCCGAGTTGAGCACCAGCAAGCGTAGCGCCGCGGCGGTCGACGCGCGCACATCGGTGCGGTCGTCGCGGGACCCGCGACGCAGCAGGCCGAAGCGCGTCCCGGTATCGGGCATCAGCTGCCACAGGCCCAGCGCGCCGCCGGGACCGCGCGCATCCGGGCGGTAATAGCTCTCGACGATCGGCACCAGCATCACTTCAGCCGGCAGGCCGAGCGCCTCACTGCGGGTGAGCACGTAGTCCATGAGCGGCAGCAACGGCGCCAGCGTGGTGGCAAAGCGCTGCGGCGAACCGGCATAACGTGACACCCAGCGATCAATCCCAGCATCGCGCACGCACGGCTGCCAATGCCGTGTACGCGCAAAACGCGTCCAAAGATCTTCCTCGACAGCCTTCGGCTTCGGCTTGGGAGGACGTGGCTTGGGCGGTGGCGGTGCGGCTGGTTCGGGCGGAGCGATCACGACCGGCGCAGCAGGCATCGGCTCCGCCACGGGTGGCGGCTTGTTGGTGGCGCATGCTGCCAGCGTCGCGAGCAGCACAAAGCAAACGAGACCGCGCGCTGCGCAGTCCCACTGAGCGAAACCGAGCCGGCGGATCATGCGAACCCATCCTTCCAGGCGCGCAATTGCGCGAACACCTCGACCCGGTCGGCCAGCGTGCGCCCGGCGCGCGCGCTGACCGCTTCGATCAGCGCCGGTGCATCGACCCGCAGGAAGGGATTGCAGTCGAGCTCGTCGGCGAGCACCGAAGGCAGGCTGGGCTGGTCACTCGCCCGCCGGGCGCGCACGGTTCCGAGGTAAGCCGGCAGCGCCTGGTTCTGCGGCTCGACGACGCTGGCGAAGCGCCCGTTGGCGAGCGTGTACTCATGACCGCAATAGACGCGCGTCTTCGGATCGAGCGCGGCGAAGCGCGACAGCGACGCCAGCATCTGCGCCGGACTGCCTTCGAACAGCCGGCCACAGCCGAGGCTGAAAAGAGTGTCCCCGCAGTACAGCTCAGTGTCGCTGTAGAACGCGATATGGGTGAGCGTATGGCCCGGAACCTCGAGCACGCGTAGCGTCAGATCGTCGCCGAGTTGCACCTCATCGCCCTCACCGACCGCTTCGGTGATGGTGGCGATGCGGCGATCGCGCGGGCCGATCACCCGCGCCTGGGGAAAAGCCGCCAGCAGTTCCGGCGTGCCACCAACATGGTCGTGATGATGATGCGTCAGCAGGATGGCGTGTAGCTGCAGATTCGAAGCACGCAGATAGGCGAGCACGCCATCCGCCGCCCCGGGATCGACGACCACCACACCGGCCGAACACGGCAGCAGCCAGATGTAGTTATCGGCGAAGGCGGGCAGGGCAATCGACATCGGCAAGTACTCGAGCGGGCGCGGATGGTCGCAGAGCCCCGCGCTGCGGTCAATTTGGGTGCCGTCCCACTGGAAGGAAGAAAGATCAAAATCAAAGCATCCGCAGATTACACATTGAAAAGCGGACCTGATTAGCGTCGATCCTCAGCTGAAGCTTGCGGGAGAGGGGCACTTCGCTTCTTGCCGCAAGAAAGGCGGCCCTCTCCCCCTACCCCTCTCCCAAAAAAGCACTGGGAGAGGGGAGCAAAGCCATTTCCGCCGTGCCCAGCTGAGGTTCTACGCTAATCAGGAAAGCCGATAGAAGCTGATTAAGATCGAAGGACCCCTGGCTGCTGCACGCAGGTCTTGATCAGCCGCGAGGAGGAAGTCCACCAGCCTGATTGCTTCTAATCTGCGGCATCCGCTTTCCATCCCAGCAATCTGTGGATCTTTGAGGTTGATCTGGTTTTTTGCTCAGGAGCGTCCGCGCACAGCGCAGACCCACAACAGCAGAAGCGGAGCCACAACCGCTAGACTCCGGCGCCATGGATTCCGCCCCTTCCAGCTTGCTTGAGTCGCTCGACTCGCGCCTCGCGGCGCGCATCGAGCACGAGTGTGATACCTGTATCGAAGCGCTGTGGAAGCGCACGGCGGGCCTCGCCATGCGTTTTTCCCCGAACGATTCGGGCGTGGTGGAACGTCCGGGTCGCACCCGTTTCGACGTCCGCGTGGGCGCGAAGGGTCTCGATCTCAGCGGCCCGTTGATCGGCAGCGCGCGCGAACTGCCGGTGCACGACCAGTCGCTGGGCCTGGTCGTGCTCGATCGGGTCGGCGAGCTCGGGGCGGAGGCCTAGCGCGACTTGCTCGACGAGGCCGTACGTACCTTGGCGGAGGATGGACACCTGATCGTGACCGACATCAATCCGTGGGGTTGGATTGGCCTCAACGCACGTCGACGCGGCTTCGCCTGTAGCGTCGGTGCGCTGCGCGTTGCGCGGTTCCTGCGTGCTGCGGGGCTGGAGGACGTCGTGATTGAATACCGGCTGTGGTGGCCGCCGCTGCCGGCCGCCATTCTGGATCGCTGGAGCACGGGCTTCGACGCGCTCGGCCGGCGGATCTGGCCGGGGCTCGGCAGCCTGTATGCCGTCAGCGGTCGCAAGCGTGGATCGACCGTGATCTCGATCCCGCTCGGGCGCCGTGCGCAGCGAACCGGGGTCATGGCCGCCGCCGGGAGCATGCGCCGTGCCGGATGAAACCGTGATCGTCTATTGCGACGGCGCCTGCTCCGGCAACCCGGGCCCTGGATCTTGGGCGGCGTTGCTGATGTGCAAGGGCAAGGAGCGCGAGCTCACCGGTTACGAGCCGGCCACGACCAATAACCGCATGGAGCTGATGGCCGCGATCGGCAGTCTGGAGGCGCTGTCGCGCAGTTGCACGGTCACCGTGCATTCGGACTCACAATATGTGTGCAAGGGCATCAGTGAGTGGTTGCCGCAGTGGATCAAGCGCGGCTGGAAGACCGCCGCCGGCAAGCCTGTCGTCAACCAGGACCTGTGGGAGCGCCTGGCGGTGCAGGCGGCGCGTCACCAGGTGCGCTGGCAGTGGGTGCGTGGGCACGCCGGCAATCCGCTCAACGAACGCGTCGACGCGCTCGCGGGCGCGCGCCTCGAGCTCGAGCGCGCGAAGAGCTCGGTCAAGGCAATGGCATCCGCCATCAGGTCATGAGGCAGATCGCGCTCGATACCGAAACCACCGGCATGGACATCAATGCCGGCAACCGCGTGGTCGAAATTGGCTGCATCGAGCTCTCGCAGCGACAGCCGACTGGTCGCAGCTTTCACTGCTATCTCAATCCCGATCGCGACAGCGAGCCCGGAGCGCTGCTCGTGCATGGGCTCACCCGCGAGTTCCTGTCGCTCAAGCCGCGCTTCGGCGAGATCGCCGACGAATTCCTCGATTTCATCGACGGCGCCGAACTGCTGATCCACAACGCGGCCTTCGACGTCGGCTTCCTCGATCGCGAGTTTTCATTGCTCGGTCGCGCCGAGCGACTCGCCGCGCGCAACCCGATCACCGATACCCTGAAGCTCGCCCGCGAGCGCCATCCAGGCCAGCGCAACAGCCTCGACGCGCTGTGCCGGCGCTACCAGGTCGACAACTCCGCACGCAGTTTCCATGGCGCGCTGCTGGACGCGCGCCTGCTTGCCGACGTCTATCTCGCGATCACCGCGGGGCAGGGCAGCCTGAGCTTCGAGCCAGTCACCGATGCATTGCAGCTGCGCGCCGAGCGCATCCACGTGAGCCTGCCGCGGCGCGTCGCCACCGCCCAGGAAATCGCCGCCCACCAGGCCCGCGTCTCCGCCATCGAAGCGCGCTCCGGCAAGCCCAGCCTGTGGCAGCTCTGGGCCGTAGCCGCCGAGCGCGAGGCTGTGCTGTCTTGAGCTTTTCGCTGTGGCGGGAACGAGCCCAAGAGCATTTTTTCCGCAGGTTTCTCCGATTTCCGCGGATTAAAAAGGGGAGCGCTTGCGTGCGAAGCGCCTGGAAACGATGCGCCACATCATTTGCGCATGGGCTTTCGTTCTAATCTGTGGAAAATCTGCGGATCAAATGCTCCGGCTCTGCGGTGGCAATGAGCGGGGCACTCCCCGCCTTGCGCGGCCCCATCCAGCCTTCTTTTGCGACCTGCGCTTTCCATCTATGTTATCTGCGGATGGCTTTGCCCCTGTCCTCGTTAAAACCTGCTGAAAACGATCTTGTTCACGTGGCAGAATGCAACGAGACGTCTCGCGCTGGGGAGCACATCGATGCTGCGTTCGTGGATCGTGGGACTGTTGTGCGCCTGGGCCATGCCGGGGTTCGCTGCCGGTGCGGTGAAGGAAATCTTCGAGCACCAGCACCTCGGCGTTGCCAGTTGTGCGTCGAGTGTCTGCCACGGAGCAACCCAGGCGGGCACTGGATCGCGTATCCGGCTCGATGAGTTCAGCACCTGGCAGCAGACGGATCGCCACGCCAAGTCCTTTGCGACGCTGCAGAGCGAGGCGTCCAGGAAGATCACTGCCAAGCTCAAGCTCGGTGACCCGACCAGCGCCAAGGTGTGCCTCGATTGCCACACCGACAATCCGCCCGAAGCTACGCGCGGCGAAAAATTCATGCTCACCGACGGTGTCGGCTGCGAAGCCTGTCACGGCGGTGCCGAGAACTGGATCGCCACCCACACCGATCCCAAGCTCACGCATGAGCAACAACTGGCGAACGGCTTGTATCCGACCGCCAATCCGGTGGCGCGCGCACGCCTGTGCATGAGCTGCCACGTCGGTACGCCCGATCGCATGATCACCCACGCGATCATGGGTGCCGGCCATCCGCGGCTTTCGTTCGAGCTCGATACCTTCACCTGGCTCAATCCCCACTACGAGATCGATGCCGACTACGAAGAGCGCAAGGGCAAGTTCAATGGCGCGCGCGACTGGGCGATCGGGCAGGGCATTGCGGCGATCAACCTGCTCGACATCCTGGTCGACGAGCACAAGGGCTGGACCGGCATTTTCCCGGAACTGGTGCTGTTCGACTGCCACGCCTGCCATCGACTGATGAGCGGCAAGCAGTGGAGCTCGCGTCCCGGTACCGGGCTCGGCCCGGGCGTCGTGCGCCTCAATGATTCCAACCTGATCATGTTCCGACACGTACTCAGCGTGGTCGACAGCGGTGCGGCCACGGAGATCGGCAATGCCACCCGCGCCCTGCACCAGGCTACCCTGGTCGATCGCCAGCGTACTTTCTCCGCAGCGCGCAGCCTCAAGCAGCGGATCGAATCGCAGCTCGAGCGTGTGGCCGCCTACGAGTTCGGGCCGGATACCTTGGGCCGCGTGCTTGCCAGCTTGCTGCGCGACGCCGAGCGTGGCGAGTTCCGTGACTTCGCCGCAGCCGAACAGGCAGCGCTCGCGGCGCAGTCGGTCGTCGTCGCGTTTGAGACCGCCAAGCAGCTCTCCGACGCCGATGCCGCCTCGTTGCGTGAGGGCGTGGATCGCGTCTACAAGACGGTAGAGAAGGAGGACAGCTACCGCATGGGTGATTTCGTCGCTGCCCTGCGCGCGCTGCGCGCAAAGGCACCGTGATGGACAACGTGCGTGCTGAGTAAGGCGCGAAACAAAAACCACGCTTTTGGTTGAGCGTGTCTGAGAGGTCCAGGAGGGACCTTCCCAGACCTCGTGAAGTTTTGCCTGCCGTAACGTACGCTTGGCGCGTGTCCGCATAGCCTGCAGTGCTAGCGCCCATCCCGGCGTGCGAAATGAACCAATGAACGTGTTTCGATGAACGATCCTCCTTGCCGGGGAGCCGTCCGCATGGGTCTAATCCCGGTCCGTCTGAAGAGTTGCCCGCCGAATGGCTGAACTGCCTGACATCCCTGGCTATCGCCTGCTCAAAGTACTCAAGCAGAGCAAGCGTTCGCGTACCTTTCTCGCCGAGCAGACCTCGCTCGCGCGCCAGGTCGCGCTCAAGGTGATGAGCGAGGAATTCTTCAATGAGCCGATCCTGCGCCAGCGCTTCGTCGATGAAGGCAAGAGCGCGGCGCGGCTCAACCATCCCAATGTGCTGGCGGTCTTCGACATCGGTTCGGCGGGCGGCTACCCGTTCATTGCAACCGAGTTCGTGCCGGGGGGAACGCTGCGCGACACCCTGCAGCAGCCGATGGCACCGTTGGATGCGCTGCGCATCGCCAAGGAGCTGGCCAGCGCGCTCGAATATGCGCACTCGCAGGGCGTCGTGCATCGCGACATCAAGCCGTCGAACATCCTATTCCGCGCCGATGGTGCCGCGGTGCTGTCAGACCTCGGGATCCTCAAGGCGCAGTCGGTCAGCGTGTCCATGCAGATGGGCAGCCCGCATTACATGAGCCCGGAGCAGATCGAGGGCCAGGTCGGTGACGGCCGCGCCGATCTCTACAGCCTCGGCGTGGTGCTGTACGAGATGCTGACGGGCAAGCCTCCTTTTGATGCCGACGATCCTTTCGTCGTCGTCGGTCAGCACCTGTCCGAGCCGGTGCCACGCCTGGTCGAGTCGCTGTCTATCTATCAGCCCCTGATTGATCGCACGCTCGCCAAGAAGCCCGAGGAACGCTACGTCAGCGCCAAGGACATGGTGGTCGCGCTGGATGGTTACCTCGAGCCGAAGACCGTGCGCGAAGTGCGCGCACCCGAGCCCCAGAAAGCCTCGCCACCGACCGTTGTTTCGACCGCGGCCGAGTCGCCGGCCACGACTGCCCTGCCGCGGCAAAAGCCCGGCCGGGCAGCCGCCGCCGCCAGCGCGCCCATGCCGGAGATCGCGGCACGCGCGCCGGAGCCGATGCAGCCTTCCGGCCCGCCGACGATGCAGCAGCCGGTGATTACCGCACCGCTGCCGGCCGCGCAGCGCAATCTCGCTGCACGACAGACGCCGGTGCCGCGCGCCGCGCCCAAGAACAATCCGATGCGCGCGCTCAAGCGCGTGGGAATCGTCGTCGCGGTGCTGGCATTGCTCGGCTTCGGCGCCTGGAAGATGTTGTCCGGCCCGGCCAAGAACGCGCCCGTGCCCGAGCCACCGCGCAAGCAGATTGCTGCGACCACGGGCGGGATGGAGGCGGATTTCCAGCGCGCAGAGCGGCTGGTGGCCGCAAGAAAGTATTTCGTACCGAAGGGCGACAACGCCGTCGATCTGTACAAGCAGCTCGAGAAACTTCCGGGCGGTGACGTGCGCGCCCGCGATGGGCTGCGCAAGCTCGGCGCCACCATCGCGAAGGAGATCGAAGCCAAGCATTCGCCCAACGACCTGCTAGGTACCAACGCGTCATTGAATCAGGCGCTGACCTACCTGCCCGACGACCCGAGCCTGCTTACGCTGAAGAAGAAGCTCAACACGCTCCCACCGCGCTAGTTCATCCGCGCGAACGGCTTCTGCTTTTGTCGGAGTCCTGGTCGCCGCTGTCGGTGCGCTTATTCGCGCATCAAACTGGGCGCCAAGGCTGTTGCGGGAGCAGCCATGGCTGCGATACCAGGTCAGCTTGCTGCTGATGGTGGGTCTGCGCTGTGCGCGGACGCTTTTACAACCGATTGAAAGAAAGAGGTCCGCGCGCAGCGCAGACCCACCACCCGCGATACACCCGCCTCAGCTCAGACGCACTTCACCAGCAAGACGGTGATGTTGTCCGAGCCACCGTGGTCGAGTGCGGCCAGGATCAGGTGGTCGACGGTTTCTTGGGTGGAGAGGCCGCGGCCGATGATCTCGCCGATATTGAGATCTTCGACTTCTTCGGTGAGCCCGTCACTGCAGAGCAGCAGCGCCTGGCCCGGCTGCAGCGTGCCACGCAGGGTCTCGATCTTGAGCTGATCCGGCATGGTCACGCCGAGGGCCTGCGTCACGACGTTGCGATGTGGATGCGTGCGTGCCTGCGCGGCGCTGATGGCGCCCTGGTCGATCAATTCCTGCACATAGGAATGATCCTGCGAGATCTGCCGCAGCTGTGCGTTCCACAGATACACGCGCGAATCGCCGACCCAGGCGACTTCATAGTCGTGGTTGCGCACGCGCACCGCGACGACGGTCGTGCCCATCGGGCGCTCGCTGCGCTTCTCGTTGGAGTGGCGGATGATTTCTTCGTCCGCTGCCTGGATCGCATCGGCCAGTGACTTGCCGCGATTGACCTCGCGGATCACTACGTCGCGCGCCAGTGCGCTCGCGACCTCGCCGTGCTCATGCCCGCCCATCCCATCGGCGACCAGCCAGAGACCCATGTCCGGATCGGCACAATAAGTGTCCTCATTGTGCTCGCGCCGCAGCCCAGTATGCGTCCCGTGTCCGAATTCGATCATGGTGCTCGGTTGCGCAGTGCGTGCATCAGTCGGCCCACGCGCATCGCGGCGATCGCGCTGCGGCGACGTGGGTGGAAGCGCAGGATTGTAGATGGTTATTTGGCAAGCGGGGCCTCTCCCTCACCGATAGGATGCCGTGCGCCTCCACCGCTTGCAACACACGCGTGCTGCACGAGTTTCCTTGACAAGCCGCATTTCTTGCCGGTTGCCACTACTTCGTCCCAACGCGCACCCTTCGACGGACGAATCGCTTGTCGCCGACCCCAAGCAAACGTATGCTCCGCCACCTTCGCCGCGCCGACTGCATCCATCCAGTCAGCAACGCCGCCCAAATGGAGAGGTGGCAGAGTGGTCGAATGTACCTGACTCGAAATCAGGCGTGCGTGTAAGCGCACCGTGGGTTCGAATCCCACCCTCTCCGCCAACAGACGAGCCCAAGTGATTGTTTACTTGGGCTTTTTTGTGTCTGGGTTTTGGCCGTTCTACACGCCTTTCCTACTTTCCAGGGGTGGCGATGGGTGGTGATAGTGGCTCCGGTTACTTCGTCCAGGTCATCGCCGAGGGCCTCGGCGCGGGCAAGGTGGCGATTCACTTGCGCCTTGGACTCGCCGGATGCGCTCGCTGTCTCGCCTGCGAACTCTTGAGGTCTGCCGCGCTCCCGATTAGTGGCGCACGTTGCGCCAGTATTCGGCCGCATCGCCTCCCAAATCTCCTTCCGCCGTTTGATCGCCTTCGCCCGCTGCGCCGCGCTCAGTTCCGCGCACCTGGTAGCGAGCGCCCCCTGCCTGGGGGAAGGTGTGGATCCACAATGCGGATACGAACCCAGGATGCGGACGGGGGATCCCGCGCACGGCTCAGAATTGAGCTTTGCTTGCGGATCAACGGGTTAGCCGGCGCAATTTTGCGCCGACCCAATCAACGCACTTTTGCGCCCATTGATCGCCTGACTTTTCAGGGCATCGCCAGCCGGCTGACTTTTCAGCCCGGGCCAACCGGCTCAATTTTGAGCCCGTTGAATCTCACGGCACAATTTTGTGCCGATTGGCTTTCGCTCATCCGTGAGCAAAAGCCCTACCTGCTCAACCTCTGCTGACGC
>JANPJV010000268.1:0-15366 GCA_031425695.1 Rhodanobacteraceae bacterium | reverse complement strand
TTTCGGGCGCCCGTGGGGGGGGGGCTGGGGGGCCGGTGGGCGGCCGGCCCCCCATTTCCGCACGGCGCGCGGGGGCGGGGGGTGGCCCGCCCCCCCCCCGGCGGCCTACGCGTCGTGTCGCAGCGCGACCATCGGGTCCAGGCGCATGGCGCGAATGGCGGGCAGCAGCAATGCCGCGAGTGCGACGATGGCCATCGTGACGACGCCAGCCAGCATCACCCACGGCAGCGAGCCCTTGAGCGCGAAGGTCTGGTCGGCAATCAAACCGAGGGCGTACCAGCCGCCGCCCAGCCCGAGCAGCGCGCCCGCGAGCACGCTGACGAGCCCGTCGCCGAGAATCTGCGAGCCGAGGCTGGCGGGACGCGCACCGACCGCCAGGCGCCGGCCGAACTCGCGGATGCGACGGCGCTGTTGCAGGCTCGCGACCGCGTAGACACCGATCGCGCCGAGAACGACGGCGATGAGCGCGAAGGCACCCACGGTCACGGCGAAGAAGCGCACCGTCTGCAGCTGCGCGGCGATCTCGCCGGCCAGATCGAATTGGCGGGTCAGCGCCTGGCGCGGGTCGATCGCCCAGACGGCTTCGGCCATCTGCCGCGCGATGCCGGCCTGCGGGCCGTCCGTCCGCACCAGGAAAGTCATCATGGAGTGCGGGCTTTGCGCGTAGCTCACCCAGATCTCCGGCGCAGGCGCTTGGCGCAGGCCCTCATTGTGGATGTCGTCGACGACGCCGACGATGCGATAGGCGACGCGGTCACCCTGACCGAGCGGCAGCAGCAATGTCTGGCCCAGCGCTGACTCTGCACCAAAACTGCGGCGCGCGAGCTCGCGATTGATCACGGCGACTTTTTCCGCATTCGCCGAATCTTCGCGGCCGATGTTGCGCCCCGCCAGCAGCGGAATCCCGAGCAGCACGCGGAAACCGCCATCGACGCGGCGCAGGCCGGCCTGGAAAGGCTCGACCTCGGCGCGGCCTTTGAGCTGGAGATCGACGCTCATGGCGCCATTGGTCGACAGCGGCGCAGCCGTCGTGATGGCCACTTGGGTCACGCCAGGCAGTGCGGCGAAACGTTCCGAAAGCGCTGCGGCAAATGGTTCCAGACGATCCAGGCGTGCATTGCGGAATAGCTGCAATGCCTGCAGGTTCTCGCTTTTGAAACCCGGATCGATATCGCGCAGGCGCAGCATGCTGGTGCCGAGCGCAACCGCGGTCACCAGGCTCACGGTCGAAATCGCCATCGCCATGATCGGCAGCAGCCGCCGCTGCACGCCGGGCTTGCCGACGACGCCACGTCCGCTGCTGCGCAGCACCTGTGCCAGGCTCACCCGATGGCGCAGCGCACCGGCCGCCATCGCGATCAGCGGCGTCAGTATACCGAGCAGCAATGCAAAACCGAGTGCGGCCAGATCGAGGCTGAGCAATTCGGCCCGCGGAACGCTGCCGGCAGCAAGCCCACGCAGTCCTTCTACTGCAGTCCACGCAACTACCAGGCCGCCGCCCACGCCGAGTGCGGCAAGCGTTGCCAGCTCGAGCAGACGCTCGCGCCAGATGCGCGCGCTGCTGGCACCGAGCGCCTGGCTCAACACCTGCTCGAAGCCATGCTCGACCTGGCGCGCGTCGAACAGGATGGCGACATTGGTACACGCGATCAGCAAAACCAGCAGCGCAATCGCGAGTGCGCCCCAGAGCGCGCCACGCACGTCACCGACGATCCCGTCGAGCGCCGGGGTCGCCATGAACCGGCGCCCATTGTCCGGCAGGGACAGAGCGGCGCGGGTCGATGCTGCAATGGCGTCCAGGCGCTCGCCGATCTGTGCGGGCGACAAGCCTGGTTTGAACCGCGCGATGCTGAAGATGAAGGGCGCATGTTTGAAAAAGGGCGCAGTGCTGTCGAACTTCTGGCTCGGAAGCCAGGCGCCAACGTCCGGGCCCGGGAAGGCAAACTCGGGCGGCATCACCCCGATCACCCGCAGCGGGCCTTCCGAGGAATCGATGACGGTGCCGATCGCGTCCTCGCGGCCGCCGAGCAGACGCTGCCATTCCTGGAAGGAAAGGATGACGACGCCATTCTTGGGAGCGTATTCCTCAGCGGTGAACAAGCGCCCGAGCAGCGGCGCCATGCCCAGCGTGGTGAAGAAGCCACTGTCGGCAAGGGCGACACTGGTCTCGCGCGGACGCGTGCTGTCGAAAACCGTGATGCCGCCCCAGTTGTAGTGGCCGAAGCCGGCAAATGGCGAATCGGGTGCCGCTGCTGCGGTGCTCAACGCGACCGCCTCCCCGGGCGTCAGCTGGCCGCGCTCGATGTCCTGGCGCGGGTTGCGCGAATCGATCGAGACCAGCTGTTCGGCATCTGCAAAGGGCAGCGCGTTCAACACCACGCCGTTGAGCACGCTGAACATGGCAACGCTCAAGCCGATGCCGAGCGACAGCATCAGGACGATCGCGAACAGGAAGCCCGGCGCACGCTTGAGCCGCCGCACCACCAGTCTCAGATCAGCGGCGAGCGACATGGGCGGACTCCAGCAAGCTGAAAACGGACACAAATGCAACGCCCGTGCCAGCGGGAAAATTCAGGCTCGAAGCTTGTGCGCACGCGTTTTCGTGGCCGCAATACGAACAAGCCGGTCCGAAAATGAACGCCTGGCATGAACATCCACCACCTCCCTTATGCTTCGGCAGCCCTTCATCGCCTCAGGAGCCTGGCCATCAAACCCATCGTCGCTTCCGCGCTCGCACTCTTCGCCCTCTGTCCTGCGGCAACTGCGGCGGAGGTTCCGGCGGCGAGCGGCGCCAAGGTCCTGCACTGTGGGCAACTGTTCGATGCCGTTGCTGGCCGCATGCTCGACGCGCACAGCGTCGTGATCGAAGGAGCACGCATCCGCGAAGTGAGCGCTGGCCACGTCTCCCCGGCGGGGGCCACGGTCATCGACCTCAAGGGCCTTACGTGCCTGCCTGGGCTGATCGACGCGCACACCCATCTCACCAGCGAGTCAAGCCACGGCGGCGCGCTCGACGAATACCAGTTGAACCTGGCTGACTACGCGATCCGTGGTACGGCCTATGCGCAGCGTACGCTGCTCGCCGGCTTCACCACGGTGCGCAATCTCGGCGACACCGGCAACGTGTCGATCGCGCTGCGCAATGCCATCGACCAGGGACTGGTCGCCGGCCCGCGTATCGTCACCGCCGGCAAGGCGATCGGTTCGACCGGCGGCCACGGCGACCCTACCAACGGCGCGCGTGCCGATATCCAGGGCGATCCGGGGGTTGCCGAGGGCATCGTCAACGGCCCTGACGACGCCCGCAAGGCGGTGCGCCAGCACTACAAGGATGGCGCCGACGCGATCAAGATCATGCCCTCGGGTGGCGTGCTCGATGAAGGCAAGAGTGGCGACAACCCGCAGATGACGACGGACGAGATCCGCGCGGTGGTCGAGACGGCGCGGGACTATGGCTTCACCGTCGCCGCCCACGCCCATGGCAAGGAAGCGATGCGGCGTGCGATCGAGGCCGGTGTCGATTCGATCGAACATGGCACCTTCATGGACGACGAGCTGTTCGCGCTGATGAAGAAACATGGCACCTGGTACGTGCCGACCTTGAGCGCCGGCGAATTCGTCGCCGAGAAGGCCAAGATCCCCGACTACTTTTCGCCCGCCGTGCGCAGCAAGGCGGCGACCATCGGGCCGCAGCTGCTGAGCACCTTCTCGCGCGCCTACAAGGCCGGCCTCAAGATCGCCTTCGGCACCGATGCCGGCGTCTATCTGCACGGCGACAACGCCCACGAGTTCGAACTCATGGTGGGTGGCGGGATGCCGGCCATGGAAGCGCTGCAGGCCGCGACGGTCAGCGCGGCCGAGTTGCTGCGCATGCGCGCCGATATCGGCAGTCTCGAGGCCGGCCGCTACGCCGATGTGATTGCCGTGAGCGGCGATCCGAGCCGCAATGTCGGCGTGCTGCGGCAGGTCGCCTTCGTGATGAAAGGTGGCGTCGTCCATCGGCAACCATGAATCCGAATCCGAGTGCCCTGGAACGCCTGCGACTGATCGCGCAGATTGCGTCGGGCCTGCACGCAGATGATTCAGTCGAGGCGATGTTGCAGCGTGCGGCCGAAGCCATCCACGCCCAGCTCGGTTTCCCCAAGGTCGGCATCAGCCTGGTCGACGCGGGCCACCCGGGCACTCGGGTGTTTAGCGCCGACCCGCGCCAGTCCCCGCAGACAGGCGGCAATCGTCCGGACGCCGCACGGGAAATTCCGATCCGCCAGGGCGGAAACGTCCTCGGCGTGATCAAGGTCGAAGGCGCGCAGCCTCTCGACGAGCTCGACCAGATGAGCCTGGAAATCGTCGCCGATTTCCTGGGCGTGGCGATCCACAACGCGCAGTTGCTGCCGCAGGCACGCGAGTCGGCAATCCTGAGCGAACGCCAGCGTCTCGCGCGCGAGCTGCATGACAACGTGACCCAGATCCTGTCTTCGATCAGCCTGCTCACGCAGACCCTGAGCGTCGCCTGGCAGCGTGATCCGGCCGAAGGCGCGCGCCGCGTGCAGCGTCTCCAGCAATTGGCGCAGACCGCGTTTGCGGAAATGCGCATGTTGCTGCGCGAGCTGGCGCCGCCGGCATTGCCGCAGCCGAGCACGACCGAGTCACGGCGCTCGCGCAGCTTCGCCGGTCTCGAGCTGCTGCGCGACCACGCGCTTCCTGGCGCGCTGCAGCGTCTGCTCGAGGTCATGGCGCCGGAAGACCTGCAGGTACGCCTCGATTTTGCGGCCTGGCTGCCGCAGCAGCTGGGCACCGAGGAAACCCTCTACCGCGTCTGCCAGGAAGCAGTTTCCAATGCCATACGCCACGCCCAGACGCGGCAGTTGTGGATCTCGGCGGCGGTGATCAATACCCACGCCGTGCTCCAGGTCGCCGATTCAGGACGTGGTCTCGGCAGCGAGTTCCGCCCCGGCCTCGGCCTGTCCGGCATGCGCACGCGCCTGGAGAACGCGGGCGGCCACCTGCGCGTGACCGCCAATACCCCGCGCGGGACATTGATCGAGGCGCGGCTGCCACGGGCGGATCGCGCGACGGGGTGAGCGGAGAATTGGGCGGCTTTGGTAGCCCGGGTAAGCGCAGCGCACCCGGGGAGAGTTACGCAAACTGCCCCGGGTGCGCCCGCGGCTTACCCGGCGACAAGAGCGCGCTACTGACTAAAGTCGGATGCGTGCTGCTGTGCGCGGGGCTATCACTGCACCATGGAACGCTCGAATCGATTTACCAGCGAAGCTAATTTCGATCACACCCGCCTGCGGCTGCTCCTGGTCGACGATCACGCCGTCGTCCGCGAGGGCCTGCGCTCGGTGCTGGATGAACAGCCGGATCTCGGCATTGTCGGCGAATGCGCGAGCGGCGACGAGGCACTGCGGCGTTGCGAAGAGCTGGCGCCCGATGTCGTTCTGCTCGACCTCAAGATGCCGGGCATTGGCCCGGTCGAGACCATCCGTGACCTGCGCGCGCGACTGCCAGCAGTGCGCGTGCTCGTATTCACCAGCTTCGGCGAGGACGAGCTGCTGCGCGCGATCCTCGACGCCGGTGCCACTGGCCTGCTGTTCAAGGACGCCCAGCAGGACGAACTGCTGCTGGCGATCCGCAGTGTCGCTGCCGGCCATGCTTATCTCGCGCCGGCTGCCCAGCGGCAACTGATGGAGCTGCTGCGCCGCCCGACCCAGAACCTGGATGCGCTCACTGCCCGTGAGTCAGAGGTGCTGGCAATGATTGCCCAAGGGCTTTCCAACAAGGCGATCGCCCGACGCATGACGCTCACCGAGGGCACGGTCAAGGGCTATGTCAGCCAGATCCTCGGCAAGCTGCGCGTCGAGGACCGCACCCAGGCCGCGCTCTATGCGGTGCGCAACGGGCTGGCGCCTGGTTAAGAGCGGGTGTCGTTTGTTGGTATCGGCAGGAGCCTGCGCTCACCGCTGCGGAATGACCGCCGCAATCGCCGACAACCGCTGCCGCGGAGAGGTGATGCCGCCGGCCACGGCGATGGGCGAAGGCTTCATGGTGTTCACCCAGATCCTTAGCTGCTGCCGTTGTTCGAGCGTCACGAAATGCGCGGCCAGGCCGGACGCATCGCAAAGCAGCGCGAGCGCGACGGCGTCGAGATCGTCCAGCTGCGGGTCGGTGGTCCCGCGGCGCAGCTTGGCGATGCTGCTGGCACGCGTCTGCGTCGATTGCAGCGCAAAGCTCGCCTTGCGAAACATGCCGAACAGCCCGCCGCCGAGTCGATGGGTGATGCCGTTGCGCTCGAGCCCGTCCATCAGCTCGGTGCGGGCCGTCCACAGCCTGCGGCGCAGGCGTGCAGCGGCGGCGTGTGGCGTCCAGCTGGCATCGCCGAGCGCGCGCAAGGCGGCGGTCAGCAGCCGGTGGTTGAGCGGCAGCGGGTCGATGACGCGCAGGCCATAGGGATCCGGCGCGATCGCTCCGCGCGCCGCGAGCTCGGCAATCAGTGCCCGCACGAGGCCGTCGCGCGTGGTCGCATTGGCGCCGTCGACGCTGACCAGCCCGCCCTTGGGGTCGATGGCCAGCACGAGCAGTTCTTCAGCCAGGAGCATGCGGGGTTCCAGGAGTTCCAGGAGTTCCAGGAGCTCCCGACGGAGCGAGCGTCGCGCGCGCATAGTCCTTGATCTTGCCGAGCATGGCCGCCAACCCGTTCTTGCGCGTCGGCGACAAGTGCGAACCCAAGCCAATGTGCTCGATGAATTCCGGTTCGACGGACGCGATCTCTGTCGCCGGGCGGCCGGAGTAGGTGCGCAGCACGAGCGCAATCAGGCCAGAAACGATGGCCGAGTCGCTGGTCGCTGCGAAGCTCATGGCATCGCGCGACCCGGACGGCTTCAGCCACACCGCCGACTGGCAGCCGAGCACGCGCCACGCATCGACCTGGTCGCTCGCCGGAAAAGGCGGCAGCGCGCGACCGAGATCGATCAAGTACTGGTAGCGCTCGGTCCAGTCATTGAACAGTGCGAACTCCTCGATCATTTCCTGCTGGCGCGGGTCCATCAATGCTCACTTGTCACAACAGCAACCGGCGCACGTCGCCAAGCTGCTGCGCGAGGTAGCTGGTGAACCGCGCCGCCTGGGCGCCGTCGATGACGCGATGATCGTAGCTCAAGCTCAGCGGCAGCATGAGCCGCGGCTGGAACTCGGCGCCATTCCAGACCGGTCGCGTCGCGCTCTTGGAGACGCCGAGGATGGCGACCTCCGGGGCATTGATGATGGGCGTGAACGCGGTGCCGCCGATGCCACCGAGCGAGGAGATCGAGAAGCAGCCGCCCGACATGTCGGCCGGGCTGAGTTTCTTGTCGCGCGCTTTTGCGGAAATCGTGCCGAGCTCGCGAGCAAGTTCGACCAGGCCTTTCCGGTCGCAATCGCGCAAGACCGGGACCACCAGCCCATCGGGCGTGTCGACTGCGATGCCGACGTGGAAATAGCGCTTGAGCACGAGATTCTCGGCGGTCCCGTCGAGCGAGGCGTTGAAGTTGGGAAACTGCTTGAGCGCCGCGACGACCGCCTTGATCAGGAAAACCAGCGGCGTCAGCTTGGTGTCCTTGCTCTCTTCGCCGAGGCGCTTGCGGAAGGCCTCCATCTCGGTGACGTCGGCTTCGTCGAACTGGGTGACGTGCGGAATCATCGCCCAATTGCGCGCGAGGTTCGCGCCGGAAATCTTCTTGATGCGCGACAGCGGCTGGGTTTCGACCTCGCCGAATTTTGCGAAATCGACCTGCGGCCAGGGCAGCAGGTTGAGCCCGCCCCCGCCACCGGCAGCGCGCGCGGCCGGAGCTGGCGCGGACATCGCAGCCTTGACGAAGGCCTGGACGTCTTCCCTGGTGATGCGGCCCTTGCGGCCGCTACCGTTGACGCGGCTCAAGTCGACACCGAGCTCACGCGCGAACATGCGCACGCCAGGCGACGCATGCGGTCGCGATCCGGGAGCAGTTTCGGCGGCTGGCGCTACGGGCGACGGAGCTGGAGCATTGGCCGGAGCGGGAGCAGGCGCGGCTGGCGCTTGAACCGGAGCAGGCGCGGGCGCTGCGGCAGCGGGCGCTGCGGCGGCAGCGGGCGCCGCTGCGGCGGCGGGAGCTGGCGCGGGCTTTGCCGTCGGTGCGGCATCTGCGGCATCGGTCTCGATGACCGCGACCAGCATGCCCTCGGTCAGCGCGTCTCCCAGCTTGACCTTGAGCTCCTTGATGATCCCGGCGGCTGGCGCCGGCACCTCCATCGTCGCCTTGTCCGATTCGAGGCTTACCAGGCCCTGGTCGAGCTTGACCCGATCGCCGACCTTGACCAGCAGCTCGATCACCGGCACATCTTTGTAGTTGCCGATATCCGGCACCTTGGCTTCGACCGTGGCCATGTGTCCTCCGCTTAGGTCAGTGCGACGAGCCCGAGCGTCCGGGCGATACAGCCCCCTATTCTCGCTGCAAGCCGGGTGCGGGTGCCAGCGGGCCCTGTCCGAAACTGCACCAGAGCGGAGGGCAGGAGCTTTTATCCACAGATTACAAGGATTGCGCAGATTAAAAACGGGCGATCGAGGCGTCGATGACCCGATGGCCGACATCGGTTGCACCCAGCTTGGCCGCGTTCGACAGCTTTGCTTGCAATCTGCGCAAATCGGCTCTCAATCTGTGGATAAAAGCTCTTCGCACTTTGCTCCCAGGCGCCTGCAGGTATGCTCCGAGCCCTCGCCTTCCCACACCCTAAAGGCCCGCCATGTTCCAGCGCTCTGCGACCATCCGCGATCTCGACCCCGAACTGGCCGATGCCATCGCGTCGGAGGAGCAGCGCCAGGAAGACCATGTCGAGCTGATCGCGTCGGAGAACTACGCCAGCCCGCGAGTGCTGGAAGCGCAGGGGACGGTGCTCACCAACAAATACGCGGAAGGCTATCCGGGCAAGCGCTATTACGGTGGCTGTGAGTACGTCGATATTGCCGAGCGCCTGGCGATCGAGCGCGCGCGCGAGCTGTTCGGCTGCGAGTACGCCAATGTCCAGCCACACTCGGGCTCGCAGGCGAACGCGGCCGTGTTCCTGGCGCTGCTGCAGCCGGGCGACACCATCCTCGGCATGAGCCTCGCCCACGGCGGCCATCTCACCCACGGGGCAAAGGTCAATTTCTCCGGCAAGCTGTTCAATGCCGTGCAATATGGCCTCGACCCGGCGACCGAGCTCATCGATTACGCCGAGATGGAGCGGCTTGCGCACGAACACCAGCCGAAGATGCTGATCGGCGGTTTCTCCGCGTACTCGCAGGTGATCGACTGGGCACGCATGGCTGCGATTGCGAAATCCGTCGGCGCGTATTTCGTGGTCGACATGGCGCATGTCGCGGGGCTGGTGGCGGCCGGCGTCTACCCGAGTCCGGTGCCGCACGCCGACGTGGTCACGAGCACCACCCACAAGACCTTGCGCGGCCCGCGTGGTGGCCTGATCCTGGCCCGCTCCAACCCTGATCTCGAGAAGAAGCTGCAGTCGATGGTCTTCCCCGGAACCCAGGGCGGGCCGCTGATGCATGTGATCGCGGCCAAGGCGGTGGCCTTCCTGGAAGCGCTGCAGCCCGGTTTCAAGGAATACCAGGCGCAGGTGGTGCGCAACGCCCAGGCAATGGCACGGGTGCTGATCGAACGCGGTTTCAAGATCGTTTCAAATGGCACCGAAAATCACCTGTTCCTGCTGAGCCTGGTCGGGCGCGAGCTCACTGGCAAGGACGCCGAAGCGGCGCTCGGGGAAGCGCACATCACGGTGAACAAGAATGCCGTGCCGAATGACCCGCGCTCGCCCTTCGTGACCTCCGGCCTGCGTCTCGGCACGCCGGCCATCACCACGCGTGGCTATGGCGAGGCCGATGCGGCCGCGCTCGCCGGCTGGATCGCCGATGTGCTCGACGCGCCAACCGATGCGGCCGTGCTCGAGCGCGTGCGCAACGCGGTGACCACGCAGTGCAAGCAATTCCCGGTCTACGTCTGAGCGGCCGACGCCAGCGACATGCGTTGTCCCTTCTGCAGCCACGACGACACGCGCGTCATTGATTCACGCGCGACCGAGGACGGCCTGCAGATCCGGCGGCGCCGCGAGTGCCCGCAATGCTCGGCGCGCTTCTCGACCTTCGAGACTGCCGAAATCAAGCTGGCGCAGATCGTCAAGCGCGACGGCCGTCGCGAACCGTTCAACGAAACCAAGCTGCGCGGCGGGCTCGAACGGGCCTTTGAGAAGCGTGCTGTCTCGATTGTCGACATCGACCGCGTCATCGACATCGTCGTCCGCAAGCTACGCACCAGCGGTGAGCGCGAGTTGCCGGCCAAGCAACTTGGCGAATGGATGATGGAAGAGCTCAAGCGCATCGACCAGGTCGCCTATGTGCGCTTCGCTTCGGTCTACCGGCGTTTCGAGGACGTACAGGCCTTCCGTGAGGAAATCGAGCGGCTCGAAAAAGAACTGCCGGGTCTATCCAACCAGCAACTTCCGCTCTTGCGCGAGTTGCCGCCGGGGCAGAAGCGCTGAGAAGCCTGCCGCGCCCGATGTAGCCAGGGCCTTTCACCTCAACGCGCCCTTGTAGGCCCACTGCGCCGACCTGCCCAAAGACGCCCAAGCGCCCATGGCGGTCCACCCAGGCCAGGTCCGTCGGCGCGGCCCGCATTGGGTTCGACCACTCCGCGCTCGCAAAATCACATCCTTGTGCACATAAGTTGCACATTGCTGAACGAGTTGACGATTTGGGACGAGTTTGGGTGAGATTTTTTTTGCTGTGGCGACATCTAATTGATCAAGGAGCGCTCCGTCGCAGCTCAAATGGCCATGAAGATGGATATGTTGAATGAACCCTCAGCGACGACCACTTTCAGCTATCGGGACTCCGACGCGCGGCTGGTCAAGGGCCAATCCGTGGCCGTGACTGGTGGTGATGGGCAGGGCTGGATGGCGCGCGTCGTCGGGCTGGTTGCACGGCTCCCGGAATGCCTGTATCGAGTCGAGCTTGCCGATGGCCGGCATTTGGCGAAACTTGAAAGTGAGCTCGAACCCCTCGGTGGCGACCGCCGCTGACGCAGGCGCCGATCCAGCTGGATTGATGAGCGAGGCACTCAACCTCGCTGCGCGCGGCCTCTACACCACTGATCCCAACCCCCGTGTCGGCTGCGTGATCGCGCACGGCGAGCGCATCGTCGGTCGCGGTTTCCATGCGCGTGCAGGCGAGCCGCACGCGGAGGTTCACGCCTTGCGCGAGGCCGGTGCCGAAGCCCGCGGCGCTACCGCCTTCGTGACGCTCGAGCCCTGCGCCCATTTCGGCCGCACACCGCCCTGCGCGGACGCCTTGATCGCCGCCGGCGTAGCCCGTGTCGTGGTCGCGACCCTGGATCCCTTCCCCGCGGTGAACGGCACCGGAATCGCGCGCCTGCGCGCGGCCGGCATCGAGGTCGTGGTCGGGCTGCTCGAGGCCCAAGCACGCGAGCTCAACATCGGCTTTCATTCCCGCCTCGCGCGTCAGCGGCCGTGGGTGCGCGTGAAGCTCGGCATGAGCCTGGACGCGCGAACGGCGCTGGCCGACGGCAGCAGCCAGTGGATTACCGGCCCGGCCGCGCGCGAAGACGTACAGCATTGGCGCGCACGTTCCAGCGCGATCCTGACCGGCATCGAGAGCGTGCTCGCGGACGATCCGCGGCTGACCGTGCGCATCGCGGGCCTCGAGCTGCCGCGCGCGCCGACCCGCGTCATCCTCGACACCCGCGCACGCCTGCCCGCCAATGCGCGCCTGCTGTCGCAGCCAGGACCGATCCTGTGGGTCACCGCTGCCCATGCGCCGGCGCGACCGGAGCTCGATGAGCGCATCGAGCGGCTGCGGGTCCCGACGCGCCACGAGCGCATCGACCTCGGTGCCGTGCTCGCCGCGCTTGGCGGGCGCGATTGCAACGAACTGCTGATCGAAGCCGGCGGGACGCTCGCCGGTGCCTTCGTCGCCGCCAACCTCGTCGATGAGCTGATCCTCTACCTGGCGCCCACGCTGCTCGGCCATGACGCCCGCGCCGCCTTTCAGTTGCCGCCGCTGGCCGTGCTCGGCGATGCCCAGCGCTGGGAGTGGCATGGGGTAGAGCGAGTGGGCGGGGATCTGCGGGTCATGCTCAGGCTGGCGACATGACGTTCGTGGGTCCGGACCTTGTCCGGACGCTCTTTGACCCCAATGCCGGAAAAGCGTCCGGACAAGGTCCGGACCCACACCAGCAAAATGGCCATCGGCAAACTTTCCAGGAGCACCCATGTTCACCGGACTCATCCAGGCCCTCGGCCGCCTTTACTCGCTCGAGCCACGCGGCGGCGATCTGCGCCTGCGCGTGGCGGTCGAAGCTGGTTTTCTGCAAGGCGTGCGCGAAGGCGACAGCATTGCCGTTTCGGGTGTCTGCCTCACTGCGCTCGAGATCGATGACGCCGGCTTTGCCGCCGATGTCTCCACGGAAACATTGAGCTGCACCACACTGGGCGGGCTGGTGCCGGGCGCGAGCTTGAACCTCGAGCGCTCGTTGACACTGGCGACGCCGCTTGGCGGGCATTTCGTGAGTGGCCATGTCGACGGCATCGGGCACGTGCGCTCGATCTCTGCGGACGCACGCTCGCAGCGCTGGCTCTTCAATGTGCCACCTGAGTTGCACCGCTACATTGCTCGCAAGGGCTCGATTGCGGTCGAAGGCGTCAGCCTCACGGTCAACGAGGTCGACGGACTTGGCTTCGGCGTCATGCTGATCCCGCACACGCTGGCCCACACCAATCTTGGGCAACTGAGCGCAGGCGCCAGGGTCAATCTCGAGATCGACGTCATCGCGCGCTATGTGGAACGCCTGCTCGAAGTGCGCAGCACTTGAAGCTCCTCGCCTTCGCCCCCATCTTGCGAGCCCCGGATCGCAAGCGCTGAACATGCCCATCTACGAGTACGAATGCGTCAGTTGCGGCAAGCGTTTCGATCAGCTGCAACGCCTGTCCGACCCGGATCCGACCGATTGCCCCACCTGTGGCGCCCCGCAGCTCAAGCGCGCCGTGACCGCGGCATCCTTCCGGCTCAAAGGTGGCGGCTGGTACGAGACTGATTTCAAGGGCGACAAGGACAAGAAGCGCAATCTCGTCGACGGCGCTTCGGACGCGGGCAGCGGCGCCTCCGAAACCAAGGCCGACGCCAAGACCGAAGTCAAGTCCGAGACCAAAGCCGACAGCAAGCCCAGCGAAGCCCCCAAACCCGCCACGCCGGCTCCGTCGACACCATCTTCAACGGCCAGCAGCGCAGACTGAGTAGCGTTGTAGGTCATGTTGCCTGCGCAGCAGGCTACTTGACGGCTCTTGGTGCTGGCGTCAAGTAGCCCGCTCCGCGGGCAACATGACCTACGTCTTTCGCCCATCTCGTCGGCAGGGTCCAAACCATGGCAGGCACGCTCAAAGTCGCGACGTACAACATCAATGGCGTGCGCGCGCGCATCAGCAATCTGATCGCGTGGCTGGAAAAAGAACAGCCGGACATCGCCTGCCTGCAGGAGCTCAAAGCCACTGACGAGCAGTTTCCAATCGATGCCATCCGCGCAGCCGGCTACGGCGCGATCTGGCATGGCCAGAAATCCTGGAACGGGGTGGCGATCCTCGCGCGCGGCATGGATCCTTTGGAAAGCCGTCGGGGACTGCCGGGCGATCCAGATGATTCGCACAGCCGCTACATCGAAGGCGCGGCGCACGGGTTGATCGTCGGCTGCCTGTACTTGCCGAACGGCAATCCGCAGCCCGGTCCCAAGTTCCAGTACAAGCTTGCCTGGTTCGAACGCTTCATCGAATACGCGCAGACCCTGTACGCGAGCGGGCATCCGGTCGTGCTGGCCGGCGACTACAACGTCGTGCCGACTGACTTCGACATCTACAACCCGCGCTCCTGGCTCAAGGACGCGTTGCTGCAACCCGAGACCCGTGAGTGCTACGCGCGCCTGCTCGCGCAGGGCTGGACCGATGCACTGCGGCATCTCAATCCGGACGAGCGGATCTACACCTTCTGGGATTACTTTCGCGACAGCTGGGGCCGCAACGCCGGGCTGCGCATCGACCACCTGCTGCTCAGCCCGACGCTGAAACCGCGCCTCGAGGCCGCCGGCGTCGACCGCTGGGTGCGCGCAGAACCGCACCCGAGCGACCATGCGCCGACGTGGGTGAGGCTCGGCGCTTGAGCCGCAAAGCGGCTCGCCGAGCCGAACGCCTGAGGCCATGCCGAGGGCCGGACGATCAAGTGGTGATAACGCGCGCAGCCGACGGAGTTGGACGTAGGTCATGTTGCTCGCGCAGCGAGCTACTTGACGCTGTCGCACGAGGCGTCAAGTAGTCCGCTTCCGCGGACAACATGACCTACGAAAGCGCCGGCGATTCTCGAGACCTACGATCGCGCCCGCGCCATGAACGCGATCTTCTCGAACAGCTGCACGTCCTGCTCGTTCTTGAGCAAAGCGCCGTAGAGCGGCGGGATCATCTTGCGCTGGTTCTTCTCGTGCAGGATCTCAATCGGGATGTCTTCGGCGAGCAGCAGCTTGAGCCAGTCGAGCAACTCGCTGGTCGAGGGCTTCTTGCGAAGGCCCGGGGTTTCGCGCAGCTGGAAGAAGGCGACCAGCGCCTCGCGCAGCAGGTCCTGCTTCAGCGTCGGGTAGTGCACGGCGACGATCGCGCGCAGGGTTTCTTCGTCCGGAAAGCGGATGTAATGGAAGAAGCAGCGGCGCAGGAAGGCGTCGGGCAGTTCCTTCTCGTTGTTGCTGGTGATGACCACGATCGGCCGCGTGCGTGCGCGCACGGTGGTGTGGGTTTCGTAGACATAGAACTCCATGCGGTCGAGCTCGCGCAGGAGATCGTTCGGAAATTCGATATCTGCCTTGTCGATCTCGTCGATCAGCAGCACCACCCGCTGCTCGGCAGCGAACGCCTCCCACAGCTTGCCGGGCACGATGTAGTTGCCTATCTCGCTCGCGCGCGCATCGCCAAGCTGCGCATCGCGCAGGCGATTGACTGCGTCGTACTCATACAGCCCGTGCTGGGCCTTGGTGGTGCTCTTGATGTGCCATTCGATCAGCGGAGTGTTCGCGGCCCGCGCGATCTCCTGCGCCAGCAGCGTCTTGCCGGTCCCGGGCTCGCCCTTGATCAGCAGCGGCCGCTCCAGCACCACAGCCGCATTCACCGCGAGCTGCAGCTCGCGCGGAGCAACGTAGCGATCAGTTCCGGTAAAGCGCATGGGGTTGGCGACGCAGTCGAAGAGATGGAGATAGTAGGTCATGTTGATCGCGCAGCGATCTACTTGACGGTTTTGGGCGCGCCAAGCGTCAA
>JANPJV010000267.1:0-70056 GCA_031425695.1 Rhodanobacteraceae bacterium | reverse complement strand
GTAGAAAATTCATTCATCCGCGGATGATCGCAGGAAAGGCGTTCGTGTCGGCTCTAGGCTTTGGAGATCAAAGGCCTTTCTTACACAAAATGCACAAAAAAGAGCGGACACAAAATGCACATAAAAAGCTGTCTCCCATGGCGCTTCGGTCGGGACAATGACGTCAGCGTTACCCACTCAGAGAGCGCGCATACCCGACCCCAACAAGCTTCTTATGTGCATTTTGTGTCCGCTCTTTTTGTGCATTTTGTGTACCAAGCTTGGCTCTACTCCCCCTCGGCCTGAGCCTGCTGCGTCGCGTATTCGACGCGGGCGGCGGCCAGTTCGCTTTCGTGGACGGCGGTGGCGCTGGCGGTGCAGTCGTCGCGCGCTTCGAGCTCGAGGGTGCGGCAGTCTTGTTCGGCGGCTTGCAGGCGCTCGTCCGCGCGCAGTTTCGCTACCTCGAAATACTCGGTGGCCTGCTTGACGCGCGCAGCCGTGGGATCGACTGCTGCGGGGGTGCTTTCGGGCGTGACCGGTGGCGGTGCCGGCTCGCCGGGTTCGATGCTTGCGTCGGCGGCGGTGACGGGATCGAAGTTTTTGGACGCGGCGGGTTCGTCCTCGCTGCAGCCAGGCAACAGCGCTGCCAGCATGACGGTGAGAAGAATTTTCGGAAGGCTCATGGGCAAACTCCAGGGCGTTTCGCCGAGAGGGTAACAGGCCTGTCGCCAACGGCACGTGCGTGGACGCACAGGGTTGGTCTGCACGCGAGACGTTTCGTTCCCGCCGAGGCGTTGGCAACGACAGCAGAAAACTGACAGCCAGCTAAAACCGCGGCTGCAATGTGCAGAGAGTGTTCGCGACGAGCTTCGAATAAAACTCATCGCCGCGGTTGTAGGATGTTGCGGACGCACCTGCAGCCGTGGAGGTCCAGTGCTCCATCTTGATCGATCGACTTGGCCTGGCTGCCGGTCGCGCGCGCCGAGCACACCGGATTGGGTGTGAATCGACTGCTGGAGCCCGGCGCGTTGTTCGAGGGCGCGCTTTATCGCGATCTCCTCGCCTCCGGGGAGCTGGGGCTGGCGCCCGGAATGCGTTTCGGCGTGTTCCGGCTCGTGCGCGAGCTCGGCGCGGGCGGCATGGGCGTGGTCTGGCTGGCTGAGCGCGACGACGGGGAATATCGCCAGCACGTTGCGATCAAGTGCATTGCCGACCATCGCAGCGAGCAGGGTGCAGACCTGTTCCGGCGCGAGCGCCAGATCCTGTCGGACCTCAAGCATCCCAATATCGCGCGCCTGCTCGACGGCGGACGGCGCGAGGATGGCCTGCTGTGGTTCGCGATGGAGCTCATCGAGGGCGTCGGCATCGACCGCCACGCCCGCGAGCGCGGCATGGACGTCGATGCCCGCCTGCGCCTGTTCAAACCGGTCATCGACGCGGTCAGCTTCGCCCACGGGCGGCTAGTCATCCATCGCGATATCAAGCCCGGCAACGTGCTGGTTGACAGTGACGGCCAAGCGAAGCTGCTCGACTTCGGTATCGCCGCGTTTGCCGGCGACGGCACTGCGGCGCGCGCGTATTCCCCTGGCTGGGCCAGTCCCGAGCAACTCGACGGTGCCGATGTCGGCACGGCTTCGGACCAGTTTCAACTCGGCCTGTTGCTGGACGCGATCCTGTCGGCGGAGGAGCCGGCGCCGCGCCAGGGCGCCGCGGGCGTCGACCCCGGTCGCTGGATTGCGCTGGCTGAGTACCGTCGCCGCGAGCTCATTGCCGTGCTCGAGCGCGCCTGTGCACGCCAGCCGGAGCAACGCTACGGGAGCGTCGCCGAGCTGGCGGCGGAGATCGAGCGCCTGCTCGAACACCGACCGGTCGCAGCGCTGGGACGGCGCTCGGGCTACCTGTTCGCGACCGCGCTCCGGCGCCGTCCGGGTGCATTTGCCGCCAGTGCCGCGGCACTGCTGCTGCTGACCGCGCTGGTCAGCGGGTTTACCTGGCGGCTCGCGCAGGAGCGCGACCTCAGCCGCAGCGAGGCGCAACGCGCCGAGGCGATCAAGGATTTCCTGGTCGGGCTGTTCCGCGATGGCGACCCCACCCGCGCAAGTGATCCCGACCTATCGGCGCGCGCGCTCATCCAGGCCGGTGTACTGCGCGTCGAAGCCGACCGCGAGCTGCCGTCTGCTGCCCGCCACGAGCTCATGCAGCTGCTCGCCGATATCCAGCTGCGCCTGGGCGATGCCGAACACGCTGGCGCGCTGATCGAGCGTCTGGACCCGAGCGCGCTCGAGCCCGGCATGCGTGCCGAATTCGAAGGCCGGCTCGCCTTGTTGCGTGGTCGCCCGACTGACGGCGTGCGCCATCTCGCCCAAGCGCTCAGCGCGGATCCGAGCCCCGAGCGGCAACTGCTGCTGGCGCGCGCGGAAAGCGATGCCGGCCAAGGCGTGCAATCGGCCGTGCGCCTGCGCGAACTGCTGCTCGCCGAGGCCAGCCTGCCCGACGCATTTGCCGCGAGCGCCTGGACTTCACTCGGCGTGCTGAATTGGCGGGATGCCAAGCCCCTCGAGGCGCTGTCTGCCTACGACCGCTCGCTGGCGCGGGCGCCCGAAACAATGTCGCCGGTGGCGGCGCGCATCAACAAGGGCCTGGCGCTGAACGACCTCGGTCGCCTGGACGAGGCGCTCGCTGAATACGCGCTCGCCGAGTCGGCACTCGCACGCTTTCCCAATCTCAAGCACCAGGGCCTGATCTTGCAGAACCGTGGCATGGCGCTGCTGCGCAAGGGCGACACCGAAGCGGCGCAAACGGCGTGGGAATCGATGCTGGGACTGGTCGACGATGGCGCCAATCCTGGCCTCGAAGCCAGTGCCGTGCACAATCTCGCCGCAACCGCCGATCGCCTTGGCGATCCGGCCGCATCGGTCGCCTATTCCCTGCGCGCCGAGGCCCTGCGCACGCAGCTCGGCGATGCGCCTGCCGCGCTGTCCTCGCGCATCAACGTGATCACCAAACTGTATACCTTCGGGCTCGCGGAAACCGGTGTGCGCATGGGCGACGACGCCATTGCTCGCGCGCAAGCCATGGCCCGCCCGGATCTCGCCAGCCGCGCGCAGCTCGCCCGCGCCAACAATCATTGCGTGCTGCAGCCGGGCGCCTGCGTCGCCACCCTGGAGGCGATCGCCGCCGCATTCCTGGCGCAGGACAACCAGGTCAAGTATCTGGAAGTGCTGGAGAAAATTGCCGCCCATGCGTTCGAGCGCGACGACCGCCAGGCACTCGAGCGCAGCGTCGGAGCTTTCCTCAACGCCAGCTCCGACAAGCCTGATGAAGACATGCAGTCGCGCATCGACTGGCTGCAGGCCTTGAGAAGCGACGACCCAGCCGTCCTGCAAAAACTCGCCGCCGACTCCGACGTCGCCCGCCGCGCCCTCGCCCACCGCGCCCTCGAACGCAACGACCTCGCCACCGCCCGCGCCGAACTTGAAAAGCTCCCTGAAAAAGCAAGCGACCCCTACTGGGCCCTGCGCGAGCGCCTGGCGCTGGCCGAAAAGGATGCTGCCGACCTGGCCGTCGTGCGGGAGCAGCGGACAGCGCTGCGGGCGCAGATGGAGGCTCTGCTGAAGGATCTGGCGCGCTGACAGGGGGTGCGGATCGTGACTTGGAGTGCGGCGCTCCGCGCCTCTTTGGATGCCTATTTGCATTATGGGGAGACGCCGAAGTTCGCCACGCCCTGATTTGGAGTGCGGCGCTCCGCGCCGCTTTGGATGCTTTTCTTCCCCACGAAGTCTGCCTCCAAACAAGGCCTTGCCTGGATATCATTTGTTGGCCGTTTAGCGCCCGAGGCCAATATGGGCAACAGTGACGCTCCCGATGAATCGCCTGCCAAGTTGCCCTCTTTGTGGCCGCATGCGCCCGCCCATCACCTGACCGAAACCGGCGCATTTCTTGTGACTGCTGGTACCTATCAAAAGCAGCATCTATTCGCAGGCCATGAACGGCTCAAGGCACTGCACGATGGACTACTAAGATATGCCGCCAAGCATGGGTGGCGTCTCGAGGCCTGGGCAGTGTTTCCAAACCACTACCACTTTGTCGGACAGGCACCAGCAGGTGCCCGCAGCGCGGAATCCTTGTCCGAGCTGGTCGCAGATTTCCACCAACATCCCGCTGCGTGGATCAATCAGCTCGACTCCATCCCCGGTCGCAAGGTCTGGCACAACTACTGGGAAACCAGACTTACCTACGAAAAAAGCTACCTCGCAAGGCTCAATTACGTCCATCAAAACGCCGTCAAACATAGAGTGAGCCACATCGCGAACGAGTACCCGTGGTGCAGCGCGAGTTGGTTCGAGTTGAACTCGACACCGGCCCAGGTGCAGACGGTGTACGGGTTCAAGATCGATAAGGTAAGAGTGCTCGATGACTTCTGATGCAGGCTGCCAGGAGGTCGACAGCATCCAAAGCGGCGCGGAGCGTCGCACTCCCAATTTGTGAGCCGCGGGGCCAACCGTTCGGCACCTCAACCCGCAACGCGAAGAGCATCCAAAGCGGCGCGGAGCGCCGCACTCCAAAGTTGTGAGTCGCAGGGCCGACCGCTCGACACCTCAACCCGCAACGCGAAGAGCATCCAAAGCGGCGCGGAGCGCCGCACTCCAAATTTGGGCGCTGCACGTAGCAACGGTGTGGAAAGGCGCACCACCCTCTACGGCAAGTACTCCACCCGCAACGTCGCCTCCACGCCGCTGCCGATCCACAGGTAGTGGGTGGCGGTCTGGTTGCTGGTGAAGCGCAGGCGGGCCTGGGTGCGGGTGGTCTTGCTGATGGCGGCGAGGCCGGGGGTGTTGAAGGTGGTGGAGTTTTGGGTGCCGCTGGTGAAGCGCACGAGGTTGGCGACGGCGCTGGCGCTGGCGGGGTCGAGGTAGTCGGCGAGGTCGAGGGTGCAGGCGCCGAAGCAGCCGGTCTTGAGGTCGATAACGAAGGTGTTGCCGGCGGGGCTGGACCAGGGGTCTCCGGATGCGCTGCGGAATCTGACGTTGAGCGTGGCGCTGAGAACAGTGGCGCTGTCGGGGATGGAACTGGTGTCGAAGGACAGCAGCGCACGGTTGTACTTGGCGTCGGTGCCACGGCCGAGGGCGAGGCCCATGCTCCCTTCCAGCGTTCCCAAAGCCGGCGCGCTGCCGTCAGCGTTGGCCTTGATGTAGCCGTCGTTCGCAGCTTCGCTCGAGAAAGTCACCACGACTGGCGTGCCACCGCCGCCACCGTTGTTGACGCTGATCGATGTGTCGTTGTCGGTGCCGACGTTGCCGGCGGCGTCGAAGGCCTTGGCCATCAGCGCGTAGTTGCCGTTTGCGACCTCGGTGGTGTTCCAGGTGCCGGCATAGGGCGCGACGAGGTCGACGCCGAGCAGGCTGCCGTTGACGTAGAACTCGACCTTGGTGACGCCGGACGCATCGCTGGCGCTCGCGGTCAGGTCGACGTTGCCGCTGACGCTGGCGCCGTTTGCCGGCGCGGTGAGATTCACCGTCGGCGCGATCACGTCGCTCGATTCACTCGCATTGCCGACGCGCAGATCGTCGATGCGCGCTTTCGACCAGGCCTCGATGCACACGTTCGATGACGCGCTTGCCTCGAAACGCAAGGTGATGGTCTGGTTCGCGTACGTATTGAGATTGAGATCATCGAAGCGCTGCCAGGTGCTGTCGACGTAATTGGCATTGGTCACCAGCTTCTCGTGGAAGACGGCGCCATTCACCAGCACGCGGAAGCGCGCGAAGGTGGTCGAGTTGATGGCCGACTTGAGATCGAGCTTGCGCGAATACGACAGGCGCGGGGCGCTGCCGAGCACCACGCTGCGCTGCAGGTACCTGGTCTTGAGACCACTTGCGCAGGAAATCCCGGACGACGCATACCCCAAGCTCGATTGACTGCTGGCGGCGCCGACGGTGGCGTTGTCGGCGTCAGCGACGAAATCCCCGCTCCAGCCGGTCTGGTCGAAATAGTCGCCGTCGGCATTGCGATTGGAGAAGCTTTCGTCGACCGCGAGCACGGTCTGGTTGACGGTCACCGACGTGTCGTTGTCGAGGGTCTGGTTACCCCGCGCATCACGTGCGATCACGCTCAACGCATGGCTGCCGGCGCTGGCGGAAGTGGTATTCCAGTCGAGTGTCCACGGCCCTGCCTGCGCGCTCTGGTTGCCGAAGCCGAGCGTCGCGCCATCGACGAAGAATTCGACGCTGGCGACGCCGAAATCATCCGACGCGGTCGCGGCCAGCGCGATGGTGCCCGAGACCGTGGCCGCATTGCCCGGGAAGGTCAGGTTGACCGTGGGTGGGGTGGTGTCTTCGATGCCCCCCGTGACGGTGACCGAGATGGCTGCCGAGCTCGCACTGTTGCCGGCCGCATCGAGCGCGCGCGCCTGCAGGTTGCGCGTGCCGTTGGCGGAGCTGGTGGTGTCCCAGCTATACGCGTAGGGCGCGCTGGCATCGCTGCCGGCGAGCGTGCCATCGATCAGGAATTCGACGCGAGCCACGCCGATATTGTCGCTCGCGTTCGCAGTGATGCTGACCACGCCGCTGACCGTGCTTCCGTTTGCAGGCGCGGTCAATGCGACTGTCGGTGCGAGCGAGTCTAAGTTGTCGAGCCCGAAGAACTTTCCGATGTACCAGCTCGAGCAGATGTCCTTGTCGAGGATGTAGGCACCCGCCGTGCCGCACTGCTGCGCGCCTGCACCCGGATCGACGGGCGTGCCATGGCCCATGCCGGTAATGGAAAACGTTTCCACCAGTGCCTTGCCAGCGGCGTTTTTCCATACTTTGTGCGGATAACCGGCGACGGTGTCGGTGACATCCGGGGTCTGATCGATGCCATGGACATTGGTCCACTGTTCCATCGACTCGTTCATGTTGGCCGGGCGGACGGTGGTATCGCCATCCCCGTGCCAGATCGAAACCAGCGGCCAGGGGCCGGAATGGCTGGAGGCTGCGCGTACCTTGTTGCCCCAGGCGGCTGGCGACAGGTCGCTGCCAGGATTCATGCAGGAGAATGCAGCCGAGGTGCCGGTCCCGCAGTTGTACGGAATGCCTGCCATCACCGCTCCGCCGGCGAACACATCCGGATAGGTCGCAAGCATCACCGAGGTCATTGCGCCGCCGGCCGAAAGCCCGGTGACGAAGACCCGCGCGGGATCTGAAAAATGATCGGTCTTCATCTTGTCGACCATCTGCTTGATCGACAGCGCCTCGCCGCCGCCCCGCGCGATGTCGCCCGCCTCGAACCAGTTGAAGCAGCGCGACGAGTTGTTGCTGGTCGGCTGCTCCGGAAACACCAGTGCGAACTTCCAGCGATCAGCGAGCAGGATCCAGCCGGTCTCGACATCGTAGTTCGACGCGCTTTGCGCACAGCCGTGCATCGCGACGACCAGCGGCGCATTCGCGGGCAGGCTCGCGGGCACGTACTTGTACATCGTGAGCGCTCCGGGATTGCTGCCGAAGCCAGTCACCGATGTGATTGATTGCGCGTAGACCGCGCCGCTGGCGCACAAGCCGAAAACCAACACGAGTCGCAGCATGACCACCCTCCCCAGGGTCTATCCATGTTCACAGTGGATACCTGCAGGGAAAGCGGCGCCATCGTACGAAAGGGCGAACTTCACTGGTGGTGGGTCTGCGCTGTGCGCGGACGCTGTCGCTGGTGGTGGGTCTGCGGTGTGCGCGGACGCTGTCGCTGGTGGTGGGTCTGCGCTGTGCGCGGACGCTGTCGCTCGTGGTGGGTCTGCGCTGTGCGCGGACGCTGTTGTGCGCTGTTCGACATTCCCCAACGCGTTCGCGCGCAGCGAGACCCGCCAATGGCTCAAGCGTCCTACCTGTTCGCCTTCAACATGTTGCAGAACAGCGCACCCTGGGCGATCGCGTCGTCGAGGGCGACGTGAGTGTGCGGCAATGGGTCGAACCATTCCGGCGGCATCTGCAGCTTGCCGCTCTTGCGATAGGGCTTGCGCAGCAGCGCCATGGCGTAGCTCTTGATGTCGAGCGCGGAATGACTGAACGGGCTCCTGCCGCAGAAGCGGATCAGGTACCAGTAGACGAACATGAAGTCGAACACCACGGGATAGCCGACGAACACCGGCTTGCCGGGCAGTGCCTCGACCCATTCGAGATAACGCTGCATGGCCGCGGCTGGCGGCGCTGGATCGACGCGACAGGCGGCCCAAGCTTCTGGCTGCGTCTGCCACCAGCGCGCCGTGTCCGGATGCGCGCTGGCGTCCGGCAAGAGCGCAAGGTTGACGCTGAAGGTGCCGAGCAACTGCTTGTCCGCACTGAACGCCGCCGAGCCCAGGCTAAGCATCGAATGCGGGCCGGGAATCGGCCCATCGGTCTCGACATCGGTGCTGATGTAGATCTCGGGCATGGGGGGTTTCGGTTGTTGGTGTCGGTTTCGGTTGCTGGTGTCGGTTTCGCGATCTTGATGTGTGGGTTCGAACCTTGTCCGAACGCCTTTGTCGTCAATGAGAAAGCGTCCGGACAAGGTCCGGACCCACGCGAGCAATCCTCGCATTTCCAACCACCGCACCGAAACTGAAACCCCAAACCGAAACGCCCCTATTCCACCGTCACGCTCTTCGCCAGATTCCGCGGCTGGTCGACGTCGGTGCCTTTGAGCACGGCGACGTGGTAAGCCAGAAGTTGCATCGGGATGGTGTACAGCATCGGGGCGATGAACGCGCCGGCGGATGGCATGGAGATCACCTGCTCGCTGCCCATCGAGGCGGCGACTTCCTCGTCGGCGAAGACGAACAGCTGGCCGCCGCGCGCCCGGACTTCCTGGATGTTGCTCTTGAGCTTTTCGAGCAACTGGTCGTTCGGGGCCACCGCAATTACCGGCATCGAATCGTCGACCAGTGCGAGCGGGCCGTGCTTGAGCTCGCCGGCGGGATAGGCTTCCGCGTGGATGTAGCTGATTTCCTTGAGCTTGAGCGCGCCTTCCAGGGCAATCGGGTACTGCACGCCGCGGCCGAGGAAAAGGGCGTGGTGCTTGTCGCCGAAGGATTGCGCCATGTGCGCAATCTGCGGGTCGAGCGCAAGTGCACGCTGGATCACAGTGGGCAGCGTTTCCAGTTGGCGTACGCATTCGCGGTACTGCGCCTCGTCCATGCCCTTGGCGCGGCCGATCTCCAGCGAAAGCAGCGCCAGCGCGACCAGCTGGGTCATGAAGGCCTTGGTAGAAGCGACACCAATCTCGGGGCCGGCACGGGTCATCAGCACCAGCTCGCTCGCACGCACGAGCGAGCTTTCGGGCACGTTGCAGATGGCCATTCGGGCAAGGTAACCGGCCGCATGCGAGTGCTGCAGCGCGGCCAGCGAGTCGGAAGTTTCGCCGGACTGCGATACGGTCACGAACAGGGTGTCGGGCAGCACCGCCGCCTTTCTGTAGCGGTATTCGCTGGCAATCTCGGCGAAGCATGGAATGCCGGAGAAATTCTCGATCCAGTAGCGCGCGACCTGGGCGGCATGGTTGCTGGAGCCGCAGGCAACGATCTGGATCGCCTTGACCTGTGCCAGCAGGGATCGCGCGCTCGGCCCGAAGATCTCGGTGAGGATGCGCCCGCCGGCAATCCGGCCTTCGAGTGTGTCCGCGATCGCCTTGGGTTGCTCGTGAATTTCCTTGAGCATGTGGTGGCGATAAGTGCCGCGCTCGACCGCGTCGGCGCGCATCTCGGCATTCTTTACGCGGCGCTCGACCGGCGCGCCATCGGCGGAAAGAATTTCCACTGTGTCGGGGGTCAGGCGCACGACGTCGCCGTCTTCCATGTAGATGAAGCGCCGCGTCTCGCCAAGCAATGCATAAATATCCGACGCGAGATACTGCTCGCCTTCGCCTAGGCCGACCACCATCGGTGAGCCGCGGCGCGCGCCGATCACCTCGCGCTCGTCATCGGCGCTGACCACGGCGATGGCATAGGCGCCCTCCAGGCGTGCGATCGCCGATTGCACGGCCGCCAGCAGGCTTTCCCCCTGCTGCAGATGGCTGTCGATCAGGTGGGCGATGACTTCGGTGTCGGTATCGGAATCGAACTGATAGCCGCGCCCGCGCAACTCGGTGCGCAAGGGCTCGTGGTTCTCGATGATCCCGTTGTGCACCACCGAGACACGCTCGCGCGAGGTGTGCGGATGCGCATTGCGCTCACTCGGAACCCCATGGGTCGCCCAGCGCGTGTGTGCAATGCCCGTGTCGGCCGGCAAGGAGGATTCGGCATACAGGTTTTCCAGCTCGCGGACCTTGCCCTGGGCGCGCATGCGTTTCAGTTCGCCGCCCGTCTGCAAGGCGAGGCCGGCCGAGTCGTAGCCACGGTACTCGAGCGCCTTCAGGCCCGCGATCAGGACGGGCGCGATGTTTCTACGTGCGGCAATGCCGACGATTCCGCACATGGGAAGCTCCTTTGCTGGTGTCCGGAAATCATCCGGGGTGCCTCATGAAGGCTTTGTTGGCGCGCAGTCTGCCTGCAGCGATGGAGAAAAAACGGGCGATTCGATGAAGCATCGAAGGCAAAAGCCCATTCCCGCACGCCTCCGGCTTGCTCGGCTATGTGCGGCGCCGAACCGAACCTGCTCGCGCCTTCGACTAGTTTGCGATCGTTACCGACGTCAGCGTCGGCACCCGTTCGTCCCACCTTTGATACAGCGGTGAAGACCATGATCCAGCCACGCTATCTCGCCCCATTCCTGTTGTTGTTGCTGGCCGCCTGCGCCAGCACGCCGCCGCGCGCATCAGCTCCGCCCGAGCCGGTTGCCACGAGCGCCGACTACCTGATCGGCGTCGATGACGTGGTCGCCGTCAAGATCTGGAAGAACCCGGATCTGGATGTGACCGGGCCGGTGCGCAGCGATGGCAAGATCACTGTGCCGTTGATTGGCGACGTGCAGGCTGGCGGGCAGTCGCCCAGTGCAATCGCTGCGGACATCACCACCCGCATCAGCGCCTTCGTTCGCGAGCCGCAGGTCACGGTGATGGTCTCCGAGCTCAACAGCCACGAATACCTGGCTCGCGTGCGGGTCACGGGCGCCGTCCGCACACCGGTCTCGCTGCCGTATCGCCAGGGCATGACCGTCCTCGATGCGGTACTCGCGGCCGGCGGGCCGACCGATTTCGCGGCCGGCAATCGGACCTGGCTGCACCGCCGTGGAAGCGACAGCGCCGAACGTTACCCGGTGGCGCTCCAGGCGATGCTGGAGGACGGCGACCTCAGCAGTAACTACCCGGTGCACCCCGGCGACGTGATCAGCGTGCCGCAGCGCAACTTCTGACGGACGACTGCGACATGAGCGCTCTCCTGCGACAAGAAAACCGGCTCTCGATCGCCGAGCTCGCGCGCAACCTCCTGCGCGAAGGTCGGCGGCGCCTGCGGCTGCTGTCCATCCTGTTCCTGGTCATCTGCGTGACCGCGCTGGCGGTCGGCTGGAGCTGGCCGAAGAAATACTCGGCGAACACCACCATCCTCGTTTCCGAGGACAAGACCATCGAGAAGTTGATGGAGGGCAAGGCGGTGGCGACCAATGTCTCCGAGCGCGTACTCATCGCGCGCGAGGTGATCTTCAGCCAGAAAGTGATGGACCGGGTCCTCGCCAAGGGTGGCTGGCTGAATGACACGCCATCCACCGCGGAGCGCAATGTGCGCGCCGACGCGCTGCAGCAGCGCACGCTGATCAGCTCGCCGCGCAACAACCTCCTGCGCATCGAATACCGCGACGTGGACCCGCAGCGCGCGTATCTGGTGGCCAAGACCTTCGCCGACGAATTCCTTGCCGAGAGCCGCGCGGCCCAGGTGAGCGAAAGCCGCGAAGCCTATGAGTTCATCCTCGATCGCGTGAGCCACTACCAGACCAAGCTCAACTCTGCCCAGGCCAAGCTCGACAGCTACCAGGAACAGAATCCGCAGTCGCGCATCGAACCGGCCTCGCTGATCGAGGCGCGGATCAGCCTTTTGCGCCGCAAGCTGGACGCCGACCAGGCTCGACTCGACAGTGGCTCCGGCCGGGTCGCCGCGACGGTCACCGTCGGCGAAGACCTGCAGGCGCCGGTGCGGCAGCGCCTGGCGGCCGCGCAGCAAGAACTCAGCGCGCTCGAACGTCAATACACCGATGCGCACCCGGATGTGAGCCGGGCCCGCAGTGCAGTCGCCGACTTGACGGCCCAGTTGCAGCAGACGCCGGCGCCGCGCGTCGTGCGCAGTGGCGGCGGCGGTGGCGACAGCGCGGCCGTGCGGGCACGCATCGCCCAGACCGAGGCAGAGATCAACGCCGAGCTCGAGCGGGTGCGCGAGATGGCCGATCCTTCGCCCGAGCTCGCCGAACTGGCGCGTGAGCGCGATGTTCCGCGCGACCTCTACCAGGATCTGTTGCGCCGGCTCGAATACGCACGCCTGTCGCTGACCCTGGACGAGGAAGGCCGCGGCCTGAGCTTCCAGATCCAGGAGGAAGCGAGCGTGCCGACGCGTGCGACCGGACTGCGCTTCCTGCACTTCGTCATTGGCGGGCTGGCGGCGGCCTCCGCGCTGCCGCTCGCACTGTTGCTGGTCATGGTGCAGCTCGATCCGCGCCTGCGCTCGGCCAACGCGATTCAGCGCAGCACCGGGATCCCGGTGCTCGCAGCGGTGCCGATGTACTGGAACAGCAGCGACCAGCGCCGGCTGATCAGTGACATGCGCTTCGCGCTGGTCGCGGTTGGCGGCAGCGTCCTGCTGCTCGCGGCGGCCAGTGTCTTCAAGCTGGTGGTCGGCTCATGAGCGACGGCAAGTCGATGGCGTCCTCCGGCGGCGAAGGCCGCGCCCTGGAACGCACGGAAGGAGACAACGTCCCGGTCACCGCGATTGCCCGCTCGATCGCGCGCAATGGCCCCGGTACCGAGCTCACGGCCGTCAAGCTCGAAGCGCGCCGGCTGATCCACGAAGACCTGGAGGATCCGCGGCCGACCGACATCTTCCGCGAGCTGCGCACGCGATTGCTCCTGGCGAGTGAAGTGCGCAGCCCGGTGATCCTGGTGACTGGCGTCAGCCCGGGCTGCGGCTCCAGCTTCGTGGCGCGCAACCTGGCCGCGGCGATCGCACTGGAAGAAGACCGCACGGCACTGCTGATCGACTGCAACCCGCGTCGCCCGACCGCCGAAAGCACCTTCGAGCCGGAGAGCGGCCCGGGTCTTTGGGACTACCTGCGCTCGCCGAACGTCCACGCCGAGCAGATCATCTACGCGACCGGACTAGAGCGGCTCGATGTGATCCCCGCCGGCAAGGTGCCGCGTGGTGGCGGCGATCACCTCGCCTCGCTGCGCATGCATGCGCTGGTGGTCCGCCTCACCGGACGCTTCCCGCACTGCTGCCTGGTGCTCGACGCCCCTGAGGCAGTCGGGACGCCGGAAGCGCGCATGCTCGCCGAGCGCGCGGATCTGGTGGTGCTGGTGGCCGGTGCCGGCATGCATGAGCCGGAAGCAATCGCGCAGGCCGCGCGCGTGTTCGACCCCGACAAGTTCGCGGGCGTGGTTTTCAACGAGCTGCCCTGAGCGCACCACATGGGCCCGCAAGAAAAGCGTCGTGTGGGTTCGGACCTTGTCCGAACGCTTTTCCGACCGTCTCAAGGAAGCACGTGTCCTGGCTGTGTGGGTTCGGACCTTGTCCGAACGCTTTTCGGGCGCTCGGAGAGCGAGAGCGTCCGAACAAGGTCCGGACCCACACGCGTGACGGCGAATGCGCTCCCGGCCGCCCTGTTGCTCGGCGCCGGCACCGTCGCCGCCCAAGTGCCGCCACCCGACCACCTCCGCTATTCGGCCTGGGTGGGCTTTGACTACACCGACAACGTCGAGCGCAGCCGCGACGGCGGCTCGGGCGACTTGTTGTTCGCGCCAGGCTTCAATTATTCAGTGCTGCATTCGGGCCGGCGCTGGCGCGTCCGCGGCGATGGCGAGATGCGCATCGAGCGTAGTGGCCTCGACTCCGGCGTCGATCCCCGGGCGCGCGCGGCACTCATTGCCGACTGGGCGATCCTGCCGCAGCGCCTTTACTGGAGCTTCCAGGATTTTGCCGAAGTGCAGAGCATCGATCCGCAAGCCCCGGACGATCCCGGCAACCGCCAGCAGACCAATCTGTTCCAGACCGGTCCGATCCTGCTGCTCGGCAGCCCCAAAAGCTTCATGACCCGCATCGAGGCGCAGGTGGGGCGCGCAACTGCCGAGCAGACGCCGGCCTTCGACCATGACCGCATGCTGGTCTCGGCCTGGGTAACGCGGCAGACCGATCCCGTGCAGAGCTTCGCGGCGGGTCTGGAAAGCAGCGCGGTCGACTTCCGGGAGGGTCTTGGCGCACGCGACTTCCGCCGGGATGACCTGGTACTGCGCCACCAGCGCGAGCTGCCGCGCAGCGCCCTCGCCGTAGCCGTCGGACACAGCCGGATCGATCCCGAAAACGGTCCAGGAATCTCCCGACCGCTGGTGCATTTTCGGCTGCGCTACTCCCCGCTTCTGAGCCACGAATTCAGCGCGTTCCTGCGCCACGAGCTGTCCGATGCCGGGCGCGAGCTCGGCCAGGTGCGCAACCCGCTCGACCCGTTTCGCTATGAAGCGCGGCGCACGCTGATCGGCGACGACATCTATCGCCTCGGTGCGATCGATCTCGGCTGGCGCTGGCAGGGCACCCGCACGCAGGTGCGGGCGTCGGCCTTTGGACGCGACTATGACTACCTGCGCGCCGGGCCGCAGGCGCTGGAAAGCTCGCGCGGAGCGCAGTTCGGGGTCACCCGCGCACTGACGCCGCTCATGCGGATCGACGCCGGCGTGGCGAGCGAGCGCTTCGCGTTCCAGGGCAGCACGCGACGGGATCGCGATACCTTCGTCGGCGTCAACTTCGAGCGCGATCTCACCCCGCGTTGGAAACTGCGTGCAGGCGTCGCTCGCCAACAGCGGGACAGCAACCTGGCGGCGGCAGAATTTTCGGCGAACTCGGCGTCGCTCTACCTGATGTACTCGGGTGGCCGATGAGCCCGGGAACGCAAACGCTCACGACTGCCAAGGCGGCGGCCAGCCAGCTCGAATCGGCACTCCCGCGGCTGCGCTTGCTGGTGGTTACCGATACCGCGATCCTGGGACCCGGCGGCAGTGAACGCTTCTTACGCAACCTGCTGGCCGGCCTTGACCCGACACGGTTTGCGGTCGATGTCGTGCAACTGGCCGCACCGCCCGATGGCGCCGGCAACGCGACGCTGGCGCTGTGGCCGGGCCTGCGCCTCGAATACCTGCCGATCGGGGCGGCCTATGGGCTGCGCGCGTTGCGCGTCTATGCCCAGCTGTGTGCGCGCGTGCTGCGCGGCCAGTACCACCTGATCCAATCGCAGCACGAGAAGGCCGACCTGCTCTGCGCGCTGTTGCCGCGCGGTCCCGCCGGCGCGCTCCGGATCAGCAACCGGCGCGACACCGGCTTTCAGAAAAGCTCGCGACTGCGGGCGGCCTTCCGACGACTCAATCCACGCTTCGACTGGGTGATCGCGCCGTCGCAGGCGGTGCTCGACCAGCTTGGGATCGACGAGGGCCTGGGTGCGGCGCGCCTGCGCTGCCTGCCGAACGGCGTCGACATGCTGCGTTTCAGCCCGGCAACACCGGGCGAGCGGGCACGCGTGCGCGCCGAGCTGGGCCTCGCGCCCGACGCTTATGCCTTCGCCTGCGTCGCGCGCCTCGAGCCAGTCAAACGTCACGGTGACCTGCTGGCCGCGTTTGCGCGATTGACCGATCCGGCGGCACGGCTGCTGCTGGTCGGCGGCGGTTCCCAGCTGGAGCCGCTCAAGGCCGAGGCCGGCCGCCTTGGAATCAGCGCGCGCGTGAGCTTCCTCGGTGAGCGCAGCGACATCGAACGCCTGCTGCAGGCCAGTGATGCCTTCGTGCTCTGCTCCGAAACCGAGGGCTCATCCAATGCCGTGCTGGAGGCGATGGCCTGCGGGCTGCCGGTCGTCGCCAGTGCGGTCGGCGGCAACCCAGAAGCAGTTGATCATGGGCGCAGCGGCCTGCTGGTGGCGGCGCACGCACCGGAGCAGCTGGCCGCGGCGATGCAAGAATTGCTCGACGATCGCAAGCGCAGTGCGGCCTTCGGACGCGCCGGGCGCATCCGCGTCGCCACCGAGTTTTCGATCGCGGCCATGGTGGCCAAGTACGATGCGCTCTATCGCGAGTGCGTCGGCGAGCGTCGGCGATGAGCGTGCCGACACTGCACCTGCGCTCCTCGAGCGGCATGTACGGGGCCGAGCAGATGCTGCTCGGCCTCTGCAGCGAACAGGCGCGCCGCGGTCCGCAGCCCGTGCTGACCGCTTTCGCCCACGCCGGGCCGGGGCCTGCACTCCTCGACGCTGCCGAACAGCGCGGACTGCACACCTTGTCCCTGCCCTGCCGCGGTGCGTTCGACCTCGCCTGCGTGAGCCGCCTGCGCGAGCATCTGCGCGCGCTGCCGCCGCACGCGGTGCTGCATTGCCACGACTACAAATCAGTGAGCTACGGCTACCTGGCTTCGCGGGGGCTCGGCCTGAAGCGCATCGCGACGGTGCACGGCTGGGTCGACGACGGCCCGCGTGCGCGCCTGTATCGGGAGCTCGAGCTCAAGCTGCTGCGCGGTTTCGATCGCGTCTGCGCGGTTTCCGACAGCATTCTTGGCGCACTCAGGGACGCCGGGCTGCGCGAGCAGCGCATCGCACGCATCGACAACGGCATCGAGCTCGGGCGCTTTCCGGCACATGCGCTGCCGCTGCGCAGCGCCGACAACGATGGCGGCACCGTGCGCATCGGCACCGCGGCGCGCCTGTCACCGGAAAAGAACCTCGGGCAGCTGATCCGTGCGGTCTCGGCAGCCCGTGCGCACGGCCACGTGATCGAGCTCACCATCCATGGCGAAGGGCCGCTGCGCGCCGAGCTGCAGGCGCTCATCGAAGACTTGTGCCTCACCTCCCAGGTGCGCATGCCGGGTGCGCGTGGTGCGCTCGAAGACTGGTATCCGACCCTGGATGCACTGCTGCTGCCTTCGCTCAGCGAAGGCATGCCGATGGCTGTGCTCGAGGCGCTCGCCTGCGGCTGTCCGGTGATTGCATCGGCCGTCGGCGCGCTGCCGGAGGTCCTGCGCGACCTGCCCAATTGCCAGGTGATTCCAGTCGGTGATGGCGCTGCCCTGACGGCGGCCCTGTGCGATCTGCGCCCGCGGGAGTCGATCGATGCACGCCTGCGGGCGCGGGTCGACGAGCGCTATTCGGTCGCACGCATGGCCGATGCCTATGCCGAGGTCTACCAGCAGGCGCTCGCAGCATGAGCGCGCACGCCGAGGTGGGCACCCTGCCGCCCGACCACCTGTCGGCCACGAGTGCATCGACGCACAACTGGATACTGCTTGCCTTCGTACTGCTGATCCCGCTGCAGAACATCTACAACGGCTATTTTCCGCGCGGCTTTGGCGGTCTCAATTTTCTCAACCTGATGTTCATCGGTGCCCTGCTGATGGCCTGGCGCTGTGGCGGCAGCCTGGTGCGCACGGGCGTCAATGGCTGGGTCTATGCCTATCTCGCGGTCAGTGTGATCGCCTTGCTGGTCGGCTTCGGCAATGTCAGCGACAGTGACCTGCACGCCAACGCGCTCAAGGACCAGGCGATCGGCGTCAGCTTCCTGTTCCTGGCCCAGCTGAGCACGCTCGAGGGCGGCGCCGTCCGGCGCCTGGTGCTGACCTCGTTGCTGCCGATGCCGTACATGCTCATGGTGGTGATCGACCAGCACAACGCGGTGAAGTCCTGGCATTACAGCCACGACATGCGCATTCCCGGCACCTTCGTAGACCTGGGCGCGAACGAGATCGCGGCGTTCTTCGTTACCGCGATGCTGGTTGCACTCGGGCTCGTGGTCGGCGCGCGCCAGCACGGTCGGCTGCGGCTCTGGGCCGCGATCGCCGCCACCTGTGCTGCCATCGGCATCGCTCTCACCTACTCGCGGACCGCCTATGTGGCGGTCCTGCTGGGAGCCGTCTGCATCGTGCTGCTGCGCGGCTTGCGCATGCGCATCCTGGTGCCGGGGCTGCTGCTGATGCTGGTGCTGCCGGCGGTGCTGCCGCCGTCCGTGCTCGAGCGCTTCAGCAGCATCGAGGTTGCCGAGGGGGCACGCGACGAGAGCACCGAAAATCGCTTCCAGTTCTGGCAGATCGCGCGCGAAAACTTCGCCATGCGGCCGCTGCTCGGCAGCGGATATCACACTTTCCACCACGCCGAGGTCAATCCGCGGCTGACCGATACCCACAATTTCTTCCTCCGCGAGCTCACGGAAAAAGGGCTCCTCGGCGCCGTCGTCCTGCTCGGCATGCTCTACGCGATCGGCCGCTTGCTGCTGCGTGGGCTGCGCCGGGCAGCACCCGACAGCGTCGAATACGGGCTCGCCCTGGGCATGTGCGCGGCCTTCATTGCCCTGCTCTGCGGCAATCTTTTTGGTGACCGCTTCACCCACTACCCGATGATTGCCCACTTCTGGCTCTACCTTGGCCTGGTCATGCGCAACTACACGCTGGCAGCGGTTCCCGAGCCGGAACCACCGCCGGTGTTTGCGGGGCGTTTCCGATGACCGACTCGAACGAATCTTGGCCGCACAGCCTGCTGGTGCTGATGTACCACGGCATCCACGACGAGCCGCTGAGCGCCGGACACTTCGACCCGCGCTACAGCGTCGATTCAGCGGATTTCGAGGCGCAGATGCTGCGCCTGCGGGCACGCTTCGGACGCGCCTACGTGCCCGGCGGGACGCTCTCCACGGCGCCGACCGACGAAGTGATGATCACCTTCGACGATGGCGACGTCGCCGACGCCACGGTCGCGCTGCCGATTCTCAAGCGCCTCGGATTGCGGGCGGTGTTCTTCATCACCAGTGACTTTGTCGATCGCCCCGGCAGCGTGTCCGCGACCCAGGTGCGCGAGCTCGCCGACGCCGGCATGGTCATCGGCGCGCACGGTGCCAGCCACCGTTTCCTGAATACGCTCAGCGATGCCGAGCTCGATGAGGAAATGTTGCGCAGCCGTGGCCAATTGCAGCAATGGAGCGGCGGGGAAGTCGACCTGCTCGCGCTGCCCGGCGGTCGCGGCGGCGCGCGCGAGCTCGCGGCGGCGACGCGGGCGGGCTTTCGTCATTGTTTCAACTCGGTGCCGGGGATCAATCGCAACTACCGTGCCGGGCACTACGCAGAACGGGTCGCCATCACCCGCGATCTCAAGCTCGACGGCTTCGACCAGATCCTCGCGTGGAAAGGCTCGACGGTGCAGCGCGTGCGCTGGCGGCACCGGCTGCTGGCACTGCCCAAGCGCCTCATCGGCGACCGCAACTACGATCGCCTGCGCCAGGCGCTGGTGCGATGAGCGCCGATCTCATTTTCTGGCTCGCCATCGCGCTCGCCGGCTACACCTTCGCGGGCTATCCGGCGCTGGCGTTGGTGTTGGCGAAGGTGCAGCGGAAAAGCACGGCAGCAGATCTCGCCCATGGCCGCTCCCCCAAAAGCACTGACGAGAGTCTGGTCGACGCGACCCCGCCGGTGACCGTTGTCCTCGCCGCCCGGAACGAATGTGGCCGCTTGCGCGGGCGCATCGAAAACCTGCTCGCCAGCGACTATCCGGCCGACCGCATCGACATCCTGATCGTCGACGATGGCAGCGACGACGGCAGCTGCGAGGTCGTGCGTTCGCTCGGCCTGCGGCGTACGCGCGTGTTGCGGCTTCCCGAGGCGGGCGGCAAGGCGCTGGCCTTGAATGCCGCGATGGGCGAGGTGCGCACGCCGATCACGGTTTTTGCCGACGCCCGCCAGCGCTTCTCGCCAGGCACCATCGCGGCGCTCGTGGCGGCCCTCGCCGAGCCCGGCGTGGCGGTGGTGTCCGGTGAAGTGCACACGCTCGGCGCCGACGCTGATGGCAATGCGGTCGCCGCGGACGGCAGCTACGCACGCATCGAGCGGGCGCTGCGCCATGCCGAAGGCCAGCTCGGCTGGGCGCACGCCGCCTGCGGGGCGGTGTATGCGATTCGCACCGAGATCTTCCGGACGCTGCCGGCCGGGCTGGTGCTGGACGATGTCTTTACGCCGATCCAGGCACTGCGCCAGGGCTTGCGCATACGCGTCGAGCCCGCGGCAGTCGCAGCAGACACGCCCTCGCAGGCGCTGCACCAGGAGTTTCGTCGCAAGTTGCGTACGTTGAGTGGCAACTGGCAGCTGATCGCGCTGCAGCCCTGGCTGCTGTCACCGACCGCGAATCCGGTCTGGTTTGCCTGGGTCTCGCACAAACTGTTGCGACTGCTGGCGCCGTGGGCCTTGCTCGCCGCCTTCGTGAGCTCGGCGCTGGCGACTGGTGCGCTCGCGCGCGCTGCATTCTGGCTGCAGCTGGGCGCCTACGGAATCGCCGCCGCAACCGTGTACGCCCCGCGCCTGATGCGCCATGTACCGCTGGCGACCACCGCCGGCAGCTTCGTAACCTTGAATGCGGCAGCGTTGCTTTCGCTGCCGATGTATCTACGGCACCGCGACCTGCGGCGCCTATGGAGAGCTTAGCAGCCTGTCGGTCTTTCATCGTGAGTGCGCCGGACGCCCTTTTGGCTCAAGGCTTCGATTAAAACTGGAGAGAAACTTGGATTTTTCGGTTCGATTTGTTGGTCCCGATCGCCAAAAGGCCGTCCGGTCCTTCGGATTGCGTGTCTGTACGGCGTCTGCTGCGTTGCGCTGCTTGCCAATGGAAGAGCCATTGGCTGCGCACCGCGCCTTGCATCCATCCGTCCAGCCACACAACGCATCTCACGCTGACAGCCCGACAGGCTGCTAGATGGCGCGCTTGCTGTTCGTCACCTCGCGTCTCCCCTACCCGCCCACGGAAGGCCATCAGCTGCGCTCCTGGCACCTGCTGCGCGCGGCCGCGAGCCAGCACGAAGTGCATCTCCTCAGCCTGCAGCGTCCGCAGGATCCGCGGGTTCCCGATCCGGTGTTGGCGGCGACGGTCAAGAGCGTGCATTGCGTCGAGATCCTGCCCGTGTCCGATCCGCGCGCCGCACTGCCGATGCTGGCACGCTGGCTAGGCCACGGCCGGCCCCTGTTGAGCGCGCGCTACATGACTGGCGCACTCGAGCTCAAATTCGCGGAACTGCTGGGACAAGTGGACCTGGTGCACCTCGACATCCTGGCGGTGGCTGGGCTGATCGCGCAGGTGCCCGCGCACATCCCGGTCGTACTCAACGAGCACAACGTCGAGCATCTGCTGCTTACGGCGCATGCGCAGATCGAAACCCGCGCCTGGAAACGGGCGCTGCTGCGCCTTCAGGCGCGCGAGCTCGCGGGCTTCGAAGCGGCCGCGTGCGCGCGTGCTGCGGCGGTGCTGGCGTGCTCGCAGGCAGATGCCGAGCGGCTCGCGGCGATGGCCCCGCGGACGCCAGTGACGGTCATCCCGAACGGCGTCGATCTCGACCGCTATCAACCGCGGCCAACTCCCGCGCCGGACAGTGACACGCTCGTCTTCGTCGGCCAGATGAGCTGGTTTCCGAATCGCGACGGCATCGAGTGGTTCCTGGCGGATGTGCTGCCGCTCATTCGCGCACGGCGCCCGGCCACGCTCACCGTGATCGGGCAGAGTGGCGGCATGCTGGCGCCAGCCGGTCTCGAATCAGCCGTCGTGTTCACCGGCTTCGTCGATGACCTGCGCCCGCGCGTGCTCGACGCCGCGGTCTACGTGGTTCCGCTGCGGGCCGGCAGCGGCACCCGCCTCAAGCTGCTGGAAGCCATGGCCATGGGCAAGGCGATCGTCAGCACCCGCATCGGCGCCGAAGGCATTGCACTGGTGGACGGCGAGGAAGCGCTGCTCGCCGACACGCCCCAGGAATTCGCTGATGCGGTATGTCGCCTGCTCGCCGATCCCAACCTGCGCGCGCGCCTGGGCGCAGCCGCCCGACGCGCCGCCGAGCGCGAGTACGGGTGGGACGCGATCGGGCAGCGCTTGCTGGCGGTTTATGGCCAGGCGCTGGAACTTGAACGCATGACCGCCTGACGGCCCTGGCTTTGCGTGGGTCCGGACCTTGTCCGGACGCTCTTCGCCTTCTAACGCAAAAAAACGTCCGGACAAGGTCCGGACCCACGCAAGCCCAATACCTACTCCCCCGCCAGCTTCCGATGCATCCGCTCGTAGTCCTTGCGGTAGCCCTTCGCGAGCTTGTCCTTCTGCACTTCGCTCAGGATTTTTCCTGAAACCTGGAAGAACTTCTTCTCCTCCTCGCGCAAATGGTGATGGACCTTGTGCGAGAGCGCCTTCGCCCCCGCGAGCCACTCGGCGGTGGAGTGATCGCGAATCTGCAGGTCTTCGACCATTTCGTCGATCTCGTGGTGCTCGTGCAAGGCATGGCGGCTGGCTGACAGGCCCATGTCGTCCATCAGCATCGGCACATAGAGGAAACGCTCTTCGGCCGCCTCGTGCGCTTCCAATTCGCGGCGGGTGGCGGTGAAGAGTTCGATCCGCTCGCGCGTGCCCGGCTTGCTGCGCAGCAACCGGCGCAGCAGTGAGCGCTGGATCTCGTGGCTTTCGCGCAGGGCGTCGTAGATATTTTCGGTCATGTCTCTTCCTTTCTGTAGCGTGCTCGAAATCGGTAGTACGCCTCACCGACCAGCTCATGCATCGCCGCTTCGGTCTTGCGCAGGGATGAAGTTTGCGGCGTCACCGCACCGATGCCACCGACGGCGACATGACGCCGGTCGAGCGGCCTGCGGCAGACGCTGAAGCCAGCTGCTTCGAACGCCAGGCGTGCCCGCGGCAGGTGCAAGGCGCTGCTGGCGAGCGCGATGTGACGCGGTGGCGGCAGCATTTTCGCAACTTCGAGCGCGCTTTCCCAAGTTGTCCGGGAGCGATTCTCCAGGGTCGGCTCGAAGCGCGGGTCGAGCAGCTCCAGCAGTGTCGCCAGCAACTGCGCCTCGGGGATCGGGTGAGGTCCGCCGCCGGAGATGATCAATGGCATCCCCGCGTTCGGCGGGCGCTCGATCAGCTCGAACAGGCGTGCGAGCGAGATATCGCTCAGCGACCCATGATCGCTGGCGTTGCGCGGAGTCCGTCCCAGTCCGGCACTCAGGACCACCAGAGCGTCGGCTCGCTCGCAATGATCTTCGGGGCCTGCATCTGCGCGTTGCTCGATCGCCCCGACCAGGGCGTTGGCGACCAAGGGCGTCATCGTGGCCGCGGCCAGCAGCCCGAGTGCCATGGCCATGCGCCGCAACCAGCGGCGCCGCCAGTGGTGCCCTGCTGCCCAGAGGAGCAGCGCCAGCCACACCCAGGTGAGCGGCGAGAGCAGGAGATACATCAGCTGGCCCCGCCGCGGCGCTGACGCAACAGGCGCAGCAGGCCTTCTCGCAGCGGCCTCACGGTTGCGACCAGCAGCATGCCCGGCAGCAGCACGGCGAGCGTGCCGACGAGCAGCCGCTGCCACGCATTCTCGGCACCGAAATGACCGAAGCCGTCGACGAGCAGGTAGAGGCCAATCGGGAATGCCAGCGCCAGCAGGAAATAGAGTGGCGGCGGCAGGTAGCGAAGCTCGCGCGGGCAATTCCGGTACTGCAGCCAGGCGAGCAGCGCGTAGGCCGCCGCCGTCGCTGCCGCCGCGCCGATGACGCCCCAGCGCACTATCAGCGGCACGCAGGCGATCAAATTGAACAGGGCCGCGGCCATGGTCAGCAGCAGGAAGCGGCGCGCTCGGCGCTCCAGCAACAGGCCGTACTGGGCAATCTCGAACAGCGAGTACCAGATCACGCACACGGCCACGATCACGAATATCGGCGCCGAGCGCAGTTTGTCGGGACCGGCGAGCAGGATGAAGAAATCGCTACCGGCCACGAGCATCCAGGCGCTCGCCAGCGCGACGACGGCGATCCAGGCGTCCAGCATGTTGCGCTTGAGCGCGACCACCGACTCGGGCCCTTCGGTTTCATAGCGGCGCACCGCCGTCGGTGTGAACGCCTGGTTCAAGGTGGCGCCGAAAATGGTGCCAACCGCCATCGCCAGGCCATAGCCAACGCTGTAGACGCCAACCTCGGTAAGACTGCCGGAGAGCCAGCGCAGCAGGATGCGGTCGGCAAAGCCGAACAGCACATAGGTGAGCTCGTTGAACATCATCGGCACGCCGAAGGCGAGCCCGGTGACTACGAGCGCGCGCGACGGCCGCACCAGCGGTGCCCGCAGCCAGCCCCGAAACCACCAGGTGAGCCCGAAGGCGACCACCGCGTAGACCACGAGCTTGGCTCCCAGCACGCCCGAGGCCGAGCGCTCGATGAAGACCAGCGTCGTAATCACCAGTGCCAGCTCGCTCCAGCGCCACGCAGTGCGCATCCAGAGGGTGATGTCGGAACGCTCCAGCGCATACATCACCGCTTCGACCAGGCTGCACCAGATCATCACCGGCACGGTCAGCAACAGCAGCAACACCAGCGTGTGCTCGCTGTGCGGCAGCCGCGCGCTCAACATCCAGGCGAGCGCCGCGCAGCACACCCATAGCGACATCGACAAGGCAAAGGGCAGCAGCACGTGGTTGCTGCGGAAATGCGCCAGTTCGGCACTGCTGCCGGCGTGCGGATAAAGGCGCAAGATCGCATGCTGACTGCCGAGCTTGAGCACGCTCGCGATCAGCGCCAGCCACGCCTCGTAGTAGCCGAGCAGGCCGAACTCGCGGTTATCGAGCAGCCGCGTCAGCAAGGGGAAGGAGATGAACCCGGCCGCGACCACCAGCACGTTGCTGCTGAGGTAGCGCAGATAGTGCGTGGCAATCCCAGGCCGCTTGATCGCCGCGACACTCATCTCTTCGCTGCCTTATCCGGATGAGCGCAGGCTAAACCCCCGGGTGTGTGCGTTCGGTGCGTTTGCGTACACGGGCATGGCTTCGGTAGCCCGGGTGAGCCAAAGGCGCACGGGAAAGATCGCAGGGGTGCCCCCGGGTGCGCTGCGCTTACCCGGGCTATAACAGCGAGCAACCTGACTCCACCCCGACGTGAAGAGTTCGATTGTGTGCGCGCGCACAGAGAAGGGTTTGAAGGCTGCCTTAGGGTGCGTCGATCAGCCGGTTCGCGCTTTCGCGTGCTGCGCATTCGGATCGATCAAGAGGTCACAAATGAGCACGAAACACGGAGTCGCTGGGCTCGGGGGGTTGCTGCTCTGGGCGATCACTACCGGCGCCGTTGCGCAGTCGTTTACCGCAAGCGGGCTGCCCGTCCCGGCCAACAACCCGACCTCGCTGCAGTTCGGCCCGGACAGCCGTCTGTACGTCTCCGAGCAATACGGCGTCGTCCGCGCGTTCACCGTGGTGCGCAGCGAAGCTGGCACTTACACCGCCTCACACACGGAAGTCATCAACCTCATCCGCGACATCCAGAACCGCGATGACAACGGTGGTGCGTGCACGGCTGACTGTGCGCGGCGCCAGGTCACTGGACTCCTGGTCACCGGCACCGCCAGCAATCCGGTGCTCTACGTGACCTCATCCGACCCGCGCATCGCGGTCGCGCAGGACTCCGGTCTCGACACCAACTCCGGCATCGTCACCCGCCTGAAATGCACGGGTGGCGTCGCGGCCGGCAACTGCCTCAGCTGGGAACGGGTCGACATCGTGCGCGGCCTGCCGCGCTCGGAAGAAAATCATTCCAACAACGGCATGGACCTCGATCCAGCCACCAACAAGCTCTACCTGGCGGTAGGCGGCAACACCAATCAGGGGGCACCCAGCTACTCTTTTTCCGGGACCACCGAGTACTTCCTGGCGGCAGCGATCCTGGTCATTGACCTCAATGCGATCGCGGCAATGGAAACCGCCAACGGCGGCCCGTTCACGGATTCGCGCAATGGTACGAAATTCGTCTATGACCTGCTGACCCTGGACGACCCGACGCGCACGAACATCACCTCGAGCGACCCCGCCTTTCCGTATGCCGTTGGCCATCCGCGCCGCAACTTCAGCGTCGATCCGGGCGATCCCTTCGGCGGCAACGACGGCTTCAACCAGGCGATCAGCGAGCCCGGCAGCCCGGTGCAGATCCACTCGCCTGGTTATCGCAACCCCTACGACGTGCTGGTCGCCAGCAACGGCAAGCTTTGGACCTGGGACAACGGCGCCAACGGCGGCTGGGGCGGCACCCCGAAGCTGCGTGATTCGACCGGCGCGGAGAAGGGCTGGATCAACCAGGCTGGCGTCACCTACAACCCGGGCGCCGGTGACTATTGCACCAACGAGCTCAACGAGAATGCCAGCATCACCATGAGTGACGGCCTGCACCTGATCGCTTCCGCCGGCTATTACGGCGGGCACCCGACACCGCTGCGCGCGTTCCCGGCACTGAGTGGCATCTACAACTACGTGCAGCAGGGCGGCGGCGCGTTCGTGCAGACCGGGCCGGTCTACCAGTTCGGCGCGCTGCTCCCGACCGGCCAGGGTGTGACCATGGCCAACTATCCGAATGACCCGCGCCAGTGCGAATACACGCCGCAGCTTGGAGCGCTCGAGCTGATCACCTCCTCGACCAACGGCCTGGCCGAGTACACCGCCAGCAACTTCAACGGTGTCATGCAGGGCGACCTGCTGGCGGCCTCTTTCAACGGCAACCTCTATCGATGCAAGCCGAATGCAACCGGCGGCCTGGTCGACCTGCCGGGCTCGGACGACGGCGCCTCGATCGGCAAGTGCGAAGTACTGCTGGGCGGCTTCGGCTCGCAGCCGCTGGACGTGACCGCCCAGGGCAACGGGGCGATTTTCCCGGGCACGATCTGGGTGGCCACCTATGGCGCCAACAACGTGATGGTCTTCGAACCGACGGGTGCCACCTGCAACCCGAACATTCCCACCGAAGACTCCGATGGCGACGGCTACACCAACGGCGATGAACAGGACAACGGCACCAACCCCTGCTCCGCCGGCAGCACCCCGGATGATTTCGACCGCGACCTGACCTCCGACCTCAACGATCCCGACGACGACAACGACAGCGTTCTCGACATCAATGACGTCTTCGCACTGGATGCGCAGAATGGGCTGTCCACGTCGCTGCCACTGCACTATCCGCTGTTTGCCAACGATCCTGGCACTGGCCTGTTCGGCCTCGGCTTCACCGGGCTCATGCTGCCGCGCAACGGCACGACCACCTGGCTGCAGCAGTTCGACGACGAGCTCCTCGCCGCCGGTGGCGCGGTCGGCCAGCTGACCGTTGAAGCGGTCAGTAGCGGTGATGCCAGCGGTGCCGCCAATACGCAGGAATACGCGTTCCAGTTCGGCGTCGATGCCCACACCAGCAGTCCGCCGTTCGTGGTCCGGGCGCGTATTCGCCCGCCGTTCTTCGCGATCGGAGGCGGTGCGAGCACGCCTCAAGCGACGCAGGCCTACGGGATCTATCTCGGCAATGGTGACCAGGACAACTATCTGCGCATCGTGCTTGGTGGCGACGGCGCCGGCGCCGGCGTCGTGCGCGTGACCCTCGAGAGCAACGGCGTTGCCAGCACCCAGCAATACACGTCGAGCGCCTGGGGCGGTGCCAACATCCTCAACGCGGGCTCGGTCGACTTCCTGCTCGCGGTCAATGCCCAGACGGGCGCGGTGCAGCCCCGTGTGATCCTGGGCACTGACACCGTGAGCCATGCACTCGGTTCCCCGCTCAACATCCCGCTGGCCTGGCTCAACCCGAGCGATGCCAACGGGCTTGCGATTGGCACGATCGCCACCCGGGGCGCGAGCGCGCCGAGCTACGGTGCGACCTGGGACTACTTCGACGTCAGCTACAGCGCCGGCAGCGGTCCTGGGCAGTGGGTAGAGATCGCCAACTTCGACCAGACCCGCCACGAGGGCGGCTTCGTCCAGGCCGGCGACGCTTTCTACATCGTCGGCGGCCGTGAATCGAACGCCGTGCGCAGCTACGATCTCGCGACTGGTGTGTGGCAGACACGCGCCTCGTCGCCAATCAAGCTGCACCATTTTCAGGCGGTCGAGCTCAACGGCCTGATCTATACGGTTGGCGCAATGACCGGCGAATGCTGCTCCGAACCCGAGTCAGCGAACGTCTGGATCTATGACCCGGCAGCAGACGTGTGGACCATCGGACCCGCCATGCCGGCCGGACGCCTGCGCGGTGGTGGCGGCGCGGTCGCAGTCGGCGGCAAGATCTACCTCGTCAGCGGCAACACCACCGGCCACAATGGCCCGGTATCGCCGCTGGTCGATGTCTATGACCCTGCGACCGGCACCTTCGCCGCGCTGGCACCGATCCCGAACCCACGCGACCATTTCTTCGCGGTCGCCCACCTGGGCAAGATCTATGCGGTCGGCGGCCGCGACTCGAATGCCGGCGCGGACGGTGACATCTTCGATGACACGATCGCCCCGGTCGACGTCTACGACATCGCGAGCAACAGCTGGACGACGCTCCCGGCAGCTTCGAACCTGCCGATTCCGCGCGCCGCCGCGGCGACAGCGATCGTCGGCAACGAGATCATCGTCGCCGGTGGTGAAAGTGGGTTGCAGTCCAGTGCGCATGCCGAAACCCATGCCATGGACCTGACCGCCAGGACCTGGCGCACGGTGGCGCCGATGCGCACGCCGCGCCATGCGACCCAGGCCATCGTCAATGGGTCCGGTTTCTACGTCGCGGCAGGTTCCTCGCAACGTGGAGGCCCGACTGGCGCGCCGCTCGATCTCGAAGCGCTCTATCTGTTCGGCAACGCTCCGCCGCAGGGCACTGCCATCGACACCAGCGTGCTGCAAGCACCTACCAGCCTGGATTTCGGCCAAGTGATTACCGGGAGCGCGCGCGTGCTGCCGCTGACGGTCAGCGTCAGTGGGGGCGACCAGGGCGTCATCGTCAGCGGATTCACCTTCAGCGGCAACCCGGACTTCCGTGTCCTCAGCCCGAACACGCTACCGATCATCATCGCGCCAGGTGCGAGCGTGCAGGTCCAGGTCGAGTTCACGCCACAGGTGGGAGGCACTCGCATGGCGACGCTTTCGATCCTGTCGCCCGGGCGGACGCCACTGCAGACGGTACTGAGCGGGGCCGGCAATTCGGCCGCCGTCGGCGTCCTCTACCGAATCAATGTCGGCGGTCCACAGGTTGCGGCGATCGACGGAGGGGCCAACTGGGCCGCCGATTCCCTGGCCGCGCCGTCATCCTGGCGCGTCGCTGGCGGTGAGGGGCAGTTCAGCGACAGCGATGGCAGCGCCTACCCGGGCCCGATCAACATGAGCCATGCGTCGGTACCGAGTCATGTGCCGTCCGCGGTCTTCCAGGATGAACGCTGGGACGGGGCCGATGCCAACGAGATGCGCTGGAGCTTCCCCGTTACGAACGGGACCGAGGTCGAGGTGCGCCTTTACTTTGCCGAGCTGTATAGCGGGATCACCGGCGCCAACCAGCGCACCTTCGACGTCACCGTCGAAGGCCTGGTCCCGCCCGGCTTCGCCAACATCGATCGCTACGCGACCGCCGGAGCGAAGGGCGCGATGATGATTTCGACCACGGTGACCATCAACGATGGCACGCTCGACCTGAGCTTTCTCCATGGAATCGAAAACCCGGCCGTGAACGCGATGGAGATTCGCACGGTGACGGGTGGCGGTGGCGGCGGGACGATCTTCGCCAACGGTTTCGAGTGAGGCATTCGCACCCGGTATGACTGCCGGGCGCTTTGCATTTGGTGGGTCTGCGCTATGCGCGGACGCTTTGCATTTGGTGGGTCTGCGCTATGCGCGGGCGCTCTGCATTTGGTGGGTCTGCGCTATGCGCGGACGCTTTGCATTCGCTGGGTCTGCGGTGCACGCGAACGCTTTGCATTTGGTGGGTCTATGCGCGGACGCTTTTGCTGAGTCAGGTACGAGCGTCGGCGCACAGCGCAGGCCTACCACCGTCAGAGCGGTCACCGAGGAATCATTCAGCCTGCATTCCTCGGAGCCGTCGTCCACTGCTACCTCAGTTCAATCGATGCGTCTGCCCCGGTATTTGCTCGACCAATACCAGCGTTGCCGCCGTCATCGCCGGCGCGGCCGGGTGGTGCTTCGCGATAAGGTTCGGGTGAGTGGTGCGTGATGAAATCATTTCCTTCCGATCACATCCCACCGACAGCGCGCCCCATAGTATGGACACCGTGGTCGACCAACCCACCAGCGCCGGACCGAGCGTCAACTCGGAACCGACAAGGCTTTTAGAGGCAGGCACCTCAAGATAGATGTTCATGGCTCAACCGAACGCGTTGGCAAAAATGTCATCGATCGGCGCACCACCCTCAGTACCCAATTCGACTGCGCCAATGTCAGGCAGTGCGTCGCGCGGAACCGAGTTGTAGTCCAGTGATGGCGCCCTGCCAATCGCTGCAGAGTTGACCAACGGCGAGCCCGGAAGCGGGATCGGATTGAAGCTGCTGTAAAGGCTGCTGGTGATCAGCGGAAGGCCCAAGCACAGGCTGTTGCCCGGACAGTTCGAGTTCTTGACGCCGGTCACGAAGTTGCGATCCCACGTCACCTGCTCCGTCCCCTCCGTGTACATCGCGCAGCTGCGCTCGCTCGGCTGGTGATAGTCGATTTCGCCAATCATCACGTTATTGGCAATGGTCATGCGCGCACCGCTGCCACCACCACCGCTCAGGATCAGGCAGTCGCCCTGGCTGCTGATGGTGTTGTTGACGATGCTGGTGACACTGGTCGCGGTCATGCCAATGGACAACGCGTTGCCCAGCGCACGGCAATGGTCACCGCTCTTCATGTTGCCGTGGCCGACGAAGTACGCGCAGTTGCCAACCACCACCGAATTCTCGATCGTCGAGCTGCCCTTGGTCTTCAGCTGGTTGCCGGCGTTGCCTTCGGCCCAGGTGCGACGAATGGTCACGGTGCCGCCGGCGCTCATGTACAGCAGGTCCAATCCGTCAGACGTGTTGTGGTGGATCATGGAGTCCTCGATCACCCAGTTGCCCGCAGTGGCGCCGGTACCAAGGCCGTCGCCATAACCACCCGCCACCTGGCCCCAGCAGCCGAAAGGCACCTTGCTCGGCCAACGCTCGCCACAACCATTCCACGACAGTTCCAGGTGACGGAAGAGCATCTGCCCGCTGTTTGAGCTGTTGGCACCGATGTCACCGTCCCAGCCCGCCCAGCCATTGGCGCGAATCTTCATCCGATCCATCGTCCAATCGGTCAGGCGACCGGCGAGCACGCCGCGATGCGCCATGCCGTGCACGTTGATGTCGCGCAGCCACACCTTCATCGAGTCACTCGCCTTGATGCCGACGCCGGCCCACTTGCCCCAGGGCGCGGAGGCCCGGTTGCACGCCAATACCTCACCGGTGCAGTTGCCCGCATTGCAATGCTGGTCGACGCAGCTGTCGTGGTCGGTGATTTCGAGGCACGACACTTCGACGTTCGAGCTGCCCTGCAGGTTGAGCACCATCGAGGCGCGCTCGGTACCCCAAAGCTCCGGCGCGGCCGGACAGGCGGCGTCGTAACCCTTGCCGAGGATGCGCGTCGGCTGCGTCGCGGAAATCCCGCTCGGCACCGAACCCATGTAGCAATCCCAGCTGTAGCTCTGCGCACAATTGGTCGCGCCCGGCGCGCCGAGGCCCATCATGTAGCTGCCACTGCCGATGATCAGCGTGTCACCGCCGGCGATGCGCGCGGCCGCGGCCGGCGGGAGCGCCTGGAACGGATGATTCCAGGCACATGCCTGGCCGGAGCCCGTGCCCGGGTACGCCGCATCGCTGCGGCCGGTGCACTGGGTGGTGGTGCCGCCATCGACGCGGACGTAATACGTGGTTGCAGCAGAAGCGGAGCCCGCGGCGCCAAGCGCGGCGAGGGCGAAGATCACACCAGCGACGCGTACAAATCCGGCGCGGACAGCGCTCAGCGATTGTTTCGTTGACATGGATGTTCCTTCTGTAGCGGATGGGTAGCAGTGTCCAGGATTTGTGCAATCCAAACTGCGGACTGGTCCGCGCGTTGACCTGCTCTATACATCGCACTTTGATGTGAAACTCGTGTCAAAACAATAGCTTTCACATCCGTGAAGGAACTTTGTGTTCAGCGCGTGAGGCCCGATAGGCTCGTTTTTCACCTGGCTTTTACGGCGATTGAACGGCGGCGTTATGCGACGCTGAAAGCGGCTTTTTTTTTACGATTTCGGGAGGGGCTTTGGTCGTGCGCGTCGCCGCGCGGCGGCGCGACATGTAGCCGCGTGTGGAGCGCGGCTCTGGTAGCGTGGCTCTGACCGCGCGAGGTGTTGCGGCAAGCGGAAGTGTTGAATCGCGGCAGCGCCGCGTGTGTGGACGAGACGGTCGTCGGCGAAGAGCCGCGGCGCTGGCGCGACACGCACTTTGGCGAAAAGCCAACCCCACGCGCGCTCAGTGCCACGCTACTTGCAGCGATTCCCCGGCGGACACTTGCCGCTGCGCACGCCGCTCAGCTGGTTGCCGTCGAGCTCGATGCGTGCGCGACTTTCGTGGGCGTAGAAGCCGCAGCTGCGCTTGTCGGCGTGGGCCCATTGCGGGCTGCCGACGAGCTGGTTGTTGCGCAGCGCGACTTCACTGCTGTCGGTACCGCCTTCGACCACGACCAGGCAATCGCCCTGGCCACGAATCTCGTTGTTTTCCACGGACACGCGCGCCGGCCCGTCGAGTGCAAGCACGATGCTGTTACCACCGGCGCGACAGCCGTCGCGGGTCGCCAGGCCAGCGACGCCCAGGTCGCCGCAGCGCCCATCGATCTTCGAGTCCACGATCCGCGCTGCGCCGGTGCTCTTGAACTGGTTGCCCGCGTTTGCGTACAACGAAGAAGCCGTGAGCGTCGAGCGGCCCGGCGCCTTCAGATACAGCAGGTCGATGCCGTCGGCAGCGTTGTGATGCACACGTAGACGTTCGAAGCGCCAGTCACCGGCGGTCGCGGCGGTCCCGAGACCATCTCCATAGCCACCGCTGGTTTGGCCCCAGCAGCCGAAATGCTGGCCGTCCGGGTAGCGCTCGGCGCAACCATTCCAGGCAATCTCAACGTCCTCGAACTCGATCACACCCGTGTTGCTGCTGCCGGCTTCGCCGAGATCGCCGTCCCAGCCCGACCAGCCGTTGCCGATGATCTTGACGCGTTCGAGCTTCCAGTGGGACAGCCGGCCCGCGTGGAAACCACGCATCGCCATCCCGTGCACATTGAGATCGCGCAGGACCACATGGACCGAGTCACTGGCAAATACACCGGTACCGGACCAGTCGCCAAACGGCGGCTTGTCGCGCGCGCACGCCAGCACCTCGCCGCTGCATTCGCCGCCATGGCAGTGCTGCTCGACGCAACTGCTGCGATCGGTGATTTCGAGGCACGTGATTTCGACATGGCTGCTGCCCGCCAGGTTGAGTACCCGGGCTGAGCGCTCGGCGCCCCACAACTGCGGCGGCTGGCGGCAACTGCCGTCATCTGCGGCCCCGCTCACACGCGTCGGTTGCCCGGCCCTGCCCGAGGGCAGCGCCGCCATGTGGCAATCCCAGGGCCACTCCGCCGCGCACCCTTCACTGCCGGGCGCGCCGAGCCCCATGCGATACGCACCCGCCGCGACGTGCAGATGGTCGCCCCCCGAAATCCGCGCAGGCTTGCCGGGCGGCAGTGCAATGAATGGATGCGACCAGGCGCAATCCGTCGTGCCTGCCTGCATGGCACGATTGACCCGACCGTTGCAGGCATCGGCATCGCCGCCGTCGATGCGGACGTAGTAGTCGGCGGCTGGAAGCAGACTGCTGAAGAACAAACACGCAAGGGCGAACGCAAGCATCAGCCCTTGGTGGGCCTGCGCCGCGCGCGGACGCTCTAGCTTGTGGTGGGGCTGCGCTGCGCACGGACGCTCTTGCTTGTGGTGGGTCTGCGCTGCGCGCGGACGCTCTTGCTTGTGGTGGGTCTGCGCTGCACGCGGACGCTCTTGCTTGTGGTGGGTCTGCGCTGCGCGCGGACGCTTTTGCCCTTGCTGGCCCACTTCAACCCTTCCAAAAAGAGTCCGCGCAAAGCGCAGACCCACCAAAGGCACAGGCTGCAACTGCAGCGCCTCGCGCAGACCCACCAAAACCCTCAGGCGCGCACCAATGACCATGCGCGCCGCGGCATCAGGCTGCGCAGAAAGGCCTTGCCGGCTTCCCGGGTCGGGCGGTAGCGCAAGGAGCGCGCGAGCATCCGGCGGGCGCGCTTGAGATGGCCGTTGTCGAGCAGGCGGTACCCGAACTCGTAGTGATAGGTCGCCAATCGCGCATTGATCGCGGCACGGTGTCGGCTGGCAAACTCTGGGTGTTCGTCGACGAAGCGCTCGAGGATCATGAGGTCCATGCGCGCGTCGTGATCGTAGTCCTCGCGGCTCAGGCTGTCGGCGCGGATGGTGCGGTTGAGCAGCGGCTCTTCCACGCAGCCGGCCGGCCAGCGTGCCACCAGGCGAAGGAACAGATCGTAGTCCTCGCCAATGCGCAGGCTCTCATCGAAGACTCCGATCTCGTCCAGGCAATGTCGCGGCACCATGACCGCCGAAGTGATCAGGAAGAAATCGCAAAAGAATTCGAGCAGCACATCGCCCTGGGCGGTATTGGATTTGCGCACGTAATCGGCGAGCTCATGGCCCTTCGGATCGACGAAGCGCGAGGCGCAATGAATCAGTCCGACCTCAGGCTGGGCGCGGTAGAGCGCCGCCTGCAACATGCACTTCATCGGCTGCCAGCTGTCGTCGGAGTCCAGGAAAGCAACCAACTCCCCGCGCGTCGCGGCAATACCGGCGTTACGGGCTGCGGACTGTCCCGCGTTGGCCTGCCGAATCACCTGGATGCGCGTCGGGCTGCGCATCGCATAGGCCTCCGCAATGGAGGCGCTGTCGTCGCGCGAACCGTCGTCGACCACGACGATATCGATCAGCTCGGCGGGGTACTCCTGCGCGAGCACGGAATCGAGCGCGGCTGCGAGATATTGGCGGCTGTTATAGGTCGGGATCACGACACTGATGGTCGGCATGTCCATGGCAACTTCCTTGTTCACAACTCAGCTCCTGCGCGACCCGTAGGTCCCTGATGTCTCTCTGCAACCACCTGCCAGAGTGCCTGCAGATGCGCGGGCATGCTTTCTTCCGTGCTGCTCGTAACCGCCGGCTGGGTCCTGCCCGGTCGCTGCAACGGCTCACGCTTGCGCCGCTGTTCCCAGGCGAGCACCGAGGTAAGGATCAGCCGCAGGTCATCGTACCGTGGCGTCCAGCCAAGGAGCGTTCGCGCGCGGCTGGCGTCGGCGACGATCATCGCCATGTCACCGGGCCGGCGCGGCGCTTCGTTGATCTCCAGCGGGGCCCCGTGCACTTCGCGCAAGGTGTCCAGCACTTCGCGCACGCTGAAGCCATGGCCGTAGCCGCAGTTCAGGGTGAGCGATTCGCCACCGCGGCGCAGGTGATCGAGCGCCAGCAGGTGCGCCGCTGCGAGATCATCGACATGGATGTAGTCGCGGATGCAGCTACCGTCCGGCGTGTCGTAATCGGTGCCGAAGATATCGATGCGCGGTCGTATGCCGACGGCGTGCTGGCAGGCGACCTTGATGAGGTGCGTGGCCTCGGGTGTGTCCTGGCCGATGCGCCCACGCGGATCGCAGCCCGCAACATTGAAATAGCGCAACACCACATAGCGCAGGCTCGACACCGCGGCGAGGTCCTGCAGCATCCATTCGCTCATGAGCTTCGAGCGCCCATAGGGATTCAGCGGTGCCGGCGGCGTCGTCTCGTCGGCAACGCCACCAGCCGGCGCACCGTAGACTGCGGCGGTCGACGAAAACACGTAGTGCTTGACGCCATTCGCGCGGCACGCATCCATCAGGATGCGGGCGCGCGCGGTGTTGCTGTCGTAGTACTCAAGCGGATGGGCCACGGATTCCGGCACGACGATGCGCGCGGCAAAGTGCATTACCGTTTCGATTTCAAACTCTCGGAGGATCCGGTCGAGCAGGCCCGCATCGCCGATATCGCCGACGATCAGTCGGCCGTACAAAACCGCATCCGCGTGTCCGGTGCTCAAATTGTCGAGCACCACGATGTCCTCGCCGCGCTCGCCCAATTGCGCGACCACGTGCGAGCCGATATAGCCGGCCCCGCCGGTGACCAGGATCCTGCCAGCCTTCATCGAGCGTTACCCGTCAGTGGTTGCTGCAGCAGGAAAGCATGCAGCGTGGTCTTGAGCAGGCGCCGCCAGATCAGCCCGGTCTGCGGACGAATCAGCATTGCCTTGAGTTGCGTACGAATGCCGCCGAAAGGATCGCCCTCCTCCAGCAACTCCATGCCTAGATCGCTTTGCACCATCGCCCGCATATGCCGCAGCAGCGGCTTGCCGCGGCTGGTCGAGGCATGCTTGCGCGCGAGCAGCTCACGCGCTGCCAGCATCTTCGCCCGATTGCGGCTCATGCTGCCTGCATGCACGCGATAGTCAGCGGTGACTGCATCGATGTGGCGCAGCGGAAAGCGTGCAGCGATACGCAACCACAGATCACGATCCTCGCAACCGAGGCCGGTGAAATCCGTATCGAATGGCCCGACTGCCTCGATCGCCGCACGCGTGAATACCGCCGTCGGGCAATTGACGTGTTCGTGGCGGAGCGCAATCGTGGTGTACGCATCGAGACCGGCGCGCCAGAAGCGCGGGGCGATGCCGAGCCCGTTGCCGCGCGCGTCGATGCGCCGGATGTTCGCGTGCACGAGGCCCAGCCGCGTATCCGCCGCGAAGGCCGCCATGGCGAGTTCCAGATGCTCGGGCATCCAGACGTCATCCGCATCAAGCAGGGCGAAGAAGTCGCCGCGCGCGTTCCGGAGTGCGGTGTTGCGTGCACCCGGCAAGCCAGTGTTGGCCTGGTCGAAGACCCGCACCTGGTCCGGAAAATTCTTCGCGTACAGATGGGCGATGACGCTGCTGGCATCCGTCGAACCGTCGTTGACGACCAGGATTTCCAGGTCGCTCCAGGTCTGCGTGAGCGCCGAATCGAGTGCCTGAGCCAGGTACGCGGCACCGTTGTAGACCGGCACGATCACGCTGACGCGCGGGGCACGGGCGGGCTGCAACGGTTCGAGATTGGCCATGACTAGCGAGCTCCGCGTCCAAAGAGAACGACTTCAACGGTCTGCAGCAGCACCAGCAGGTCGAAGCGCAGGCTGTGGAATTTCACGTAGTACAGGTCGTAGCGGAGCTTCTCCGCGGCGTCTTCCTCGGAAGCACCGTACGGGTAGCACAGCTGCGCCCAGCCAGCGAGACCGGGGCGAACACAGTGGCGCAGCCCGTAGTTGGGGATCTTGCGCTCGAGCTCGTCGACGAACTGCGGGCGCTCCGGACGCGGCCCGACGATGCTCATCTGACCTTTGAGTACGTTCCAGAGCTGCGGCAGCTCGTCCAGGCGGAATTTGCGGATGACGCGGCCGACTCGGGTGACGCGGGCGTCATTGGTCTGCGCCCAGCGCGCGATACCGTCGAGCTCGGCATCCGTGCGCATGCTGCGGAACTTGTAGAGCTTGAAGCTCCAGCCGTGACGACCGACGCGCTCCTGCGCATAGAACAGGGGGCCGCGTCCGCGCGATTCGATCATGATGGCGATGGCCACACCCACCATTAGCGGCCAGGTCAGCGCCAGGAGCAACAGCGAGGCATTGACGTCGAAGCAGCGCTTGACGAGATGGCGCAGGGCCGTGGTGTTGAACGCCGACGTGAAGACACACCAGGACGGCAGGATCAGCTCGAGCGTGGCCTTGCCGGTCTCGCGCTCGTAGAACTGGTCGAGGTCGCGCACTTCGATGCCGGACAGGCGACAGTTCACCAAGTCATTCATCGGCAGGTTCATGCGGCGGTCGTCGGCGGCGATCACGATCTCGTCGACGTGCTGGGAAAAGGCGAAGTCAGACAGCGCGCCACGCAGATGCAGGCGACGCGGATCGGCCAGCGCGACCTTGTCGGACGCGAGCGGCACGAAGCCGACTACTTCCACCGAACGCGCCCAGGCGGTCGGATCTTCCGTGAGCATCCGATTGGCCAGCTCGCGGGCGCGAGCACCGGCACCGAGGAACAAGGTGCGCCGACGCAGCGTCGATTCACCGAGCAGGCGCGCGAACAACAGGCGCGATGCGGTCAGCAGCAGGCCGGCGAAGATCAAGGTCGGCAGGACCACGTCAGGACCCGGCGGGCGCCCGACCACGAGCTCGCCCAGCAGGCTCAGGATCGCGCCGCCAGCGAGCGCGACCGTGATCCGGCTGGCCATGCCGGCGCCGTCGGCGGCCACTTCTGAATGACGCTGGTAGAGCCCCAGCGCAATCATCGCCAGCGACGAGCTCACCACCAGCAGCCAGGTGCGTTCCATGTGGACGTTGCTGAAACCGAGCACCGCGTACGTCGCTTGCGTGAGCAGCGTGGCCAGGGCGAGCAATCCGAACTCGACCACCGCGAGCATCGCGAACCAGTACGGACGCTGCTGCCGCAGCATCCGCCGCCAGATCGTCGGGCGCTTGAGGCCGCGGATGCTTCCGGCAGGCGGGTCATAAACTTCCGGCGCGGGCAGTGCGTCAGCGGCCGCAAAGGCTGCGTAGGTCGCCGAGCTCTCCAGGCTTGTATTTGTGTGCGTCAGCATGATTGAAGCCTTTCAAAACGATGCAGACGCCGAGGCGGGACTGCTTACCTCGACTTAATACCGTCCTAACGTTCAAGGCTCTGTGCGTAAACCAACAAAGCCCTGTGCGTTCAGTCAGTTGGCGTTGGGTAGAGCGTCGCGGAGCCTTCACTTTCGACCCGTTAGGCGGCTGCTCGAATGAAGGTCGCGTCGGCATTGAGTGATTGCCAAAATCGGGTCACGTTGCGCCCCTTCAGCGATTGATTTCTCCAGCACCGCCTTCGGGCGCTACGTGACAACCACGGCGCACTGTCACCAGTGCTTACTCTCCGGCAAGCACCGCGCGGACGCGACCTGACCTATGCCAGGCCGCATCCACGCGCTGCCGCCACCTCAAGTTATTCGAACCGATCTGCGAAGATCGTGTCCGGCAGGGTGCCACCGCCCTGCACATCGAAGTTCAGCGTAACCGTGTTGTTGGCGTTGTCCGGATCGGGCACGGCCGACGAGGAAACGTTGCCGGTAACCTGGATAGTGGTACCTGCCGCGGCCGGGAGCACGGTCAAGTCATAAGCGACCTGGGCCTGCCCGCCTGCATCGAGATTGCGCGTACACACCAGCTCAACCAGGCTTGGCGAAGCCGTCGAACACGACCAGCCCGCCTGCGGGGTAACGGCCGTGAACTCGGTGCCCGCCGGACGCGTCACGCGGAAGGTGAGGTCCGTCACGCCACGCTGGCCAAGGTTGTTGATGGTGTTCTGGAAGGTGAGCACGTCATTGACCTGCACCACAGGGCTTGGCCCGAACACCACCAGGCGCAGATCGGTGCTGGTCACCGAGACCGGTACGTTGATCGTCATCGCGTTGTTGCTCGCGTTGAGATCGCCGGGGGTCACCTCGGCGCTGATCGGCAGTTGGGTACCGTGCAGGAGGCCGGCATTGCTCTGCACCGTCACGCTGACCTGGCTGTTGCCCGGTGCCATGCTGGCGCGGCGACAGGTGATGGTTGCACCCGGGGTACCGACGGGCACGCTGTCGCAGGTCCACGCGCCAGGATTGATGCTCTGGAAGGTGGTCTGCCCAGGCAGGTTGATGCGCAGGATCAAGGTCTGCACGGTCTGCGGGCCGGTGTGGGTGATTCCTGCGGTGGCGGTGAAGTTGGCACCCGGGACGACCGTCGACGGGTTCGCGCTCAGGCTCAGGACCATGTCTGCATTGGGATCGCAGGCGTCGCCTTGGCCATCGCTGTCGAAGTCTTCCTGGCCCGGGTTGGCCGCAACTGGACAGTTGTCAGTCTCGTTGGGAACCGTGTCGCCATCCATGTCGCCGTCGCAGATGTCGCCGAGACCGTCGTTGTCGAGGTCACTCTGCGACGGATTGATCATGTTCGGGCAATTGTCCTGGGTGTTCGGGACGCCGTCGCCATCAAGGTCGGAATCGCACACATCACCGATCAAATCGCCGTCGGTGTCGAGTTGGTCGTCATTGGCGATCACCGGGCAGTTGTCGAGCAGGTTGCACCAGGTGTCGCCATCGGTGTTGCTGGCGGGCACGGCACGGCAGTTCGGCTCGAGGTCTACCACGACCGCATCGAAGGCCGAGCTGGCGACTTCGCCCGTGCCAATCTCACGCAGTTTCAGCGGCGCATCGGCATTGCCGCGCCCAAGCGCGGAGAGACTGGCGATCTGCTGTGCGCTGTTCGTCATCAACACATGGTCGTACGCCATTCCGATCCCGACGCGGCGATCGGTGGCGCCCTGCAGCGCGCCGAAGCTTTCCACTTCCACAGCCGTGACGCGGGCGTTGACCGGCAGCAGACTGACGCTGTCGCGCAGCAGCGGGCTGACAATGTTGAAAGGCAGCAGGTCAATGAGGTTTTCATCATTCGTATAGGCGCCGGAAATCAGCCCCAGCACGTCGACGTAGCCATCAGTGCTGTTCCATGCATTGAACTTGCCCGCGACCATCACCGGCAGCGGTAATGCCGGGGGCACCTGCAGTGCTTGCGTCATCTCAGCAATAGACCTGGCCTGAGCGAAGCGCCGCTCCCGCGCCGATCCAGTCCCGGCATCGACGCCGGTACGATCGGCCACGTACACATTGAGCACGCGAAATTCCTGCGGCGCGCCTGGCGCCGGCGTATTGAAAGTCGCGCTCAACAGCAGCGGCGGCTTGCGATGCAGTGGGATACCGCCGCCCTGCGTGGGATCGATCTCGCCTGCCCCCAGGGCTTCGATCGCGGCACCGCTGATGCGCGTGGCATCGACGAGATAAGCGAGATCGAGGCCACTCGGATCGGTACCTTCGAGCATCAGCCCGGAGTAGTTTGAGCCGGGCACGAGGGCGGTGAGCCGCGCGGCCAGTTGCGTCAACACGGCCTGATTTTCGACATTCTGGACGGCGACCACTTCCGGTCCGTTCAGAACTTCTGCCATGTACTGCGCAAGACGATCCACCTGCGTGGTCACCTGGCCGGTCGACGGCAGCGTAGGACTGCATGGCTGCGGCGAGTTGCTGGTCGAGTCACACAGCGCGGCAAGGTCGAAGCTGGCGACGCGCATGGCGGCATTTGCCGCTGCGGTCACGGCGACTGGCAGCGTATTGCTGCCCGCGTTGATATTGAGCGTCGTCGGCCACAGCGTGTAGTTGCCATTGGCCACTGCGAGCACGCCGGTCGCGGTGAAGCTCGCGCCGCCCGCAATTGCGGTTCCATTCGGAACTGCGCCGAGGCGATCGGCATCCATGACCAACACTTCTGGATTGCCATCCCACACGCCAGCGAGCACATTGCCGGGAACCGGCGTCGAGCCGAAACGCAGGCCCTTCTCGCGCAGCGAACGCTCGCCGAAGGGCGACACGTAAACCGGGCCAAAATCGTCGCCCGCCGCGGTGGTGTTGCCAGTGGCCACGCGCCCAGTCGGCATCGTGATGCGCATGCCTTCGAAACACTCGAAGTTGCTCAGGTTGTTGAAGCAGCTCAGGTTGTCCGCGCGATCGCGCGGCTTGCCGGAAGCGACACTGAACTCGACCGCCGTCGGCAATGGCTCGACCGTCGTGCCGATCCGCTCGAGCGGCAGGGTCACGGTCAGGCGGGTCTCGCTCCCGACTTCGGAAATGCTGCCGGTGGCGGCGACCAAATGGCCGACTTGGACGCTGCCGCCGGCACCGTAGACCGGCGCACCGGCAGTGACCACGCGGATGCCGTTGGGCGTCAGCGAGTCATCCGAATCGGCGCGCGCATCGGGCGTCTGCAGGTAGAAGCCGTCGGCCAGGACCGCCGTCACGACGCTGTCGGGAATGCGCACGGTCTGGCCGGCATAGGTGGAACTGAGACCATTACCCTGGATATCGAAGATCTCGATATTGGGCGGCAGGCCGCGCGCGGAAAGCGAGGCGGCTGCGCCGACAAGGCTCACAGCAAGCGCCATCGATAGTGCTTTGACTTTCATGTTTGTCCCCAAGGTCTCGCGCTGCGCGCTGATCAATAGACCGATGTCGTTCGGAGCGCGGTTGGTGCGTTCCTGAACTTCCTGGCGGCCAAAATCGGCACGCGCAAGGACCATCGCTGGGAAGGAGGCTAATCAGTGGGCTGTGTCGAGATCGGTGCGCCAGCTAACGCAAGGCGCACATTCTTTGCACTTGGATCGTCGTGAAACTAACGTCAAAACAATGACTTGTGAGTGTGTAGACGGGGCCGGTACGGAACGCTGCGCTGAAGGTAGGCCGGGTCCTATGCGCCGGTAGAGTTCGATTCTCGCGGACGAATAACGAGCGCAAGGCGCCCGGCTCTCGCTACGTAGGGGAACGCGGCCGCCGGCGCGTATGTGCTGCGACGCGAGAAGCCCAAAGTTCGCGCGCACGGAACCGCGCTACCTCAGGCCGGGAGCGCGTCACTCGATCGGCCTACCCGTAGTACTGGCGATACCACTCGATGAAACGACTGATCCCCACGTCGACCGTGGTCGACGGGCAATACCCGGTGTCGCGTTCGAGCGCGCTGACGTCGGCGACGGTGTCCGGCACGTCGCCGGCCTGCAGCGGCAGCAGCTTGATGATCGCCTTGCGGCCGAGCGCCTGTTCGATCAGCTCGATGTAGCGCAGCAGCTCTACCGGCCGCTGGTTGCCGATGTTGTAGACGCGCCAGGGCGCGCTGGAGATCGCCGGCGACGGGTTGAGCGGATCGAACAGCGGATCCGGCTTCGCCGGCTGGTCGAGCACGCGGATGACGCCTTCGACGATGTCGTCGACATAGGTGAAATCGCGTGTGTGGCGGCCGTGGTTGAAGACCTCGATCGGCTCACCGGCGAGGATGTTCTTGGTGAACTTGAACAGGGCCATGTCCGGGCGGCCCCAGGGACCATAGACGGTGAAGAAGCGGAGCCCGGTGGTCGGCAGGCCGAACAGATGGCTGTAAGTGTGCGCCATCAGCTCGTTGCTCTTCTTGCTCGCCGCGTACAGGCTCAACGGGTGGTCGACGCTGTCGCTTACCGAAAACGGCAGCCGCGCATTGCCGCCGTAGACCGAGCTCGAGGATGCATAGACCAGGTGTTCGAGCGCGGCCGAGCGGCAGCACTCGAGGATGTTGAGGAAGCCGACGATGTTGCTGTCGATGTAGGCGCGCGGGTTCTCGATCGAGTAGCGCACGCCAGCCTGAGCTGCAAGATTGACCACTCGCTGCGGCTGGAAATCGGCAAACGCCTTTTCCATCGCCGCACGATCCTCCAGTGCGGCCTCGCGAAACTCGAAGCTGGGCTGTGCGAGCAGGCGGTCACGCCGCGAGTGCTTGAGGCGCACGTCGTAATAGTCATTGAGATTGTCGTAGCCGAGCACCTGATCGCCGCGTGCGAGCAGGCGCTGGCTCAACGCATGACCGATGAACCCGGCAGCGCCGGTGACCAGGACTTTCATGGCGATTTCCGAATGGCGAAAAGTGTGAGTTTAATCGCGGCAGCCGATGTGCCGCCATTTCCATGGCGTAAGCCATTGAAATATAAGCGGATCAGAAATGCCACTTTGCTGTGGAGCGTGCCGGACAACCCAATGGATTGTTGTCCGGCAGCAAGAACTACAGCCGGCCTTCAGTCTGCTCCGCGGTCAGCAGATGCTTGACGTCGAACACCACCCCGCCGGTCTTGACCAGCGCGCGGATGCGCTCGGCGCCGAGCTCGGCAAACTCGCGATGGGCGACCGCGATCACCACCGCATCGTAAGTGCCGGGCGTGGGCTCGGGCGTGAGCTTGAGCGCGTATTCGCGATTGGCTACGATCGGGTCGGCCCACGGATCGTGGACGTCGACCTGCGCGCCGTACTCGCGTAGCTCGGCGATGATGTCGATGACGCGGGTGTTGCGCAGGTCCGGGCAATTTTCCTTGAACGCAAGGCCCAGCACGAGCACGCGGGCACCGTCGACATGGATGCGCCGCTGCACCAGCAGCTTGACCACGCGCCCGGCGACATAGCCGCCCATCGAGTCATTGATGCGCCGGCCCGCCAGGATCATTTCCGGGTGATAGCCGAGCTGTTGCGCTTTGTGGGTGAGGTAATACGGATCAACACCCACGCAATGGCCACCAACCAAGCCTGGCCGGAACGGCAGGAAATTCCATTTGGTCGCCGCCGCCTTCAGCACCTCTGACGTATCCAGGTTCATGTGGTGGAACAGGATCGCCAGCTCGTTGATCAGTGCGATGTTGACGTCACGCTGGGTGTTTTCAATGACCTTGGCAGCCTCGGCGACGCGGATGCTCGGCGCCCGGTAGGTACCGGCCGGGATCACGCTGGCGTACAACTGGTCGACGAGATCAGCGATTTCCGGCGTCGAGCCCGAGGTGATCTTGGTGATCTCGGTGACCCGGCGGGCGTGATCACCCGGGTTGATGCGCTCCGGGCTGTATCCCAGGAAGAAGGTGTCGTTGAGCTTGAGCCCCGACTTCTCCGCGATGATCGGCGCGCACACTTCTTCGGTCGCGCCCGGATACACGGTCGACTCGAAGACGACGATGCCGCCGGGGCGCAGCGCACGCCCGGCAATCGCGCTCGCTGACTTGAGCGGGCGCAGGTCGGGTTGCTTGAACTCATCGACCGGCGTTGGCACCGCGACGATGATCACATCGCAGCCGCAGAGCGCATCTTCGAGGTGCGAGAAGCTGAGGCGCGGCGCGCCAGCCAGCGATTCGCGCGCCACTTCGCGGGTGCGGTCATGGCCGTCGCGCAGCTCTTCGATGCGGACGAGATCGATGTCGAAACCAATGGTGCGATAGCGCCGCCCGAATTCCGCCGCCAGCGGCAACCCGACATAGCCGAGCCCGATGATGCCGACAGTCATCAGCTCCAGCCGCGGCGTGCGGCGGCCGCGCTCGGTGGATTCGGAATCGGAAGAGGTTGCCATCGTGGGCTGCGGCTCCGAGGCCAGGCGCTCAGCGTCGCCCAGGCTCAGCGAACGCAGCAGCGGCATGGCGAGATCGAGACTTGCACGCATCGTAGCCCATCCAGAAAAAAATATTGGCGCAAAAATAGGGCGCGGGATGTCAGGGATTCTGTGCGCTGGCACACCATGGGTCTTGGCCGACGCTTCCTCTCGCAACCGAGCCACGATAAAGATTCTATCCACAGATTTCGCAGATTTACGCAGATTCAACTCCGCAGTCTTACCAGGCGGCGCAACAAGACGAAGCCCAACTAAGTCGCTCAATCTGCGCAAATCTGCGAAATCTGCGGATGAGTGCTCTTGGCTACCGCTGAATGCGGAACACCACCGGCACTCGCGCCCAAACCTGGCGCGCTGCGCCGGCGACCACGTAGGGCTTGAACTTCCAGCGCTTCACCCCGCGGACAGCGGCAATCTGCAGGTTGCGGTTGGCATTGCCGCCAATCACTTCAACCGTTTGCGGTCGGCCATCGACGCCCACCAGCACCCGCAATTCGACCGTCCCTTGGATCTCACGCATGAGCTCGCGGCGCGGATAGAGTGGCGGTGGCGCGTAGGTCGTCTGCAGTGATACCAGCTGCGACGGACTGCTGCCCGTTGCGGCGGGATCGCCTGAATCGACACCTGTCTGCGGCACGACTGGCATCTCGGTGGGCTCCGACACCACGATTTCCGAAGCCGTGGTGACTGGCTCCGGTTGCGTCGGCACGACCGCAACTGGCGGTGGCGTGGCTGGGGTGAAGCGCAGCACCGGCGGCGGCAGCTCGATCGGCTTTGCCGGGGGCTTGGGCGGTTCCAACGGCAGGAAGTCGAGCGGAATGACCACGGGCTCGCTCTTGGGCAAGACCAGCTTCAACGGCTCGCGCGGCAGGAACATCATGCCGAGCACGAGGACGTGCACGACCAGCACGCCCGACCAGGCCACCACCTTCTGCGGATTGAGTTTCCACTGCGGAAAAGCGCGTGCTGCGATGACCATGTCCCCACCCCTGGCCTTGCGGCGAAATGCCCGTCGATCCGGGCGTTGGATCGAACGTAGCGATGCGCACATAAGGGCTGGCTGAACGGGCCGTTCAGCCATCCTGCGGGTGGATGCGAAGCTTTGAAGGGCTCCGACGCGAGTAGCATCGCGCCCTTCCCCGTGCCCCAATCAGGCCCATGACCCGACTCCGCCAGCTCGTTCTCGCCCTGCTGCTGCTCGGCTGCTTTCCCGCGCACGCCGCGCTCAACTACCAGGACATGTGGTGGAAGCCGACCGAGAGCGGCTGGGGACTGATGGTGCTGCACCAGGAGAACACCATCTCGGCGGTGATGTTCCACTACCGCAGCGACCGCAAGCCGGTGTGGTACCTGCTGTCGAACGCCAGCCGCGGGACAGGCGAAGTGTTCACCGGATCCCTGATCGAAATCGAAGGCCCGCCCCTGTTCGGCGCCTTCGATCCGACCACGCTGGTCACCCGCCCGGTCGGCACCATGACCATCACCTTCAACAACTCCCGCGCCGCGGTCGTCGCCTACACCATCAACGGCAGCACCGAATCGAAGCAGATCGAGCGCATCACCATCGCCAATACCCTCATCGCGGGCGAGTACCTGGGCTCGCAGGCCGGCTACGCCAGCTGTCCCGGCACCCCCAGCATCGACACGTTCACCTTCGGCGCCCGCATCACCATCGCCGCCAATTCGAGCGTGCGCGTGACCCTCGGCAACTCGCTCGTCGGCGAACAGCTCGAATGCGATTGGACCGGCACATTCACCCAGAGTGGCGCGATCCTCATCGGGTCCGGCACCTGGATCTGCAGGAACCCCGGCGGCCAGACCCGCATGACCTCGACCTGGACCGTCGACGAGCTGCGCATCGTCGACAAATCGATCGTGATGAACTATCGGGCCGTCAGCGTGTATCCCTCCTTCAACGCCACCTGCACCGAGCGCGGCGTGTTCTCGGGCGTCAGGCGCTGAGGCTTCCCTCTGGCGCCAATGGCCGCGCTCACCGTGGGAATGCCCGATCGTCTTGAGGCGCCAATGTAAAATCGGGCGCTACCTGACGGAATGATCGTAGCTCACGTAGCACCCGCCGAGCGCCGACGTCAGCTCACGCTGGCGAATGGCTGAGAAATGCTGGTTTGCTTAGCAGGTACATGCCCAGCCAGGCGAACCAGATGATCTGGCCCAATCCGAAAACAGTGCCAAGCTCGGAGAGCCCTGGGATCAGCGTAACCACGCCGGCCATGCCGACCACCAGGCCAAGATAGTTCAGGCGCTCGCTCAGTGCGCCTGATTTCAGCGCCGCCCAGCTGATGAGCAGCACCCACAGGCCGCCGACCAGTTCCACGCCGCCGCCCAGGGCGTCCTGGACCGCGCCAATGGCCAGCCAGGCGGATACCGCGGAAGCCGGGTCTTTCGCGAACACACGTCCTACCGCCTCCAGGCCGACGTTCGACACCATCCCGCTGGCGATGACCAACCCGCACCAGATCAACCCAAATGCGCTCGCGACTTGCACCAGCGCAAGAGCACCCGCCTGCAACCGTTCATGCAGCGCGATGACCAGGACGACCAGGGCGGCGCCGAAGGCCACATAAATCGTAAGGTTCCAGACCTGGACCAGCAGCTTTCGCTCGAGCAGGAAGGCAAGTTTCTGTTGCGCGTTCCAGTCAGCGGCGTTCTCCGGGTTCATCAACGTAGCCAGAACCACGAATCCGACCACATAGGCGAATGCCTCGAACAGCGCGGCCACGCCGCCCAGCTTCTGCAAGCTCATCCCAAACCCTCTTCATGCGTGGGTAAGGATTAGAGTCGGCGCGTCAGCTTGGGCTCCAGTGCCATTGGTCCACGCTCTTTGCATCCGTATCGCGCGTGCGATCGGGGGGCCGCTCGGTTTCGGTTGGCGTCAAGCTTCGGTTGAGCTCGATCCCTCGAAGCCAAGCTTGCGCAACCGGCAGCGGGCCAGGCCGGATTCCTGACTTCTTCCGGTCACCCTATCGCAACCTGCCCATCACCGTTCTGACATCCGTGCTGCCTAGCGTCTGCGCCTCCGGTCAAGTTCGCAGGAAGACGCATGTCCACCTTTCACGATGATGGGATTTCCAACGAGTCCGCCAACCCGAGCTTCGAAGAGGTGCTGGAGCTCAGCCGCAAGCGCCGGGAGCTGCTCAAGGGTGGGCTGGCTGCAGCGGTCGCGAGCGTGATTGGGGTGCCGCTGTTGGGGGCGCGGTCGACGGCGCATGCGCAGGTCTATACGGCAACGCCGGCGCTCGGATTTCGTCCGCTGGGTGTCAGCAATGCGGACGCACTGATCGTTCCCGAAGGCTATCGGGCGGACGTGCTGATGGCCTGGGGCGATCCGATTTCCGACGTCACCCGCTACTTCCGCTACGACGCCAGCAACACCTGGCAAGACCAGGAACTGCAGTGGGGGATGCACAACGACGGCATGCATTTCTTCGCATTCGACGAGCCCGCGCGCTTCGCCGTATCTGGCCGTGCGACGCCGTCATCGCGCCGCGGCTTGCTGGTGAGCAATCACGAATACACCGACGACGGGTTGCTGCATACGGATGGCCAGCGCACCTGGACCGCCGACAAGGTCAAGAAGTCGCAGGCGGCGCACGGCGTCTCGGTGATCGAAGTCCTGTTCGATGGCACCAGCTGGCGGGTCATCCGTCCGTCGCGCTTCGCGCGCCGGATCACCGCCTATACGCCCATGGCGGTGGCCGGTCCGGCAGCCGGGCACCCGCTGCTGCGCACCGCCGCCGATCCTTCCGGCCAGCGCATCCTCGGCACGCTGAACAACTGCGCGCACGGCTACACGCCGTGGGGCACGTACCTCACCTGCGAGGAAAACTTCAACGGCTACTTCGTCAATGCGGGCACGATCCCGGCTGAGCAGCGCCGCTACGGCATCAGCGCTACCGGCGCCGGCTATCGCTGGCACGAGCACGATGAGCGCTTCGATGCCGCGCGCCATCCGAACGAGCCCAACCGCTTCGGCTGGGTCGTCGAGATCGACCCGTTCAATCCTGGTTCCATGCCGGTCAAGCGCACCGCGCTCGGCCGTTTCAAGCACGAGGGCGCGTGGGTCACCCTGGGCACCGACCAGCGCGTGGTCGTCTACATGGGTGACGACGAACGCTTCGAGTACATCTACAAGTACGTCTCGCGACGGCCCTACGTGCCTGGCGACACGGCCAACAATGCGAGCCTGCTTGACGACGGCGTTCTCTACGTCGCGCGCTTCGACGCCGACCTCAGCGGCGAATGGCTGCCGCTGGTCTGGGGCGGCAATGGCCTTACCCCCGAGAACGGTTTTGTGGACCAGGGCGAAGTCCTTATCAAGGCGCGCCAGGCGGCCGATCGGGTCGGTGCCACCAAGATGGACCGGCCGGAGTGGATCGCCGTCAACCCGCAAAGTCGCGATGTCTACTGCACCCTGACCAACAACAGCAATCGCGGCAGCAGCGGCCAACCCGCCACCGACGCCGCCAACCCGCGCGCGCAGAACGTGTTCGGCCACATCGTGCGCTGGGCGGAAGATCGCCAGGACGCGACCGCTCGCTACTTCCGCTGGCAGCTGTTCGTACAGTGCGGCGACGCGGCGCATCCGACCGAAAGCCGTCGCGGCAACATCCAGGGCGACAACTTCGGCAGCCCGGACGGCCTCTGGTTCGACGACCGCGGCATTCTCTGGGTGCAGACCGACGTCAGCACCTCGATTGTCGCGCGGCCTCCCGAAGAACGCGGCGACTACAAGAATCTCGGCAACAACCAGATGCTCGCCTACGACCCATCGTCGGGTCAGTTCAAGCGCTTCCTGATCGGCCCCGCCGGTTGCGAGATCACCGGCGTGATCACCACGCCCGACATGCGCAGCATGTTCGTCAACATCCAGCACCCCGGTGAGCCGCCGTCCGAGCGCAACGACCCCAACAACCCGACGCTGATCTCATCCTGGCCCTTCGGCCAGCGCCCGCGCTCGGCGACAGTCGTCATCCGCAAGCTCGACGGCGGGATCATCGGGACCTGATTGCTGTCGAGTGGGGGCCCGGCCGGTGGGCGGGCCCCCTGCCCTGCTGTTGGTAACCGTCAACGCCCGACGAGCAGCGGCCCCATCCTGAAGTTGACTTGCATCTGGGCATACCCGGGCGCGGCCTGGGTCTTGCCATCGAGCAGGCACAAAGGCGCATTGCGTGCGCCGATCCGCGCAGCCCGATCGAGGTCGGGAGAACCGCTGCTGGCGCTGACCGCCACCTTCAGCGCTTTGCCTTCGTCATCGACCAGCACGCGCAACTGTACAGACCCATGGCGCCGGTTCTTCTGCGCGATCGCCGGAAAACGGAACGGGCTGGCCACCTCTGTGCCACTGAGCGCACAGGGGACGACGCTGCGGCCCGGAGCTTGCTCGGCATTCGCCGACCCTGCGAGGCATGCAGCGAGAACCGCCGCGTAAAAACAGGACTTCGATACGTTCATGGCGCGTCTCCCCAGGGGCGAATCCGCAGGCGCGTTTCGCCTGCTGCTCAACCGTAGGAGCATTTACACTTCGGCGCAATAGCCGTAATCACCGTGCAACAAAAGCATGCTTCGTATTCTCACGAATTTACATCTCCACACGAGTAATATGACACGCGTATGACAGAAAACGCGATTTTCGATGCGAATTTGTTCGCGGCAGCTCGTGTCGAGCCTGCACCTTCCACACCAACCATCCGCCCGCGCGCGGTGGCGAAGATTCCCTCGCCGGCTGGCACTTCGGTAGACGCGAGGGTTCGCTGCTCAGTCGCCCGGCGTCATGGCCTTCAAGCAGCACGTGCGGGAGCTGGGTAGCCGGAAAGGATGAGCTTTTGCCTTTGATGTGCGGGTCCGGACCTTGTCCGGACGCTTTTGCCCAGGATCCGGGCAAGAGCTTTTGGAGAAAGTCCTAACCCCCACAAGCAGCGCTGGCCCTAGGATTGGCGCAAAAACGTTCGGACAAGGTCCGAACCCACAAAAGTTCTGTGGCGCGCATGAGTGCCTCGGTGCTGACCTCCAGCCACTGCCAGCGCTTCGGTGGCGGTTTGCCAAGTCCTGGTCACGCGGAACTGTTGGGACACCGTCGGCTTGACACTCAGTCCGGCCTGACCTCTTGGACCCGCAATTCCGAACCAGGGCCGCGCATTCCTGACCGGGTGAAGGGTGTGATCTCAACACGCAAGTCGATCGGTTTCAGTTCTCGAGAAATCTCCGGCCAATAAAATGTGAAATACAAGTCGCCTGCGCCGTCAAGGTCACCGTCACGAATTCCTTCCTGGAAAATCAGATCCGGGGCGGTCCCACCAAGCTCGCGGAAGCTGAAGTAGTACGGGACGCGCGGACTATCGTCCCGCACGGCAACCGTGACTGATGAGATTTCCACACAACTGTTGTCGCCTCGCTTCGCTGGGCGGCCCCGCTTGATACCGACAACCCTCGCTACCGGTGCCTTCGGAGCCAACTCCCCCGCGTAAGCGGCGGCGGCATCGAACTCCACCGGATTATCAAAAGGAGGGCTGCAACTGTATGCGGCTTCAGTCAGGAAAAGTGACAACAAGATCGCGAGGATTTTCATGTCAGACCCGGCGTTCACTTTCGGCCGCCGCCTTTCGACGGCATTGGTAAGTGCAAACCGGTGGGACAGCGGCCGGCTTGAACATTTATTTTGCGTGACCGCGAGTACGCAAGTTGGCGACCATCGGCCCGGCAAGATCTCCGATACATTCCAGCTTTTGGTCAAGCACCGCTCTCGCGAGATGCGCCCCGAGATAAATCGGCTGCTTGTACATGACTTTGTAAGGGGAATGCTTTGCGATGCCATCCGTGAGCGAATTCATTAAGCGTGTGAGAAGATTGCCCTGGGCGGGTGAAACTTCATTTTCATGTCCCGTATTCAAGTAAAAGTGCCCTTTTCCCACGGTACCGTTGACCTGCGGGCACCGAGCCCACTCAATGAACGCGAATGCCCTTGGGTGCACGAAATAGCGCGCAATTTGTTCCTCTTCGGCGTCCCAAGAAGCCGGTAGAACTTTGACAATATTGTCAAGAACAACTTCTGACAATACTTCTGGAAATATGATCTGATCTTTGTGGGTGAGCGATCCGAGCGGCATTGGTTCAATGACAGGCGTCGGGAAATTTCGCGGAAGCGCACGCCATGAGCAGATTTTCTCGAGCTGCCGCACAATTTCTTTTTCGTCACTGTCAATGTGGCCCACCTGAATCTGCCTGCTCATAGCCAATTCCTTCGCTCTTGATAGTCACGCCTGACACCAGGTAGATATGAAAGTCGAAGCTCGCCGAGGCGCAATGACAGTCACAGATCGATTCACGCTTTTTCGGCGCAGGCCAATGGTACGGGACGTCGTCCGCTCGAACGGGCGGGGTTAGCGTCTAGGCGGGGCAGACGGCAGCGCCCGCCGTTGCACCGGGATCTGTATACGCGCCGGCGGCCACTTTTTCGCGAAAAAGAGGAACCCGGAGCCGGTGCCGCGGGCGACGGTGTCGGCGGCGGAGTCGGACGCTGACGTCCAGGTGATGTAGCACGGGATGCGCTTGCCGCGCGCGTCGAGGGCTCGAGCACGCCGCTGCGGTCGAGCCGGTGCGCGAAGCCGTTTCCGCCTCCGGGTCAGGATTTCCGACGAGCTCGTTGTCGCCGTGCTCGGCTTCCAGCAATGCGGGGGGTGACCTGGTGGAAATCCGGGCAGCGCATGCTGCGCGACCGACGCGGTCAGGCGGTCAGCTTCCGTCAGCTTCCAGCGCAGGTGCACGCTCGGGCCAACACTCGATTCGCGTTGTGGCGAGGGCTCAATCGCGCTTTTTCTTCACCGGCGGCAGCGCATCCAGCAGCGCGCGAAATTCATCGTTGTTCAACTGGGTCAGAGCGTGCAGGCCGGCACGAAGGAGCTCGCTCTTCCTGGCCTTCAGCTCGAGTGAGCCCGCTCGCTCCTTCAGGGTGTCGATGAGCGCGTAATCCTCGCGCGGCATGCTGAAGCGGTCGCGCACCTTCTTCTGGCGACGCGACTCTGCGCTGGCCAGGGAGCGCTCGGGCTCGGCGGCCGGCGCGGGAGCGGGAATGGGTGGCATTGCTGGCGATTTCAGCCGGCGTGCGCGCTTTGGAGCTGGCTTGGGCGCCTTGACGGCGGGGTCCGTGACTTCGGCGACCCTGCGCCTGGAGGACGAAACTTTCATGCGGATTTCACAAGCAGCTGCGGGCGGCCGAACATATCACCGCCAGATTGCAGCCAGGTTGCAGTCTCGTGTCAGTGGCCGATCCAGGTGAAGTACTGCCACCAACCGCCGTAGGCGGGAAATGTCGCGAGTGAGTCTTCTTGCAGAGCAGATGGCACCAAAGCCTTCGGCGTTCCGGCGGCCAGTTGGCCCGGCAGGGACGCATCGAAGCGCACGTGGTTGCGTGCCATCCAGGACGCGAACCCGGGGAACGGCGTGCTGTGGAAATCGGCGACGCCGAGCCAGCCGCCCGGCGCGAGCGCAGCGCGCATCGCAGCAATGCAGGCGGCCTGTTCGCCCCCGGTCATGCTCAACATGTAGGACGCGATCACGATGTCGAATGGCGCACCCGCATCGATGGGACCAAGCGCGCCGTGGATCAGTTGGACGGTCCCGCGCAGGCGTCGTCGTGCACGCTCGAGCATGGCGTCGGACAGGTCGATTCCGACGAGTCGCGCCTCTGGAAAGGCCACGCGCAACGCCGCCAGGTTGCGACCCGTACCGCAGCCGACTTCCAGGATGCGCCTCGGCATGCGCCCTTCCGCTCGACAGCGGCGCTCAAGCTCGGCGACGAGGCGTTCGCGTCCGAACAGGAAGAACGGGCGCGTGAGGTCGTAGATCGGCGCATGCAGCCGGTAGTACTGCGTGAGGTCGCGCCCAATCGTGCGGCTCATGCGGCGACCTCGGCAATCAGCATCGAGCCGTACGTGCCGACGCGGTCGCGCAGGTGCCATTCCTCGCAATCGGGTTGTGGACGGAGCGCCTGGTTCACGAATTCCGGCAGGAAGCTCACCTCGGGCGCGGCCGATCGGAGCAGTACCCGGGCGCCAGGCGCGCTGTGTTCCAGGATCAGGCGCCACTCGAGCTCGAGCGCCGCCACGTCGTGCGCATGCAGCCAGTCCTGGTGATCGAGCAGCACGAAATGGGTCAGTGGCCGCTGCGCCGTGTGCAGGAAATCGCTGAAGCTCATGGTGTGCAGGTGTACTCGGTCGCGGCGCTCGCGCAGGCATTCGAGGTTCGCGGCGCGCAGGTAATTCGGGCAACACGCTTCGGTGTAGTTGCCGTGCAGGTACAGCCGCCAGAAGTAATTTTCGTGGATCGGGATTTCGGTCATCAGCCAGCGCAGCTTGTCCTGCACGAAGCGGCTGACACCACCGGGATAGCGCGTCGCGATGAGGTCACGCTGGGCGCGCGGGACGCCGAGCAATGCCAGTGTCGCGGGTTGGCGGATCAAGGTGCGCAAGCCGGCGCCGAACAGGCGCGGTTCGATTTCGTCGTAAAGCGCGCGCTGTTGGTCAAGATCGCCCGCTTCGAACAGTGCCAGCAGGCGCCGGTGCAGGCTCGGCCGCAAGCGTCGCAGCACCGTGTGCATCAGCCAGGCGACGTCACCGGCCGCGCCATGGAAATAGAACGAGCCGCGACCGCTGCCATCGAACCAATGCAGGTGCCGGTCCCAGAACGCGGCTGAAGCCGACTGCAGGCACGGTCGCAATTTCGATCGGTAGAGCTCGCTGATCTGCGCATGGCGACCGGTCCCGAACAACGCGAACAGCTCGGGGTGCGCAAGGGTGGCGAGCGCCGCCAGCTTCAAGTCGAGCAGTGCGTTCTGGCGCGGGTTCAAGTCCACACAGTCGATGCGCTCGGGATCGTCGAGCAGGTAATCGAGCGCGTTGCAGCCGGCGCTGGTGATCATCGCGAGGCGGCTGCCGGTGCCCAGCCCGAGCAACGCCCGATCGGCGCGTGGGTCTTCCCAGCAGGTGTTGTAGATCAGCCGCGACCCGTGGACATGCCGAAACCAGGCGTCGTAGGCGCGCTTCTTGAGGCTGGACATGGCCTTGGCTTCCTTGAGGTTTCCCGGAGCTTGTCGCGGCTGGGCTACGCGGAGATAACAGGCCGATGACACGCAGATGACGGGCGGACGGATTCAGGCCAGCTCGGGCACTGTGCCGACGGTGTCGGCTGATGCCGCCACCGCTTGGCGGCTGCGCGGTGCCAGCACCGCAAAGGGCTCCATCTCCCCCTGCCATCGCGACAATGTCAGCCCGCCGGCGCTGTCCTCGCTGACGGCGGTAAGGCTCTCGACCCAATCGCCATCATTGGCGTAGACGATGCCGCGGCGTTCGAACAGCGCGGGTCGGTGAATGTGGCCGCAGATGATTCCGTCGAGCCCGCGCATGATGGCGGCGGCGATGCCGGCTTCGACGTAGCGTTCGATGTAACGCTCGGCGAGCACGCTCTGGCGCTTTAAAAATCCGGCGAGCGACCAGTAGCGCAGGCCGAGCCGGCGGCGCAACCGATGGGTGATGCGGTTGCCGTCGAGGATATGTCCGTAAAGGCGATCTCCCAGGCGCTCGCGCCAGCCGCCGTGGGCAACCTCGGCGTCGAAATCGTCGCCATGGGTCACGAGGTAGCGGCGGCCATCGGCGCCGCGATGGATGGCATCGCGCCGCACGGTGATTCCGGGCAATTGCAGGCCGCAGAATTCGCGCAGATTGCGGTCGTGATTGCCGGGGATATAGACGATCTCGGTCCCGCTGCGAGCCAGCGCGCGCAACTGTTCGAATATCGCCAGATGCGTGGCGTCGAAGCGCACGCGGTGCTGGCTGAGCCACCAGAGATCGATGACGTCGCCGATCAGATAGAGCTGCCGGGTCCGCAGGCGCGTCAGGTATTCGACCAGTTCTTCGGCGTGGCAATGCGGGGAGCCGAGGTGCAGGTCGGAGAGGAATACAGCGCGCGTCGCCAGCGCCGGCGTATTCATGAGCAGGCCGGGATGCTGGCCAGGTAGCGCTGGCGTTTGCGTGGCTGCAGCAGGTCCAGGTCGAGCAATATCAGGCCGTCGACTGCGTTGCTGAAACTGCGGTCGAGCCCAAAGGCGAGGAAGCTGGCGCCGCCGGGCACGGTGAGCTCAGTGTATTGGCGGTACAGCACCGGAACCTTCGCGCCGAGCGCCGCGAGGTTGGCACGCAAGAGCGCGAAGGCCTGCTCGGCGTCCAGCGCCGCAAACGCCGGCGTCGGCGGCGGCTGTGGATAGGGGTCGAGCGCGTCGACGCGATGCTCGGGATCCCGGAAGTAGAGCGAGTAGTACTCGACCAACGCGTCGCGCGCGGAAGGCGCCAGGCTCGCGCTGATCGACACCGTGCCGAACAGATAGCGCAGCTGCGGATAGCGCCTCAAGTAGGCGCCAATGCCGTACCAGAGATAATCGAGACTGCGTGTTCCCCAATAGTCCGGCACCACGAAACTGCGGCCGAGCTCGAGTCCTTGCGCAAGCAAGGCATCGAAGCTTGGACCAAAGCGGAACAACGAAGCCGTATACAAGCCGTCGCGGCCATGCGTCGCCTGGATCTCCGCACTGCGAGCGAGGCGATAGCCGCCGACCACGCGCTGCGCCGGTTCGTCCCAGAGGATCAACTGGTCGTACCAGGCGTCGTAGCGGTCCCAGTCGAGCGCTCCACCGCCGCCTTCGCCGGCCGCGCGAAAGCTGAGCTCGCGCAGGCGCGCCATCTCGCGCAGCACCACGCTGGAGGCGCCGGGGCGCGCGAGCAGGATGCGCTTGCCATCGGGGGTTCCGCCGAGCACATCGAGGCGCGCCATCTCCGCGCCCAAGGTGCGCACGGGCAACGGATGCGCGATCGCTTCCAGCGCATCCGGGCGCTTCCTGGCGGAAAACAGCTCGCGCTGCAGTGAATGCGCGCGCTCGCGTAGTCGGGTGTGGCCGTCGGGCAGTGACTGCGCGTGCCACGGGCGATCGATGAAGACGTCGATGCGGCGCTGGCGGCGGGTGAAAGCCTCGCGCGGCAACAGCGCAGTGCCGATGGGTTGGGCGAGCGCCGCGCCGGCATAGAACAGCGGGCTGTTGCGTGCATTGACGCGCACCGGCACCAGCGGCGCCCTCGCGGCCGCCGCAAAACGCAGGAAGCTGCTGCGCCAGGGACGTTCACGCACGCCTCTCCAGCCGAGCCGGGCCACCGCGCCAGCGGGGAAAATGATGACGGCCGCGCCGTCTGCCAACGCGGCTTCGATGCCTTGCAGCTCTTCCGGCCGGGCGCTTCCGCCGAAGAGTCGCACCGGCAGCAGCAGCGGTGCCAACGGCTCGACCGCAACGAGCCAGTCATTGGCGACGATGCGCACATCGCGCCGTATATCGCCGACGAGCTTCAGCAAGGCCAGCGCATCCAGGCCGCCCAACGGATGGTTGGCATAGATCACGCACGCACCGGTCAGCGGAATGCGCTGGCGTTCGAGGTCGTCAACGCGATAACGCACGTCCAGGTGGCGCATGACACCTTCGACGAATTCGAGGCCGTGGAGATGCGGATGCGCGGCCAGGAACGCCTCGATCGCCTCCAGCCGCGTGAACGCCTTGAGACTGCGCATCAACGGGCGCGCGAATTGGGCGCCGATGCCCCGTACCCACTGCGGCCAGCGTTCCCCAATCCGCTCGGCCGATGCAGCAACTCGTGCCTCGATGCTTCTCATGGCGCACCTCGTCAGCGATTGGCAGCGCGAACGATGCGCACCGCAAGCAACGCCGGGATGACGGTGGAGCGACAGCGAGGTGACAGAGGTGATCGCGATTCGATGCGAACCGTCTGTGCGACGCCGGTCATCAAGGCGCTGCCCGCTGCATCACCGCGATGCGGAAACCCATGCGCGCCAAGGCGTTTCCCGGGGTCAGCAAACAAAAAAGCCGCCCAGGGGGCGGCTTTTTCGTTTACTGGCGGAGAGAGAGGGATTCGAACCCTCGATGCGATTTTTAGTCACATACTCCCTTAGCAGGGGAGCCCCTTCGGCCTCTCGGGCATCTCTCCGGGTCTTTTTTCAGGTCAGGCCTCGCTGGCTTCAAACTCGCCGTCGACACCATCACCCTTGCGAATCTTCTGGTAAATCTCCTCGCGGTGCACGGCGACGTCTTTGGGTGCGCTGATTCCGATACGCACCTGATTGCCTTTAACGCCGAGCACCGTGACGGACACCTGATCACCGATCATCAGGGCCTCGCCAACGCGACGCGTCAAGATCAGCATCCATTCCTCCTGAAAGCCGGGGCTCAGCCCCGCGAGCACATTCAGTGTGCCCCTAACTGTCCTTGTCATCCCGGGTGCACGAGCCAAAGAGTCGGCGCCAGGGAGGGCGGATGTTAGCCGAGCAGGTCGGCGAGGGCAATGATTGGGGAGTGATGGCGTTGGCACACTTGCGTGTGGTGGATCGATGCGTTTGGCTTGTGGTGGGTCTGCGCTGCGCGCGGACGCCTTTTGCTTGTGGTGGGTCTGCGCTGCGGGCGGACGCCTTTGCTTATGGTGGGTCTGCGCTGCGCGCGGACGCGTGTGCCGTCAGCCAGAGCGTCCGCGCATAGCGCAGACCCACCACATGCAAGAGCGTCCAACCCTATGCGCGCTCCCGGACGTACTCCGCCACGCTGGCCAACGCCTCGATCAACGCCGGGCCGTCATTGGCACCACCCTGTGCCATGTCCGGGCGGCCACCACCTTTGCCGCCGGACTTGGCGGCGACGAAGCCGAGCACTTCACCTGCCTTGACCTTGGCGAGCGCGGTGCCGCTGACGCCGGCGACGAGGGCGGCCTTGCCGCCTTCAGCAGAGGCGAGCACCACGACCACGTTGCCGAGCTTCTGGCGCAGTTTGTCGAGCATTTCCCGCAAAACCTTGGCGTCGATGCCTTCGAGGCGCTCGGACAGCACGTGGATGCCGTTGATTTCGATCGCCCGCGCGATGAGGTCGTCGCTGGACGCTGACGCGGCTTTCGACTTGAGCGCGGCGAGCTCGCGCTCTTCTTTCTTGAGGCGATCCAGCAACAGTTGCACCTTCGCGACGACCTGGTCGCCCGTCGCGCCCAGCAGCGCCCCGAGCTCACGTACGCGCGCTTCCTGTTCCTGCACCAGCGCGAGCGCGGCGGCGCCGGTGATCGCCTCGATGCGGCGCACACCGGACGAGATGCCACCTTCACTCAGGATCTTGAAGAGGCCGATGTCGCCAGCGCGGCTGACGTGCGTCCCGCCGCAGAGCTCGATCGAGAAGCCACCCATCTTGAGCACGCGCACGTTGTCGCCGTACTTTTCGCCGAAGAGCGCCATCGCGCCGAAATCGAGTGCTTCCTGCATGCCCATCTGGTGGATTTCGGCCTGCTCGTTGGCGCGGATCTGCTCGTTGACGCGCGCTTCGATGCGCGCCAGCTGGGCCGGCGTAATCGGCTGGAAATGCGAGAAATCGAAGCGCAGGCGATCGGGCGCGACCAGGCTGCCCTTCTGCTGCACGTGAGTGCCGAGCTCTTCGCGCAATGCTGCATGCAGCAGGTGCGTGCCTGAGTGGTTGAGCACGATCGCGCGGCGGCGTTCGCCGTCGACCTGCGCGCGCACGCTGGAGCCGATCTCGATGCGCCCTTCGAGCACTTCGGCCACGTGGCCGTGATAGACGCCCGCCAGCTTGATGGTGTCGCTGATCGCGATGCGTAGCCCGGGACTGGTGAGCTCGCCGGCATCGCCGACCTGGCCGCCGGACTCGGCGTAGAACGGGGTCTGGTCGAGCACCAGCAAGCCGGACTCGCCCTTTTCGAGCGCGCCGCGTGCCTTGCCTTCGACCAGGATGCGCAGCACCCTGCCCTCGCCGCTCAAGCCGTCATAGCCGGCGAACGAGGTGGGGGACAGGCCGTCCGCATGCTCTGCGGTCATCTGCACGCCGCCACCGAAACTGCTGGCGCCGCGCGCGCGTTCGCGCTGGGCGTCCATTGCCGCCTCGAAGCCTGCCATGTCGACTTCCAGCCCGCGCTCACGGGCGATGTCGGCCGTGAGATCGACCGGGAATCCGAAGGTGTCGTAGAGACGGAATGCTTCGGCGCCCGGGATCTGCGTCGACGCTTTAGCCGCAACCAGTTCGAACACCTTCATGCCGCTGTCGAGGGTCTCGGCAAAGCGCTCTTCTTCGGCCTGCAGCACCTGTTCGACGAAGCTCTGCCGATTGGCCAACTCTGGATAAGCCTCGCCCATGGCCGCAACCAAGGGCGCGACCATCTTGTAGAAGAACGATCCGCGCACACCGAGCTTCCAGCCGTGGCGCAATGCGCGACGGATGATCCGGCGCAGCACATAGCCGCGGCCCTCGTTGCTCGGCAGCACGCCGTCGACAATCAGGAACGAGCACGCGCGGATGTGGTCGGCGATGACGCGCAGCGAGCCCTCGCGCTTGTCGGCCACCGACAGGATGCTCGCGGCCACGTCGATCAACCCCTGGAACAGGTCGATCTCGAAATTGTTGTGCTTGTGCTGCAGGACCGCGGTCAGGCGCTCGAGGCCCATGCCGGTGTCGACACATGGCTTCGGCAGCGGCGTCAGCGTGCCGTCGGCGGCGCGGTCGAACTGCATGAACACGAGATTCCAGATCTCGATGTAGCGATCGCCATCGCCTTCCGGCGTGCCTGGCGGGCCGCCCGCAACCTCGGGACCGTGGTCGAAGAAAATCTCGGAGCACGGGCCGCACGGGCCGGTGTCGGCCATCTGCCAGAAATTGTCCGATGCGTACGGCGCGCCTTTGTTGTCACCGATGCGCGCGATGCGTTCCGCCGGAACGCCGATTTCGCGGTTCCAGATATCGAAGGCTTCGTCGTCGGTGTGGTAGACGGTGACCCAGAGCTTGTCCGCAGGGAGCGCGTAGACCTTTGTCAGCAATTCCCAGGCGTGCTGGATAGCGTCGCGCTTGAAATAGTCGCCGAAGCTGAAGTTGCCGAGCATCTCGAAAAAGGTGTGATGCCGGGCCGTATAGCCGACCTGATCGAGATCATTGTGCTTGCCGCCAGCGCGCACGCAGCGCTGGGAAGAGGCTGCGCGCACGTAATCGCGCTTCTCGGCGCCGAGGAAAGTGTCCTTGAACTGCACCATGCCGGAGTTGGTGAACAGCAGGGTCGGGTCATTGCCCGGCACCAGCGAGCTCGATGGCACATGCCGATGGCCCTTGCCGACGAAGTAATCGAGAAAGGCGGTGCGGATTTCGTTCGTCGTTTTCATGGTCGTGAGCGATAGCAAATCGGTGGTCGGGGCTCGTAGGGCGATGTGCGGCGAAGCCGCTCACCGCCGCTCTTGATCTGGGCGCGAACTGAAAGCGGCGACGAGCCTGTGGCACCCCGGACCGCCGTTCGTGCGAACGCGCGAGCGTGCCTGAGAAGGATTGCGCAAGCAATCAGTGAATGGACGGACGACGCGGGAAAGCCGAAGCGGCGGTGAGCGGCTGCGCCGCACATCGCCCTACGTATTCAAGCGTCCCCCGGCTCGTCGCCGGCCTTCGCCTTCCATTCGCCAAGCGCCTGTCGGATATCGCCCCGGTGATAGCCGCGCGCCTCCAGGAAACGCGCGCGCTTGCCCCAATCGCGATAATCCTTCGGCGGTGCCTCGCCGAACCGGCGGACGATCAGTGCCTTGGCCTGCGCGATCCAGTCGACATCAGCGACGATCGCACTTTCTTCCAGTGCTTCCGCACCAAGGCCGGCACGCTTCAAGTTGGCTCGGATACGCCGCGGGCCGTGACCGCTTTCGAGGCCATGGCGCAGGCGCATGTCGGTGGCGCGTTCCTCGCTCAGCGAATTGAGCGCAGTGAGCTCATCGAGCACGGTGTCGATCTCCGCAGACTCGTAGCCGCGGCGCTTGAGCTTGTCGCTGAGCTCCTGGCGCGAGTGCTCGCGCCGCGCCAGCAGGCCCAGCGCGGCTTCCTTGGCCGTGCGCCGCTTCTTTTCGGGCGGGGTTGCAGGCGTGCTCAGACTTCCTCCAGGGCGTCGGCGGCAGCCGGCGCGGCGACCGTCTTGGTCAGCAGCTTGTCGCGGATGCGCGCATCGATTTCGTTGGCGATGTCTTTCTTCTCGCGCAGGAACAGACGCACGTTGTCCTTGCCCTGGCCGATACGTTCGCCCTTGTAGCTGTACCAGGCGCCGGATTTCTCGATGATGTTGTTGAGCACGCCGATCTCGATCAACTCGCCCTCGCGCGAAATACCTTCGCCGTAGAGGATCTCGAACTCGGCCTGCTTGAACGGCGGCGCCATCTTGTTCTTGACCACCTTGACGCGCGTCTCCGACCCGATCACCTCGTCGCCGCGCTTGACGCTGCCGGTGCGGCGGATGTCGAGGCGGATCGAGGCGTAGAACTTGAGCGCGTTGCCGCCGGTGGTGGTTTCCGGACTGCCAAACATCACGCCGATCTTCATGCGGATCTGGTTGATGAAGATCACCATGCAGTTGGTGCGCTTGATGTTGGCGGTCAGCTTGCGCAGCGCCTGGCTCATCAACCGCGCCTGCAGGCCGACGTGCATGTCGCCCATCTCGCCTTCGATTTCGGCCTTCGGGGTGAGCGCGGCGACCGAGTCGACCACGACCACGTCGACGGCACCGGAGCGCACCAGCATGTCGGTGATCTCGAGCGCCTGCTCGCCGGTATCCGGTTGCGAGACCAGCAGGTCATCGACATTGACGCCAAGCTTCTCGGCATAACCCGGATCGAGCGCATGTTCGGCATCGACGAAGGCCGCAGTGCCACCGGCGCGCTGCGCGGCAGCGATCACCTGCAGGGTGAGCGTGGTCTTGCCGGACGACTCCGGTCCGTAGATCTCGACGACGCGGCCGCGCGGCAAACCGCCAATGCCGAGCGCGACATCGAGGCCGATGGAACCGGTGGAGATCGCATCGACGGTGTCCGAGGTGCGGTCGCCCATGCGCATGACCGTGCCCTTGCCGAACTGCTTTTCGATCTGTGAGAGCGCTGCCGCGAGCGCACGGCGCTTGTTTTCATCCATGACGGAATCCTTTGGAGGAATGCGAATAGGGGGTGACCGAGTGCAGAGTTGGTCGCTGCTCGAGTGGGAGCAGCCATGGCCGCGATGCTTCTGCTTTCCAATCAACTGCCCGGAAAGCATCGCGGCCATGGCCGCTCCCACATGGGCAGGCCAATCGGCTGCGATCACGTTGAGGCCATGATGCCATAGCCTCCTGACAGCCTGCTGTCACGCTCATCGCGTCTTGGGGTCAGAAAGCTTCGTGTGGCGCTGTCAGAATTTTCTGCAGGCCGACCAGCGCTTCGCGCACCGTCTGGCGGCGCACATCCTCGCGATTGCCTTCAAGATGAATGACTTGGGTCACCGGTGGGTGGTGGCCTCGCCCCCACGCCAGCCACACGGTGCCGACCGGCTTGCCGGGTGTCCCGCCGCTCGGTCCGGCGATGCCGGTGATCGCGACGGCGACGTTGGCGCGGCTGCGGGAGAGTGCACCGCGAACCATTTCCACCACCGTCTCCTGGCTGACTGCTCCATGCTCCTCGAGAATCACGCGCGAGACGCCGAGCATGGTTTCCTTCGCCTCGTAGCTGTAGGCAACGAAGCTGCAGTCGAACCAGTCGGAGCAACCCGGGATCTCGGTCACCACGCGCGACAGCCAGCCGCCCGTGCAGGATTCTGCGGCGGCGAGCTTCATGCGCCGCGCCAGCAGTAACTGGCCGATTTCGACGCCCTGCTGATGCAGGCTGGCGTCGCTGGGAATGGCGAACATGGCGGAACCTTGGACTGGAGAGACGGCGCGCGACGGGCTGCAACACTACTACACGTTTGCAGCGGTGGCCTTCACGGGTTCGTTGCACGTTGTGAAGACAAGCTGGGGCTTATCTTCACTTTTGCCCGCTGATGGGTGCACAGGGAGGGGGGACTTGGACACGACATCGATGCTGGAAACTGCGGCGATCCTGCTGGGAATGGCTTCGCTCGGCGGACTGGTGATGCTCTTCATCCGTTTCGGGCAGGAACGCAATCCGCCGACCTGGCTGGCCATGGGACACGGCTTTCTCGCCGCGGCAGGCGTCACCTTGCTGCTCTACGCCGCTTGGGTGGGCACGGTTTCGGGTGCCGTCAAGATCTCGATCGTTTGCCTGCTCGCGGGCTCTGCCGGCGGCGCGATCCTCAACCTGCGTGATCACTGGAATCGCATTCTCCTGACGAAGTCCTGGGTGATCGGCCATGCGGTCCTCGTGGTGATCGGTTTCGGCATCCTGGCACGCGAGGTCTGGTTCGCGTAGCAGTTGCCCAGTAGCCCGGGCAAACCGCAGGCGCACCCGGGACCTCCCGCGAGAATGCCCCGGGTGCGCCTTCGGCTTACCCGGGCTACTGAAAGCCACTGCGCCACGGATGAGGTAACGAATTGGTCTATTCGTGACCTCATCAGCAACTTTGCTGGCTATCTGCGCAAGCTCTTTCTATGCTTTTCGCGTGTTCGGGGGCGGGGGCCGCGAGTGGGACACGTGATGGAACAACCAAGCCAGGCGCGGAACGAGAAGGTCTATGCCGGCTTGCAGGAAATTGCCTCGGGCACGTTCCCAAAGGCATGCGCAACCTGTGGGCGCAAGTACGCAACAGTGGACGACTACGTCCAGCAAACCGGGCGTGTCCGCGGTCGCAGCGGCCTCAAGCAGACCTTCGATGAGAATGGTCGCGTAATCGTCGAGCTCTTCCGCAACTGCATCTGCGGATCCACGCTCATGGATTGCTTCAACAACCGCCGCGAGATCAGCGCCGACGGCACCCGCCGCCGCCAGCGCTTCGGCGAGCTCATCGAACTTCTGATTGGAGAAGGCATGGCGCGCGATTTCGCCCAACTGGAATTGCTCAAGGTCCTGCGCGGCGAACAGAGCGACATCCTGCGGATGCTGCCGAGGCTCTAAAGGCGGGTTTCGGTTTCGGTTGTCGGTGTCGGAGGTGCGCGCGGAATCGAGTGCTGCGCACTTCCGAAACCGAAAACCGAAACCGACACCCAGCTCCGCCACGGCATACTGCCCACCCCCGCCCGCCCGCCCCGCCCCGTGTCCCTCCTCGCCGATGCCCCGGCCGACGCGCTTGCCGCGCATACGCCGCTGATGCGCCAGTACCTGTCGCTGAAAGCCGAGCAGCCGGACTTGTTGCTGTTGTTCCGCATGGGCGATTTCTATGAGCTGTTTTATGACGACGCGCGGCGCGCGGCGTCCCTGCTCGATATCACGCTGACCCAGCGCGGTGCCTCGGCAGGGCTGCCGATTCCGATGGCGGGCGTGCCGGTGCACGCGCTCGACAATTACCTGGCGAAGCTGCTCAAGCTCGGGGAGGCGGCAGCGATCGCCGAGCAGATCGGCGATCCGAAGGAAGCCAAGGGGCTGGTCGAGCGCCGCATCATGCGCATCGTCACGCCGGGAACGGTTCTCGACGATGGCCTGCTCGAGCAGCGTCGCGACAACCTGCTGCTCGCGGTCGCGCTCGATGGCGAGGCCTGCGGATTGGCTTGGCTCGATCTCGGCGCTGGACGCCTGTGCCTGTCGGAAGTTCCGACCAGCGCCTTGCCGGCGGAGATTGCCCGCCTTGCACCCGCCGAATCGCTTCTTCCCGAAGATCGCAATGCGCTCGACGGGCTGGAGGCCGGGCTGGTACGCCGCCTCGCACCCTGGCATTTCGACGCCGATGCCGGCCGGCGCACGCTGATCGCGCATTTCGCGGTTCGTGATCTCAGCGGCTTCGGGTGCGAACAGCTCGGGATCGCACTCGGCGCGGCGGGCGCGCTCCTGCAATACGTGCGCGACACGCAGCGCGCGGCACTGCCGCAACTTGCCAGCCTGAAGGTCGAGCACGGCGACGACTCGCTGCACCTGGACGCCTCCACCCGGCGCCACCTCGAAATCGAGGAACACGCCTCTGGCCGGCGCGAGCACACGCTGCTCGGCATTCTCGACGGCTGCCTGACACCGATGGGCGCACGCCTGTTGCGACGCTGGCTGGCGCGGCCATTACGCGATCACGCAACCCTGCAGGCGCGCCAGGATGCGATCGCCTCTTTGCGGACGCTGGCACTGACCGAGCCATTGCGCGAGTTGCTGCGCCCACTTGGCGACGTCGAACGCATGCTCGGCCGGCTGGCGCTCGGCTCGGCGCGACCACGTGATCTTTCCGGGCTGCGCAATGCGCTGGCGCGCTTTCCTGCGATCGCGGCCGTCGCTGCGCAGGGCGCGCCATCGGCGCTGGCGGCATGGGCGTCGAGCCTGACCGGCATGAGCGAAGTCTGCGAGTTGCTCGCGCGTGCGCTGGTGCCGGAACCGCCGCTGCTGATGCGCGACGGCGGCATCATCGCGCCCGGCTACGATGCGGAGCTCGACGAGCTGCGCACTCTTTCGGCCGGCGCCGACGAATTCCTGGTCGATCTCGAACGCCGCGAGCGCGAGCTCACCGGCATCGCGACCCTGCGTGTCGCCTACAACCGCGTGCATGGCTATTACCTCGAAGTGACGCGCTCGCATCTCGACCGCGTCCCCGCGCGCTGGTCGCGACGGCAGACGCTCAAGGGCGCCGAGCGCTACATCACCGAGGAACTGAAGCTGTACGAGGACAAGGTGCTCGGCAGTCGCGAGCGCTCGCTGATGCGCGAGCGCGGGCTGTACGAGGAGCTGATCACGCAACTGCAGGCGCACCTGCCGTCCTTGAGAATCGCAGCGGACGGCCTCGCGCAGATGGATGTCAGCGCCGCGCTCGCCGATTGCAGCGAACGCTGCAACTGGGTGCGGCCCGCACTCCGCAACGAGCCGGGCATCTGCATCCGCGGCGGTCGCCATCCGGTGATCGAAAGCGTTCGTCGCGAGCCGTTCGAGCCGAATGATCTGGAGCTTGGTTACGACCGCCGCATGCTGGTGATCACCGGGCCGAACATGGGCGGCAAGTCGACCTACATGCGGCAGAACGCGCTGATCGTCCTGCTCGCCCACATCGGCAGCGACGTCCCGGCGCGCGAGGCGCAGATCGGCCCGATCGATCGCATCTTCACCCGCATCGGTGCCGGCGACGACCTGGCGCGCGGGCAATCGACCTTCATGGTCGAGATGGCCGAAACCGCGCGCATCCTGCACAACGCGACCGCCCGATCGCTGGTACTGATGGACGAGATCGGTCGGGGCACCAGCACCTACGATGGCCTCGCGATCGCGCGTGCGTGCGCGGTCGAGCTCGCCAGCGGCAATCGCGCCTATGTTTTGTTCGCCACCCACTATTTCGAGCTGACCGAGCTCGCCGACGAGTGCGAGGGCGTCGCCAACGTGCATCTCGACGCAGTCGAGCACGGCCACGCGCTGGTGTTCTTGCACGCGGTCAAGCCCGGCCCGGCCAATCGCAGTTTCGGCCTGCAGGTCGCTGCCCTCGCCGGCCTGCCCAAGCGCGTACTCAAGCGCGCCGCGGCGGTGCTCAAGGGGCTCGAAGCTAGGAGCAGTGCGGGGGCTGGTCGCGCGCCACCGGCGGATGCACCGGCGCAATTCGATTTGTTCGCAAAGCCGTCGCCTGTTCTCGACACCCTGCGCGCGATTGATCCAGACACGCTGACGCCGAAGCAGGCGTTGGATCTGGTGTATCGGCTGCATGGGATGTTGGATGGGTGATGGACGGCCGGGTTTGCTCCTGTAGGTCATGTTGCTCGCGGAGCGAGCTACTTGACGGCAACGCCGATCGTGTCTAGTAGCCCGCTGGCGCGGGTGAGGTCTGGCACTTACGCCGCATGCGGCGCGCCCGCCCGAATGGGCGGCGGATCGCCGCCCCGGACCAACATGACCTACCACAGCAATTGCTTTCTGCGCCTGCGCCTCAATAAAGGACCGGACCATCTCCTGGAGTCCCTGGCTTGACCGCACCCAGAATCCTGATCCTGCTTCTCGTCGGCGCCTTCATCGGCGCGGTGCTGACCTTCATGGGCATCAGCACCGTCGAACGCCTGCATGCCGTGCCGGACGCCAACATGAAACTCATGGAGTACCACCTGGCGCAGACGCGCAAGAACGCGCGATCGACGAGTTGCGACGCAGCCGCCGCGGAGCGGCATCTGCGCCGCGTCGGCGACCTCGCGCGCGACGCCGATGCGATTTTTGCGACGGCCGGCTTCAACGCGGCGGAGTTCGCGCAATACCGCGAACCGTTCAGTACCGAGCTCGACAAGGGCCTGGCCACCGGCGCCGACTGCGCCGCCATCAGCGTCGCCCTCAAACCCATCGCCGACGCCTGCGAGAGCTGCCACCACGCGCTGAAGTAACCCGGCGGAGGTGGAGAATCAAAGGAGCAAAGCCATCCTTACACAAAATGCACAAAGGGCTGCGCCCTCACAGAATGCACATAAGAAGCATGAAGGTCGAAGCTGCCGGGCTAAGTAGTCAACTACCCCGGACGCTTTTTATGTGCATCTTGTGTCCGCTCTATTTTGTGCTTCTTGTGTAAGGATGGCTTCGGCTTTTCGTTGCTCGTTCCTACCGATCAACCGCCGCCATCGCCTCCGTCAGCGTAGCCACACCGACGACCTCAAGGTCGCCGAAGCGGCCGCTCTTGGGTTTGTTGCCGGCCGGAACGATGGCGAGCTTGAAGCCGTGCTGGGCGGCTTCGCGGAGGCGTTCCTCGCCATTCGGGATGGGGCGGATTTCGCCGGCCAGGCCGACTTCGCCGAAGGCCAGCGTATAGGTCCCGAGCGGGCGGTTGCGCAGGCTCGAATGCACGGCCAGCAGCACCGGCAGGTCGGCGGCGGTTTCGCTGACGCGGATGCCGCCGACGATGTTCACGAACACATCCTGGTCGTATACGGTCACGCCGCCGTGGCGATGCAGCACGGCCAGGAGCAGCGCCAGCCGGTTGGTTTCATAGCCGACCGCGACGCGGCGCGGATTGGCGAGTGGTGACTGGTCGACCAGTGCCTGCACTTCGACCAGCAGTGGCCGCGTGCCTTCGCGGGTGACCATGACCACGCTGCCGGAGCCGCGCTCGGCGGTGTGCGACAGAAAGATCGCAGACGGGTTCGGCACTTCACGCAGGCCCCGATCGGTCATCGCGAAGACGCCAAGCTCGTTGACCGCGCCGAAACGGTTCTTGAGCGCGCGCACGATGCGGAAACGGCTGCCAGCCTCGCCTTCGAAATACAGCACGGCATCGACCATGTGCTCGAGCACACGCGGGCCGGCAATGCCGCCTTCCTTGGTCACGTGGCCGATCAGGAACACGCTGACGCCCTGCTCTTTCGCGTAGCGCACCAGCCGCGCCGCGCACTCGCGCACCTGGCTGACCGAACCGGGCGCCGAGCTCAACTCGGGCAGCCACAATGTCTGGATCGAATCGATGATCAGCACTTTCGGGCCGCTGGCGATCGCGGTCGCCAGGATCTTTTCGACACTGGTCTCGGTCAGGCACTGCAGGCCCTTGGCGTCGATCTGCAGGCGCCGCGCGCGCTGCGCGATCTGCGCAACCGATTCCTCGCCGCTCACATAGAGCACCGGCGTCCGCGCGCCCAGGCTCGCGTGCACCTGGAGCAGCAAAGTCGACTTGCCGATCCCCGGATCGCCGCCGATCAGCACCACCGAGCCGAGTACAAGGCCACCGCCGAGCACTCGGTTGAGCTCGGCCAAGCCGGTATCCATGCGGACTTCGTCGGCGCTCTCGACGCCGCCGAGATCGGCAACTTCACCCGGCGTCGCCGTACCCGCGTAGCCACCTCGGCGTCCGGCAGGAGCAGCAGCCGGCGCAATCTCCTCGGCGATGCTGTTCCACGCATTGCACTCGGTGCACTGTCCCGCCCACTTCGGCGTGACCGCACCGCACTCGCTGCAGACGAAGCGGGATTTGGGGGATTTGGGGGGCTTTTCCATCGGGGGATGCTGACAGATTAGGCGCTCTGATTTGGAGTGCGGCGGGCCGCGCCGCGGTTGTATGTCGAGCAAGCCACAAGCAAAGCAACCAAAGCCGCGCCGCGCGCCGCCCACCAAAATTAATACCCCCGCAC
>JANPJV010000266.1:0-14718 GCA_031425695.1 Rhodanobacteraceae bacterium | reverse complement strand
CGGACGCTTCTTTCGCGAGGACGGAAAAGCGTTCGCACAAGGTCCGAACCCACGTCCGCGCCAGCCGCCATTCGCTAGCGCGCGTGCGCGCTGCGCATCTGCTTCAGGGTCTGTAGTTGCTTGCCGTGGGCGTCGAAATTGGTCGGCGCCAGCCAACGTTCGTAGGCGCCGCGCAGGGACTTCCAGTCGCCGTCGATGAGCGAATACCAGGTGCTGTCGCGGTTCTCGCCGTGCACCACCATGTGCTGGCGGAAGATGCCTTCGAACTGGAAGCCGAAGCGGTCCGCGGCGCGCCGCGAGGCCTCGTTGCGCGAGTCGCACTTCCATTCCAGGCGTCGAAAGCCGAGAGTGTCGAAGACATGGTGCGCGAACAGGTAGAAGGCTTCGGTCGTGACGCGCGTACGCGCGATGGCCGAGCCCCAGAGGATGGCGCCGATTTCGATGCTGCCGTGCTCGGGGACCATCCGCATGAAGGCCTGGCGACCTTCGCAGCGGCCGGTTGCGGTATCGACCACGGCAAAGAACATGGCGTCGTCGCGCTTGCGCTCGCGTGCCATCCAGGCCACGAATTGATGGCGATCCTTTGGCGCATCCGTGAGATAGCGAACGCGCTGCTCCATCCCTGGCGCGGTCGACGCGGCAAACAGATCTTCACCGTGGCGCTCGGCCTCGAAGGGCTCGAGCCGGCAGTAGCGGCCTTCGAGAGGACGCCGTTCGGGTAGCGCTCGCGGTTGCCAGGCACGCAGTGGGAGTTCGCTCATGGTTGCCATGATGATCGATTCAGGGCGCGCACTCCACCACTTCTGCGGTGGCGCTGCGGGCTTATCCTATCCCTCACCGAGGCTGTGACTTCAGATCTGCGAAAGCCCTGCGATGAGCTCCATAAGTGCCAATGCGCTGATTGCAGTCATCGTGCTGCCGTTCTTCTATCTGTGCGTTTTCATCGACTACGCCATCTGTCGCGCGCTTGGCCTCGGTCACTACGAGCTCAAGGACACGGTCACCAGCCTCGGCGTGTCGGTGATGATGAGCGCGCTCGGGGTGATCGCGCTGGTGCTGCGCATCGCCATCTACACGCTGGCCTACGAGGCCTTCGCGCTCGGCGCCTGGGACACCGCGAGCCCGTGGACCTGGGTAATGGGCCTGCTGCTCTACGACTTCACGTACTACTGGCAACACCGCATGGGCCACGAGCTCAATCTGCTGTGGGCCTCGCACGTGGTGCACCATTCCAGCGACCGCTTCAACCTGTCCACGGCCCTGCGCGTACCCTCGGCCAGCATGCACCTGTGGACGTGGATCTTCGCGCTGCCGCTTGCCGTGCTCGGCGTGCCACCGGTTGTCTATGCGGTCGCCAGCCTTGTGAACCTGCTCTACCAGTTCTGGATCCACACCGAGCACATCGGCCGCCTGGGCTGGTTCGATCGCTGGTTCGGCGCGCCGTCCAATCATCGGGTGCACCACGGCGTCAACGACCGCTATCTGGACAAGAACTACGGCGGCATCCTGATGCTGTGGGACCGCCTCTTCGGCACCTTCGAGGCGGAGCGCGACGACGATCCGGTGCGCTACGGCACCCGCGCGCCAGTCAGGAGCTGGAACCCGTTGTGGGTCAACCTGCACACGCCCTGGATGTTGCTGCAGGACGCCTTGGCGATGCGCCGGTGGGGCGATCGTGCGCAACTGCTGCTGCGGCCTCCGGGATGGCGGCCTGCAGAACTGCGCGCGCGCGTGCCCAGGGCTGAATTCGACCTGGCAGGGCACCAGCATCACGACACCCCGGTCAACCCCGCCGTTGGTGTCTATTGCCTGCTGCAGACGGCCTTGCTACCGGTGCAACTGGTGCACCTGATCGCGGTGGCGGCGGGGCTCGGCTGGCAGGACAAACTGATCTACGCGCTGTACCTCAGCCTAGCCAGCATCAACCTCGGCATGCTCATGAGCGAGTTGAGAAGCACGCGCCGCCTGGCGGCGGCGCTCGAGTTTGCCCGTTTGCTCATTCCGGCGTCCGCGCTCATCGGGAGCGGCTACTGGTTCGGCGGCTATGCCCCCGGCCCCGTTGCGAATGCATTGATCCTGCTGGTCACTGCGGCGAGTGCGGGCGCGCTCGCGGTCGTGACCTGGGCGCCGGCGCGCGCGCGCGCCACGGCACTGGCAGCCCGGGTGGGCACTTTCCTTGGCTGATACCGCGACGGTCGAGGCGCTGCTCGGCTGGGCGCAGGCGCAGGCACCGCAGCTCGACGCGCTGGAAGCGCAGATCCTGCTCGCCTGGGTGATTGGGCGCACTCGGGCATGGTTGTATGCGCATGCGCGTGATCCGATCGACCCGGCTGTGGCCACGCGCTTCCGCGAGCTCTGGTTGCGCCGTGCGACCGGTGAGCCGCACGCCTACCTGACCGGCGAGCGCGAGTTCTACGCTCGCAGTTTCCGGGTCACGCCAGCGGTATTGATCCCAAGACCCGACACCGAGTGCCTGCTCGAGGCGGCGCTTTCGCTGTTTCCGGCGGATGCCCGCGGGCGCGTGGTGGACGCTGGCACGGGCAGTGGTGCGTTGGCGGTGAGCTTTGCGTTGGAGCGACCGCAGGCCAGCGTGCTCGCGATCGAGCGCAGCGCCGCTGCGATGACGGTCGCCAAGGAAAATGCCCGTTTGCTCGGGGCCAAGCTCGACTTCCTGCGCAGCGACTGGCTCGGCGCGCTGGCCGAACGCAGTGTCGACCTGCTGCTATCCAACCCGCCGTACCTCAGCGATGACGATCCGCATCTTGGCGACGGCGGCCTGGCCCATGAACCGCGCTCGGCGCTGGTGGCGGGCGCGCATGGCCTGGAGGATATCGAGCGCCTCAGCCAGGCCGCGCGGCGGGTGCTCAAGCCCGGGGCGTGGCTGCTGTTCGAGCACGGATCGTCGCAGGGCGCGGGGGTGCGCGAGATCCTGGGCAGCACCGGTTTCAGCGAAATCGAAACGCGCCCGGATCTCGAAAGCCGAGACCGGGTGACCCTCGGCCGGCTGTTACCGCAACGCGAAAATTAAAGAACCGCAAGAGCCGTCAAGTAGCTTGCTGCGCAAGCAACATGACCTACAAAGGCTGTAACCAAGAACCAACAACCAAGAACCCGCTCTTACGCCGCCTTCTGCTTCAACGGAAAACTGAAGCGCGCGGTGATCGAGCGTTCGATGCCTTCGGCGTCGAGACCACAGAGGCTGAGGAGGCGGCTGGGGTCGCCGTGCTCGACGAACACATCGGGCAGGCCGAGCAGCAGGCTGTGGATGGCGATGCCTTCGGCGCTCAGCGCTTCCAGGCAGGCGCTACCGGCACCACCCATGAGCGCGCCTTCTTCGACCGTCACCAGCGCGTCGTGGGTGCGCGCCATTTCCACCAGCAGTTCCACGTCCAGCGGCTTGATGAAGCGCATGTTGGCCACGCTCGCGTCCAGCTGTTCGGCGGCCGCGAGCGACGGATGCACCATGGAGCCGAAAGCGAGAATGGCGATGCGACGACCGACTGCGGCCTGCGAGCGCCGACGCAGCTCGCCCTTGCCGATTGGCAATACCGAGAGGTCGCGCACGATCTCGACGCCGGCACCAGCGCCGCGCGGATAGCGCACCGCGGCCGGGCCATCGTGTGCAAAGGCGGTAGACAGCAGCTGCCGGCATTCCTGTTCGTCGCTGGGCGCCATCACCAGCATGTTGGGAATACAGCGCAGGAAGGAGATGTCATAGGCACCGCAGTGGGTCGGGCCGTCGGCGCCGACGATGCCGGCGCGGTCGAGCGCGAATACCACGGCCAAATTCTGCAGGGCAACGTCGTGGACGAGCTGGTCGTAGCCGCGCTGCAGGAAGGTCGAATAGATCGCGACGACCGGCTTCAAGCCCTCGCAGGCGAGCCCTGCGGCGAAGGTGACCGCGTGCTGTTCGGCGATGCCGACGTCGAAATAGCGTTCCGGGAACTGCTTCTCAAACTCGACCAGCCCGGAGCCTTCGCGCATGGCCGGCGTGATGCCAATCAGGCGGCTGTCGGCCGCGGCCATGTCGCAGAGCCATTCGCCGAAGACCTGGGTATAGGTCTTCTTCGGTGCCTTCGCGGCGGGGCGGATGCCTTCGCTCGGATTGAAGCGTCCGGGCCCGTGATAGAGCACCGGATCCGCTTCGGCGAGCTTGTAGCCCTGGCCCTTGCGCGTGATCACGTGCAGGAACTGCGGACCCTCGCCTTCTTCGATGCGCGCCTGGATGTTCTTGAGCGTGGGCACCAGTGATTCGAGATCATGCCCGTCGATTGGGCCGATGTAGTTGAAGCCAAATTCTTCGAAGATGGTCGCCGGGACCACCATGCCCTTGGCATGCTCCTCGAAGCGACGTGCGAACTCGAGCAGGGGTGGCGCCATGGCCAGCACGCCGCGCAGGCCTTTCTTGGTATGCGCGTAGAACTCGCCGCTCATCAGGCGCGCCAGGTAGCGATTGAGCGCGCCGACCGCTGGCGAGATCGACATGTCGTTGTCGTTGAGAACGACGATCAAGGGCAGGCCCTTGTGCACGCCGGCGTTGTTCATGGCCTCGAAGGCCATGCCCGCGCTCATCGCGCCATCGCCGATCACCGCAATTGCCTTGCGGTCTTCTTTCTTGAGCATCGCGCCGAGCGCCATCCCGGTCGCGGCCGAAATCGACGTGCTCGAGTGCGCCGTGCCGAAAGCGTCGTACTCGCTTTCCTCGCGCCGCGGAAAACCGGAGATGCCACCGTACTGGCGCAGGGACGACATCCCTTCGCGGCGACCGGTCAGGATCTTGTGTGGATAGCTCTGGTGGCCGACGTCCCAGATCAGCCGGTCTTCCGGGGTGTTGAACACATAGTGCAGCGCGATGGTGAGCTCCACCGTGCCGAGGTTCGACGACAGGTGACCACCTGTCTGCGAGACCGCGTCGAGCACGAACTGGCGCAGCTCGATCGCGAGCCCGGGCAATGCCTCGCGCCCAAGCCGACGCAGGTCGGCCGGGGAAGCGATGGCTTCGAGAAGATTTGGGTTCAGCAAGCGGTGCCGCTCCAGGTACGCCAGCTTTCGCGCTGGATGGTCATTTTAATGCAACGTACGCCGCGGTGCGTCAGGAAGAAAAGAGGCAAAGCCATCCACAGATGACACAGATGAAAACCAAGAAAGTGCGGATAAGAGCGGATGAGAGCGGATTCTCCCTTGGAATTCCCGCTCCCATCCGCATCGCGCGTTGCTGCAGAGACATGCTCTGCTGGCTATTCGCAATCAAGACAGCCAGTCGGGCACTGATCCAACCCGCTTTCATCCGCTCTTATCCGCTTCTGCCTGGTTTTCATCTGTGTCATCTGTGGATGGCTTGGCTTTGCTCAGCTTCGGGACCTCGGGCAGGCGCTATTCGAAGCCGTCAGCGTGCAACAGTGCCGGCAAGCTGCCACATACGGCGCCGGCGCCGCGGATCTTGATGTCGTCGACGCTCCAGCCATCGCGCACCTGGCTGCCGTCGGAGGTGAAGCGGAAGCGGATGCGTGCATTCGCCGCGTCGGTGAGTTGCGGGAGCGGCAGCGCCACGTCCTGCCACGTCGCGTTGGCATTGCACGACCAGATCTGCGTCCAGTTGCTGCCATTGGTGGTGACCTCGACGCGCCCGAAGTCCCAGCTCGCCTCAGTGTCACAGAAGGATTTGAAGTGCAGCTCGAGGCCATGCGCGTCGCGCAGGTCGAGCGGCACCGAGGTCAGCGCCAGGTTGGCGTTGTTGCCGTAATTGCCGCTCGGGGATTCGGTGAACGAGCTCGGCGCGCTGACGAACCGATTGGTGCTCGCCGCCCACGCCCCTTGTGCGCTGAAATTACCCAGATCGACGGCGGCATCGTTGAAGACATCGCAGAGCGGATCGAGCACCAGATCGAGCACCTGGGTGGCTGGCGCCGTCAGCGTGAGGCCGGCGATGCTCTTGGGCGCGTAGCCTTCGGCGCTCACCTCCAGCGTGTAGCTGCCGCTGGCTGCACGCATGCGATACGCGCTCGCCTGCAGCGGGATGCTCGCCGTCGCGTGGCCGCCGAGCTTCAGCAGCGCCGGCGGCGCGAGGGGCTGCAGCGTGACCGAGTCGCGCACGCTGCCGCGCAACAGGGCCGTGCTGCCGGCCGCGACCACGTCCACGAAGCGCGCGGCTGGCGGGCCGTTGACGCTGTCGCGAGCGCGCAGGAAGACGCTGTAGCGCCCGACCGGGCGTGACGATCCCGGAATCTCGACCAGCACCGTTTCGCGCGCGGAATCGAAGCTGCCGTCGAGCGGCATCGCCAGCGCGTCAATGGTCGACAGCGGCGACCACGGCAGCTGCTCGACGAAGGCATCGACCTTGACCACGGCCTGCACCGTTTCGACGCCGTTAGACTGATTGAAGTCCTGGTCGCTGGCGGTGGCGACGATGCGGATCGTCTCGCCCACCTCGACCGGCGCGCTGGCGATGTCGCTGATCGTCGGCCCGGCCGGCTCCTGGTACGGCTTGCGGGCAACGCGCAGCAGGTATTCGAGCGCGCGCAGATTGTCCGGCAGCTGTTGCTGTTCGAAATCCGAACATTGCTCGAAGAAGGCCGTGCCAAGCTCGAAGCTGTAGCTGGCGACACCGAGATCGCCGTAGACGAAGTCCTTGGTGGTACCGTCGGTGACGTACAACGAGACCGATTGTTGCGGCGTGTATTCGTTGAACCAGGCCAACCGGCGACCCAGCGTGGCCAATGCCGTGCCGTTTGGCGCAGGGTTCTCGCTGAACCCCCAGGGCCATAGCACCAGGCGGCCGTAGCTGTGGAGATCAATGAACACGCCCGGCGTGTCGGCTGGCGCCGGGGTGCTGGCGTCCGGCGGCCGCACATCTGGAAAGATCTGCCGCAAGTAACTCACCACGGCCGCGGTTTCCGGCTCCGACGCCGCACCAGCGCCGCGGAAGGTGTCATTGCAGGGCTCGCCACTCGAACCGCCGTGCGCGCCCCACTCGAACGGGAAGTTCCGATTGAGATCGGCACCGCGGCTGTTGCTGGTGACGCCGCAATAGGATTCGTTGAGATTCTTGCGCCAGAACTGGCCGAGCTCGGCCTTCTTGCGGCCGTCGGGATTCGCATGCGGCAGGATGTGCAACTCGTGGTGGTCGAGCATCCAGCGCACATCGGCATCATTCGGATAGCGCGCGACCAGACTCTCGGCAAAGCGAATCGTGGTTTCCGCGGTGGTGTATTCGCGCGCATGGATTGCACCCATGATGAAGACCCGCGGCTTGGGGCCGGGAACCGCAGCATTGGTCAATTTCAGCACGTTGAGGTCGTAGCCGGTCGTCGGCACATGTTGCCGGTTCCACGAGTCACCGATATCGACGAGCGTGGCCAGCGTCGGGTGCGCCGCGACCAATGACTGCATCGACGCGGTGGTCTCTTCGACGGTGCGATAACACGCGAACCCAGGGACGCTGCGACCGTTTTCTGGATTAGCCAGCAGGGCGGTCAGCGCCGGGTCGATGCTGACGCGGAAGCCGCTGGCGACCAAGCGCGAATACTCGAAACGATTGGGCACCTCGACCACCGCATAACCCTGGTCGTGGCGAACTTCCCACGGCGCCGTGCGCCGCGTCAGTTCCTGCAGCTGCGTCTTCTCGTTGAAGTACGCGCGCACCACCCACGGTCCGCTGGTCTCGGGAACCTGCGTGCTCGGCGCCAGCTCGACCGCACCCGCAGCCATGCCGCCGAACACCAGGATCCCTGCCAGAAGTGCTCGGAGCATCGATTTTTTCGCGAGAAACCAGCCAATCAGCGTAAACGCTGTGCCAGGAGGGGACAAGTGCAGAGCGGATGGGCGGTTCAGGCAGGCGCTGGGCGGCGCGAGGGTCCGGAACTTGTACCGACGTTGTTGCTGGCATCATCCGCCCGATGTCGCTCGCCGATGCCTATCGCACCATCATCCTCGACCACAACCGCGCACCGCGCCGGCGCGGACGGCTGGCCGCGCCCACGCTCACCGTGGAAGGTGTGAACGCGCTCTGTGGCGATCGGCTTGCGCTCGACCTGGCGATCGCCAATGACACTTTGCATGATTTCTCGTTTGATGGGGAAGCCAGTGCGCTCACCCTCGCGGCCACTTCCATCATGGGAGAGCTGGTCGCTGGCCAATCGCTCGAAACGGTGCAAGAGCTCATCGATGCCGCGCTCGACCTGCTCACGAGCAATCCTGACCGGCGCAACGACGAGCGGCTGGGCGACTTCAACGTCTTCATCGGCGTGCTCGCGTACCCGAACCGCATCAAGACCGTGACGCTGCCGTGGGCGACCCTTGCCGGCGCGCTTTCCGGGCGTTTGCGAACCTCCACCGATATTGATTGTCGTGGCGCGACCGCGCCATCGCTGCCGGAACCGAAAACGAAATGAGTGACATTCCTGAAAAGAGCGTCGCGGACACAGCCGCTCCTTGGAGCCGGGTAGCGGGTGTTGACGAGTTTGCCGACCCGAGCTGGCGCGTAATCGACGTCGACGGCGTCGCCATTGCGGTGGTGCGTGTCGAAGGCGAGTTCCACGCCATCGAGGACATCTGCACCCACGATGGTGGCGTGCTCACCGGTGGTCGCATCTGCGGCCATGAAATCGAATGCCCCCGCCACGGCGCCCGCTTCGATCTGCGCACCGGCGAAGCGATGTGCCCACCTGCCTACGCCGCCGCCACCATCTTTCCGATCCGGATCGAGGATGGCGTGGTGTATGTGCGGGATGACCGCTGGTAGTGCGTTTTTCTGCGCTTGCGTGGGTTCGGACCTTGTCCGAACGCTTTTATGCCAGTGGCCAAGCGCAGCGTCCGGACAAGGTCCGGACCCACGTGAAGCAAAGCCTTACAACGCTTCCAGCACCGCTTCCGCGCTCGACACCTTGAACTCGCCCGGGGCTTCGATGTTGAGCTGGGTGACGACACCATCCTTGGCAACCAGGGCGAAGCGCTGGCTGCGGACGCCCATCCCGAACTTGCTGGCATCGAGCTCCAACCCCAGCGACTTGGCGAAGGCGGCATTGCCGTCGGCGAGCATGAGGATTTCTTCCGGCACGTTCTGGCTGTTGCGCCAGGCATCCATCACGAAGGCGTCGTTGACCGACAGGCACACCACGCGATCGACGCCTTTGGCCTTGAGCTCGCCGAGTTGCTCGATATAACCCGGCAGGTGGCGCGCGGAGCAGGTCGGCGTGAACGCGCCGGGCACCGAGAACAACACCACCGTCTTGCCACCGAAGATATCATCGGTGCTCATCTGTTTGACGCCATCCTGCAGGTAGCTCAGGGTGGCCTCGGGAATGCGGTCGCCGACTTTGATGGTCATGGTGATTCCTTGTGGGTTTGTGCGGAAGCGGACCGACGATCATAGGCGGTCGGGTGTTGGCGTTGTGTCTGGGCGAGCGACGCACGAATTTGGAGTGCGGCGCTCGGCGCCGCATTGGATGGTTTTCGAGTCGATTCGACTAAATAAACCCAATCGGCGCGGAGCGCCGCACTCCAGATAAGGGCGTCGCAAGCTCCCGCCTCAGCTCCCGATCGACACCAGCTGCGCCAACCTGCGCACGGCGACCGAGAGCGTCGGGTAGTCGAGTACTTTCTGCGCACGCACTTCGTTGAACATGCCGAGCGTGTGCGCGAGGGTCGGATCTGGGCTGCCGATCCAGTTCTGCACGCGGCTGCCCTGTGCGGGCTTGGGAAACTTGAGCAGCTGGCTGGCGAGCGCGCGGCGCTGGGTGTTGAGCTCGTCGCGCAGCACGCCACGCGCATTGGCATGCCAGCGGCCCTGGACCGGCAATGATTCGATCTGGTCCTGGAACCAGCGCAGGTGCAACGAGTCACCGATCTCGAAATAGACTGCCGCGGCATCGGCGACCGGAACGCGCTGGGATCGGGCGAGATCGATGATGTCGAAGGCCGAGTTGAGCGCCGGCAGCGCCGCGATGCGCTGCGCCATCGCGGCCGGATAACCCGCCTGGGTGAGCTCGCGCGCGGACTGGGCATAGCGTTGCTGGAAGGTCTCCGGCAACACATCGAGCGCGGCAACCAATTGCTCGAAGCCGGGCGCGTAACGTTCGACCGATGCCGCGATTTCCAGCCGCGTGCCCGGCAGCTGCAGCAGCCAGCGGGTGAGGTTGCGCAACAGGTTCCAGATGCCGAGCGTGACCTCGAGCGACACCTTCTCCGGCACCTGCGTGCAGGCGTCCATTTCGACCCACCACTCGCGCGCGCGGGTCACTTCCCGGGCGATGGTGAAGGCCTTGGCGATTTCCGCTGGGGTTTCGCCGGTGTCTTCGGTCATGCGCAGGATGAAGGTCGAGCCCATGCGGTTGACGATGGAATTGGTCACCTGCGTGGCGATGATCTCGCGGCGCAGGCGATGCATTTCCATGGTCGGGGCGAAGCGCTCGCGTAGCGGCGTCGGGAAATAGATCTGCAGTTCTTTCGACAGGTACGGATCTTCCGGCACGTCCGAGTCGAGGAGCTGCTTGTAGAGCACGATCTTCGAGTACGAGAGCAGGATCGACAGCTCCGGGCGCGTCAGCCCCAGGCCACGGGCCTTGCGATCTTCAAACTCGGCATCGGTCGGCAGGTATTCCAGGCCGCGGTCGAGCAGGCCCTGCGATTCGAGCGTGCGCACGAAATGCTGCTTGGAACCCAGGCGCGGAATGCTCAGCGCCTGCATCAGGCTGATTGCGAGGTTCTGACGGTAGTTGTCGAACAGGACCAGGCGCGCGACCTCGTCCGTCATGTTGACCAGCAGCTCGTCGCGTTCATCCAGGGTCAGCTGGCCATTCGCGATCGCCGTGTTCAGCAGGATCTTGATGTTGACTTCATGATCCGAGGTGTCGACACCGGCCGAGTTGTCAATGAAGTCGGTATTGAGCAGGCCGCCGGCCTGCGCGAACTCGATGCGACCGCGCTGGGTCAGCCCCAGGTTTCCGCCTTCGCCGACGATCTTGCAACGTAGCTCGCGGCCGTTGATACGGATCGCATTGTTGGCGCGATCACCGCACTCTTCGTGGGTCTCGCTTTCGGCCTTGACGTAGACGCCGATGCCGCCGTTCCACAGCAGTTCGGCATCCGACTTGAGGATGGCGCGCAGGGTGTCGGCTGGTGCGAGCTGGGTCACACCTTCGTCGAGGCCCAGCATCAACCGCACTTCCTCGCTGATGGGGATGAACTTGGCCGTGCGCGGGTAGATGCCGCCGCCAGCACTGATCAGCTCGGCGTTGTAGTCGGCCCAGGACGAGCGCGGCAGCTCGAACATGCGCTCGCGCTCCACGAAGCTCGTCTCAGCATGTGGGTTGGGGTCAAAGAAGATGTGGCGGTGATCGAAGGCTGCGAGCAGCCGGATCTTGCGCGACAGCAGCATGCCGTTGCCGAACACATCACCGGACATGTCGCCGATGCCGACGACGGTGAATTCCTCGGTCTGGCAGTCCTTGCCAATCGCACGGAAATGCCGGCGAACGCTTTCCCAGCCGCCCTTGGCGGTGATGCCCATCTTCTTGTGGTCGTAGCCCTTCGAGCCACCGGACGCGAACGCGTCATCCAGCCAGAAGCCGTAGTCCTGCGAGATCGCGTTGGCAATGTCGGAGAAGGTCGCGGTGCCCTTGTCGGCGGCCACGACCAGGTACGGATCGTCGCCATCGTGGCGCACGACATCTTCGGGCGGAACGACCGCTCCTTCGACGATGTTGTCGGTGATATCCAGCAGGCCACGGATGAAGGTGCGATAGCAGGCGACGCCTTCGGACAGCACCGCATCACGATCCGCAGCATTCGGCGGCTGCTTGACGAAGAAGCCACCCTTGGCGCCGACCGGCACGATCACCGTGTTTTTGACCTGTTGTGCCTTCATCAGGCCGAGCACTTCGGTGCGGAAGTCCTCGCGCCGGTCTGACCAGCGCAGGCCGCCACGCGCAACCATGCCCATACGCAGATGCACGCCTTCGACCCGCGGTGAATAGACGAAGATCTCGCGGAAGGGCACCGGCTTGGGCAGGTTGGGCACGCGGCTGGAGTCGAACTTGAACGACAGGTAATCCTTGCCGCGACCATCGATGCGCTGGTAGTGGTTGGTGCGCAGGGTGGCCGTCATCGCGTCCTTGAAGGCACGCAGGATGCGGTCTTCGTCCAGGCTCGAGACCTGCTCCAGCAACTCGTTGAACGCCTGGTTGATCACCGCGACCTGTTCGCTGCGCGGCTTGATGTAGACGTCCAGCACGTTGCCGACCAGGGCCGGCAGCTTGGCGCGCAAGTTCTCGCTCATCACGACGCCGAAATCGCGCTCCATGCGGCGCCGCGCGGCATCGGCATGCGGGCGCTGCTCGCGCTCCGGCGCAAAGCGCGCGGCAAAGTATTCGGCCAGGAGCCGCGTGATCGCTGGATGCGCACCCAGGGTGCGCTCCATGTACACCTGCGAATACGGAACGCCGGTCTGCAACAGGTACTTGCTGTAGCCACGCAGCATGGTGACTTCGCGCACTTCCAGCTCGCTGCCGAGCACCAGTCGATTGAAGCCATCGTTCTCGACCTTGCCGCGCCAGACCTGCTCGAAGGCAGTCTGGAAGCGCTCGCGTGCGTGTTCGAGATTCTCCCCGAGCGGCACCAGCGGCTCGATCTGGAAATCCTGGATGTAGACCTTCATCCCGGGCACGTCCATCTCGTACGGATGTTCCGAGTTCACCCGCAGTCCCAAGTTCTCGAGCATCGGCAGCGCGTCTGAAAGCGCGATCGGCGATCCGAGCCGGAATACCTTGAAGCGCAGGCTGCCATCGGTCTTCTTGCGCGGCCGATAAAGGTGCAGGCGCACATCGCTGCTGTCCTTGAGCTGCGCTGCCGATTCGACATCGGCGGCCGCCAGCCACGGCGTGACGGCCTCGATGTAGCCCATTGGCAAGGCCTTGCCGAAGCGGTTGGCGAGCTTGAGGCCTTTCTCTTCGCCGTGCTTCTGGATCAGGATGTCGCGCAACTCGTCGTACCAATTGCGCACGATCTGGACCAGCTTGGTCTCGATTTCCTTCAGGTCGTATTCCGGGTGGTCGCCGGGCTTCGGGCGCACTACCACGTGCAGGCGCGCGAGTACCGATTCGGACACCGCGACCGACGAGTCGAAACGCTCGCCATTGAAGGCGCGCTTCAAGGTCTGCTCGATGCGTTCGCGAATCTCGCTGGTGAAGCGGTCGCGCGGAATGAACACCAGGCACGAGAAGAAGCGGCCGAAACGGTCGCGCCGCACGAACAGGCGCGTGCGCTGGCGTTCCTGCAAGTTGAGGATGGCGATGGCGGTGTCGTGCAGTTCCGGCGTGGTCGACTGGAACAGCTCATCGCGCGGCAGCGTTTCAATGATGTGCTGCAATCGCTTGGCGGCATGCCCGGTGCGCACGAGGCCGCTGCGCGCGAACACCTGGTCGACCTTGTTGCGGATCAGCGGGATATCTTTCGGGCGCGTCGTATAGGCGGTCGAGGTGTAGAGGCCGAGGAAACGGTCCTCGCCGATCGGCTTGCAGTTCTCGTCGAAGCGCAACACCCCGATGTAATCCATGTAGCCCGGGTGGTGCACGGTCGAGCGCGCATTGGTCTTGGACAGGATCAGCACGTCCGGCAGCTCGCCGGGCGGGAGTTCGCGCACCGACAGCGAAGCAATCGGACGCAAGGGCAGTTGCGATTCATCGGCGCGCAGGAGACCCAGGCCCGAGCCGGGAACCGCGCGCAGCACCGCCTGGCCACCGACCATCGCGGTCTCGTAGGAGCGATGTCCGAGGAAGGTGAAGTGGTTGTCCGCCGTCCAGCGCAGGAAATCACTGCATTCGTTGACCAGCTCCGGGTCGTGCGGCAGTCCCCGCGTCGGCAGCGTCTCGGCCAGTTCCAGGATGCGGTGGTGCATCACATCGAAGTCGCGTACGCACGCACGCACGTCGCCGAGCGCGCTCTCGATGCGCTGGCGCAGGGTCTCGAGACGCGCGGGCTCGGTCTGCCGGTCGACCTCGACATGCATGAGTGACTCGACCGCGCCCTCGCCTCCGAAGTTGAGCACATGTCCACCTGGATCGCGCTGGACGCGGAAGACCGGGTGCAGGATCAGGTGCGTGAGCGTGTTGTCCTGCCCGACCGCCATCGCCACGGTGTCGACCAGGAAGGGCATGTCGTCGTTGACGATCTGGATGACGGTGTGGGTGCATTCCCAGCCGTGGTCTTCCAGCGTCGGGTTGAACACGCGGACCTTGACCGCGTGGCCGGCGCGCTCACGGAAATAGCGCAGCAGGTCCTGCACCAGGTTGGCCCATGCCGCGCTGGAGCGATCGCCGAACTCTTCTTCCGGAAGATGATCGAACAGCAGCCGCGCAAACGCGCTGGCCTCCCTGGCCTTCGGCGCGGGCAGACTGGCGTTGAGGGCGTCGAGGACATGAGCCAGCCCAAGGCCGGCAGCGGGAGTGCGAACGGCGCTCATGAGTGCGGGGGTTTTCGCTGGATGCAAGGAAACGTAAAGATAGCGCCCGCGCGGTGCAGTCTCTACCTGCGCTGCACCAATTCTGTGCCGGGGGCTTCAGCGTGGGGTTGGGTGCGTGTTGGTAAGGGCGTGCTGCTATTTGGAGTGCGGCGCGACCCGCCCCTTTGGTTGGTCTGTTTGGACCGTCGACCCAGCAAAGCCTTAAAAGCGGCGCAGAGCGCCGCACACCCAATAAAACCGGAACCAGCAGAACAACCCGCACG
>JANPJV010000265.1:0-8748 GCA_031425695.1 Rhodanobacteraceae bacterium | reverse complement strand
GCCGATGGCCGCTGTGCGCGCGGCTTACTCCGCGGCGCTGCGGGGCTTCCGGAACCTCCCCCACGGCCTGCCGCCCCGCCCGCTTGACGCCGCGCGCACTGCGGCCTACCTCTACTTCTCCCCCGCGCGTCCCGCGATCATCGCGACGATCATTGCGGAAAGGTAGGGCAGGGACTGGGCGATGAGGATGGCGATCCACAGGCGGGTTTCGATGAAGTCGAGGCCCCAGGCGCGGATCATGGCGACGATGCTTAAGCTCAGCGCGGTGAAGATCAGCGTCTCTTCGCGCACGGCCAGCCAGGGGCTCGGGCGTTTGCGCAGGCGGCGGCGCTTGGCGGTGCGCACAAATTCGCCTTTCTTTGCCCACAATCCCTGGAAAATCCCGCGCGCGATGGCGTGGCTCAGGGCCATGCTGGCGAGCGCGGCACCGAGCGTATCGCGCCAGCTGCACGGCACGCGCACGCGATAGAGCACGATTCCGAACAGTGCCTTGGCCACGAAAAAGCCGAGCACCGGGATCAAGAAAAGGCTCAGGGGCAGGGTGAATGCATCGCTGTCGATGACCATGCCGAGGGTCCAGAACACCGCCATGATAGTGAACACCAGATGCAGGGCGTCGGCGAACCAGCTGAACCAGCCGGTGAGGAAATGGAAGCGTTGGCCGCCGTCGAGCGGGCCTGGGAAGACCAGCCACTTCCAATGCCGCTTGAGGATCTGCATCGCACCGAAAGCCCACCGGTAGCGCTGTGATTTATAGGCGGCGAGATCCGCTGGCGTGAGCCCGCGGCCGACCACCTCGTCGATATAGCGCGTCTCCAGCCCTGCTTGCATCAACCGCAGGCCGAGCTCGGCGTCCTCGCAGATGCACCACTCCGCCCAGCTGCCCGTGCGCTCGAGCGGTTCGCGCCGGACCAGAGTCATGGTGCCGTGCTGGATGATCGCGTTGCGCTCGTTGCGATGGTGCATGCCGATGCGGAAGAAGCCTTCGTACTCCCAGTTACAGATGCGCCGGAAGGCGTTGTTCTCGAACTCGTGGTGCGCCTGGGGCGCCTGTACCACGGCGACTCGCGGGTCGTCGAGAAAGTGCGGCACAAAGCGCAACAGCCAGTCGGGTTCGACCTCGTAGTCGCTGTCGACCGCAGCAATGATCGTAGCGTCCGGCGCGGTCTCCAGAAGCGCGAAATTGAGCGCGCCGGCCTTGAAGCCGGGCCACGGATTGAGATGGAAGAATCGAAAGCGCGGTCCGAGCTTTGCACAATGCGCTTCGACCGGTTTCCAGACTTCTTCCTTCTCGGTGTTGTTGTCGATCACTAGAACTTCAAAGTCCCGATAGTCGAGCGCCGCGAGCGAATCCAAGGTCAGGATCACCATCTCCGGCGGCTCGTTGGCGCACGCCAGGTGAATCGAGACCTTCGGCAGCGCCTGCGTGGAATCGAGCAGCGGTCGGGATGCGAATGTACGCAGCCAGCGCGGTCGCCAGATCACCTCGGTGAATTCGAAGCCATTGATGAGGAGGACGCCGAGGATGGCCAACTGGGCTGGCAGCAGCAATCCGAGCATCGCCCAGTCGAATGGGTCGAGATAGAACTCGAAAGGGACGCCGATCGACCACACCAGCACCCCGCAAGACGCCTGGATCAGCCCCGCGAACAGGAGCTTGCCGAGAAAGCGGAAACGTGCGAAATGCCACGCGAAAAGCAGGATCGGGAGCACGGCGAGCAGCGCCGAGACCACCGCCTTGCGCGGCCAGCTGGGGTCCTCGACGACGGGACCGATCAAGGCGAACTTAGGCAGGCGCTCGGCGTCGTACATGCCCCAGTAGGCGCCGACCCGACCTTCGCCGGCGATCTTCCAGGGCTGGTCGAAGGCTTCCATCACGTAGTAATGGAGATCGCGCTCGGCCGCAACCTTGAAGAAGGCGCGTAGGAACTGGGCCTGGTCGGCAACGCTTGGAGCCGCACGCTTGAAGCGGTCGCCATTGCTCGGCCAGCCGATTTCGCCAATGACGATTTCCTTGTCCGGGAACGCGCGCTGGACCTCGTCATAGCGGGCCAGCACCTCCTTGACCGCATTGCGGCGCGGGATGCCCTCCCAATAGGGCAACAGGTGCACGACGATGTAGTCGACGTGCTTGGCGAGCTCCGGATTCTTGATCCAGATATGCCACGGCTCGGCGGTGGACACCGGAACCTTGAGCGCGCGACGTGCGCGATCAAGATACGGAATGATCTGCTTGAGAGAGAGATCCCCGCGCAGGATCGACTCGTTGCCCACGATGACGCGATCGATCGCCGGATGCGAGCGCGCCGAGCGAATCAGCGTGTCCACCTCGGCCCGGTTGCGCGTACGGTCCCGATCGAGCCATGCGCCCGCCGTGAGCTTGAGCCCGTGCTTCTGCGCCAAATCCGGCAACGTCGGGTTTTCGGTCGACGTGTAGACGCGCACACGCCGGGTGTTCTGCGCCAGCAGGATGATGTCCCGCTCGAGCTCGGCTACGGTCGGGTAGATGCGGTCGAACGGATTCTGGTCGCGCTGAAACGCACTGAAGGCGAAGCCCGCCACCGGACCACGCCAGTCGGGCACCTGCACCGGCCGATTTGCATAGGCCCACAACGCAAAATTCAGCGCTGCGACGACCACGAGAATCAACAGGACAGAGAACGCGCGACGCATGCGTGGGAACGATCGGTGGAATCGTTCAAGTAGAACCGGGTGGGATAGACCGCTCAACCTAGGGCACAAAGTGCGCAGTCCAAGCAGGCTGCCTTGGCTCGGTGGGTCTGCGCTGCGCGCGGACGCCCCTTGGCAGTAGCAGGCGAGAAGCGTCCGCGCATAGCGCAGACCCACCAAAAGAAACCGCCTTAATTCAAGCGATAAAACCCGTGGTCGCCGATGACGTGCAGCGGGGCGCCGACGGCCCACGGGGCGCTGACGCGCTCGTAGGCAAGGAAGTGGTCCGCACCGGGGACGACCAGGCGGCGTTTGCTCACCGGCAGCTGCCAGTTGGTCAAAGCCGCGACGGAAACGCCCCACGATTTTACGAAGGCTTCCCAGTCATTGATGCTGCGTTCGGGTGATACCAGCGTCAGGGCAAATTGCTTCGGTTGCTTCAGGACTTCGCACAGTCCGCTGCCATAGCGACCGCTGTCCCGGCGGCGCAGTGCCACCTCGGCAATCGCCCATTGACCGTCACGCGGCTGGTTGCGTGCTTCCAGGTAAATCGTCGTGGCCATGCACATCGGATCGGCCAGCGGCGCGGGGGACAACGAGCTCAGCCACAAAATCCAAGCTAACTTCATACAGCGAAAACCTCCGTTCGAGCATCCTTTCGCGGCTTGCAGATGGCCTTGGATGGCCATCCATCGTCGCCAGGGACCAGGGAACGCCTTGGCTTCGGCACCAGGTGGTGCGCGGCAAGTTCACCGGTTGTTGAGCAGCGGACGCCCAGATAAGTGGCGTCCATCGCGTCTTGGAGCGCACCGTAAGTGCGTCGCCGTAGAGTCTGCACTCGGCGAAGTTTCCGAAACGCGAAGACGGAGTCTCAAGAAAGTCAACCGAACGTAAGCTGACTGATGGGGATTTTTACGGGCAGTTGGCGGATTTGGGTAGCCGTCGAGATGTCGGCAGGGCGCCTTTCCCGTGCTTTTTGGAGAGAGGTTGGGGAGCGAGGGCAGCCTATTTTGGAATCAAAGCGCCGCTCTGGCCCTGTCGGGCGTTTGAGCTCGCGCGCCGCTTGCGGCGCAAGCTCGTCAGCTCTCACCCCCAGCCCGTTTCCCCAGAAGCATGGGAGAGGGGAGCATCGATACCGAATCCATTGACGTTTCCATCGAGCCCAGCCGCCTAGGATCTGACCCATGCCGACACTGCCTTTCACCGCGCCGCTCGAACCCATGCTTGCCAAGGCGGCCACAGCATTGCCCACGGGCGAAGGTTGGCTGTTCGATCCCAAGTGGGATGGATTCCGTGCGCTGGTGTTCGTCGACGATGACGGGCTGCTGTTGCAGAGCCGCGATACCAAGCCGCTCAATCGCTATTTTCCTGAGCTGGAAGCGGCGCTGGCCGCGTCCCTGAAAACGCCGTGCGTCCTAGACGGCGAGATCGTGATCGTCGGCACCGACGGACTTGATTTCGATGCGCTGCTGCAGCGCATCCATCCAGCCGCGTCGCGCGTGCAGATGCTGGCGAAGACGACGCCCGCGTCGTTCGTTGCCTGGGATCTGCTCGCGCTCGGCACGGAAGATTTGCGCGAGCTGCCGCTGGAAGCGCGCCGCGCGCAACTCGAAAAATTGCTGAGCCGTGCCGCTGCGCCGCTCTACCTGTCGCCGGTGACGCGAGAGGTCGTGCAGGCACAGGACTGGTTCGATCGATTCGAGGGTGCCGGGCTCGATGGGGTCATGGCCAAGCGCGCTGATTCGCCATACCGCGCCGGCGAGCGCACGATGCTGAAGCTCAAGCACAAGCGGACCGCCGATTGCGTCGTCGCCGGCTTTCGCTGGCACAAGAACGGGCAGGGCACGCTGGTCGGCTCGCTGTTGCTAGGGCTCTTCGATGCGGCTGGCGTGCTGCACCACGTGGGCGTTACCGCGGCTTTTACGACCGTCATGCGCAAGCAACTGGTGACCGAGCTCGCCCCGCTGCGCGAGCACGCGTTGGAACGCCATCCGTGGGGTGCGGCTCTGCAGTTATCGCAATCCCCGCAGAGCGCTGCGCGCACTACGGGCTACGAAAGCGCGGCGGCAGACAGCACGCAACGAATGCCCGGTGCGACCAGCCGCTGGAGCGCGGGCAAGGACCTTGGCTGGGAGCCGTTGCGGCCCGAACGCGTGTGCGAGGTGGCATTCGACCAGATGCAGGGCGACCGCCTCCGCCACGGCGCCCAGTTCGTGCGCTGGCGGCCTGACAAGCCGCCCGAGCAGTGTCGCTACGATCAGCTCGAGGTGGCGGTGCCGTATGAGTTGAAGCGGGTGTTCGGCGCGGGATGACCGCTTTACGAGGGTCCGGACCTTGTCCGGACGCTTTTAGGTGGCGACGCGCAGCAGTTGCTGGTAAAGCACCCGGACAAGGTCCGGACCCACAAGAGCAAGATCAAGGATCCTTGATCACCAGCAACCGGATTTCGGTCATGTCCTCGATCGCGTAGCGCACGCCCTCGCGGCCGAGGCCGGAGTCCTTGACGCCACCGTACGGCATGTTATCGACGCGCCAGGAAGGCACGTCGCCGATGACGACGCCGCCGACATCGAGGCGATCCCAGGCCTGCATCGAGTGGGTCATCGAGTCGGTGAAGATGCCGGCCTGGAGGCCGAACATGCTCTGGTCCACGCGTTCGAGCGCGTGGTCGAAATCGTCGTACGGCTCGAGCAGCACGACCGGGCCGAAAGCTTCCTGGCAACTGACGTCGAGCTCGGGTGCGGCGTTCTCGATCACGGTCGGCTGCAGCATGGCGCCATCGCGATCGCCGCCGCACAGAACGCTCGCCCCGGCCGCGGCCGCGGCCTGGATCCAACCATGCAGGCGCTTGGCCTCGCCCTCGGAGATCATCGGGCCGATGAAGGTGTCTTCATCGCGCGGATCGCCGCATTTGAGCGCCTTGACCTTGGCCACCAGCAGGTCGCGCAGCGGCGCGTACAGCGAGCGGTGGATCAGGATCCGTTGCACGCTGATGCAGCTCTGGCCCGACTGGTAGAACGCCCCGAACACCAGGCGCGTCGCGACATGTTCCAGGCGATGTCCCTGGTCAGCATCGACGACGCACGCAGCATTCCCGCCCAGTTCCAGCACGACTTTCTTCTTGCCGGCGCGCGCCTTGAGATCCCAGCCCACGCCCGGCGAACCGGTGAAGGACAGCAACTTGAAGCGCTCGTCGGTGGTGAACAGATCGGCGCCGTCACGATGACAGGGCAGGATCGAAAAGGAACCTTCGGGGAGGTCGGTCTCGGCCAGGATCTCGCCGATGATCAGGGCGCCGATCGGCGTGCGGCTCGCGGGTTTGAGCACCCACGGACACCCGGCCGCGATGGCGGGCGCGATCTTGTGTGCCGCCAGGTTCAACGGGAAATTGAAGGGTGAGATCAGCGAGCACGGACCAATCGGCACGCGCTTCCACATGCCCCGATAGCCGCGTGCGCGCGCTGAGATCTCGAGGTTCATCACCTCGCCACCGATGCGCACCGCTTCCTCGGCCCCGACCTGGAAGGTATCGATCAGCCGCGACACCTCACCGCGCGAATCCTTGATCGGCTTGCCGGCCTCGATGCACAGCGCAACCGCCATTTCCTCGAAGCGCTCGCGGAAGCGCTTGACGCAATGCTCCAGCACCGCCTTGCGCTGGTACGGCGCGAAATTGCGTAGCGCTTTCTGCGACGCGACGGCGGCATCGATCGCCTGGTCGATCGCATCCGAATAAGCCAGCGCCACCCGCGTCGCCACCTTCCCCGTGAACTTGTCCGTGACCTCGAGATCGGTGTTCGCGTTCACCGCGCGATTGGCGAGGTAGTAAGGATAGGTTTCACGCAGCATGTAATTCTCCGGAGCAGGGAACGTAGGTCATGTTGTCCGCGTCAGCGGACTACTTGACGGCTTTTACGGACAAAGCGTCAAGTAGCTCGGTGCGCGAGCAACATGACCTACAAAGGCGCGGACAGTGTCGCGCTCCAACCTACAGCTTTGCGCTCAACTCCTTGATTTCCTTGTTGAGGATCGCGTGGTTTTCGGAGTAGTCGATCTCGAGATCGATGATGTCGACGCCGGGTTCGGCGAGGGCTTGCGCGAGCATGGAGCCGAATTCTTCGGCGCTGGTCGGGCGCCAGCCACGGGCGCCGTAGGCTTCGGCGAGCTTGACGAAATCCGGGTTGCCCATGTCCATGCCAAAGTTGGCGAAGCCCATGCCGGCCTGTTTCCACTTGATCATGCCGTAGGCGTTGTCGCGCAGGATGATCACCGCGATGTTGAGGCCGAGGCGCACAGCGGTCTCGATTTCCTGCGAGTTCATCATGAAGCCACCATCGCCGCAGACCGCGACCACGTTGCGATCCGGGTGCACGATCTTCGCGGCCATCGCGCTCGGCAAGCCGGCACCCATGGTGGCGAGCGCGTTGTCGAGCAGCATGGTGTTGGGCTCGAAGCAGCGGTAGTAGCGCGCGAACCAGAGCTTGTACATGCCGTTGTCGAGACAGACGATGCCATTGTTGGACACCGCCTTGCGCACTTCCTCGACCATGCGCACGGGATGGATCGGGAAGCGATCGTCGTCGGCGCGCATCGCCAGATGCGCATTGAGCGCGTCGCGGCACTGGTCGAAGAAGCTGAAATCCCAGTGTTTCTGCGGTTCCATGCGCTGCTTGAGGCGCCAGATCGAGTTGGCCATGTCGCCCACGACTTCGATCTGCGGGAAATAGACCGTATCGACCTCGGCCGAGAAGAAGTTGAGGTGGATGACCGTGCGCAGGCCCTTCTGCATGAAGAATGGCGGCTTTTCGACGACATCGTGGCCGCAGTTGATGATGCAGTCGGCATGGCTGATCGCCCGGTGCACAAAATCGCCGTCCGACAGCGCCGCGTTGCCGAGCCAAAGCGGGTGGTGCTCGTCGACCACGCCCTTGCCCATCTGCGTGGTCAGGAAGGGGATGCCCAGTTTGTCGATGAACTCGCCCAGCATCTTGCTGGTGGTCTTGCGGTTGGCGCCGGCGCCAATCATCAGCAGCGGGCGCTTCGCGTTGGTGATCGCTTCGACCGCATAGACGATCGCCTTCTCGTCGGCGACGGGCCGGCGCGTATGGCTGGCCTTCAGCACGAAGGCGTCCGTTTCCTCATCGGCGATGTCTTCCGGCAGCTCGAGGTGCGTCGCGCCGGGACGCTCTTCCTCGGCGCGCCGGAAGGCTTCGCGGACGCGTGCCGGGATGTTGTCGGCGGAGACGATCTGCCGCGTGTACTTAGTCAAGGGACGCATCATGTCGACGATATCGACGATCTGGAAGTGCCCCTGCTTGCTGATTTTGACCGGCTTCTGGCCAGTGATCATCAGCATCGGCATGGCGCCGAGCTGCGCATAGGCAGCAGGCGTGACGAAATTGGTGGCGCCGGGACCGAGGGTCGCCAGGCAAACGCCGGCATGCCCGGTCAGGCGGCCGTAGGTTGCGGCCATGAAGCCGGCACCTTGTTCGTGACGCGTCAGGATCAGCTTGATCGAGGACGTGCGCAGCGACTCGAGGAAGTCGAGATTTTCCTCGCCCGGAATCCCGAAGACGTATTTGACGCCCTCCGACTCAAGCGCGCGGACGAACAGATCGGAAGCTTTCAAGGCGCGACTCCGGCTTGGGTGAGCGTGAATGTCGCGTCGATTCTGGGCTTCCGCGGGAACGAGCGTCAACGGCAAGAAACCGGTTTCGGCGGTCAGTGTCGGTTGGCAGAAAAATCAAACTTAGTCCGCGGCTTCCTCGATCTTGTCGCCGGCCTTCTGGATGTCCTTGCCGACACCTTGGACCGTGTTGCAGGCGGCAATGCTCAGCAAAATCGCGAGTAAAACCATTAACTTGATGGGCTTGTGCATGAAATTTCCGAGATATGAAGGCGCGTCAGTATACGAAACGCTCACGCCGCGTGAAGAGTTGGGATTGCCGCGCTTGTGGTGGTCTGCGCTGCGCGCGGACGCTCTGGCTGGGCTTGTGGTGGGTCTGCACTGCGCGCGGAGGCTTTTCAGGCTGGGCTCGTGGTGGGTCTGCGCTGCGCGCGGACGCTCCTGGCCGATTC
>JANPJV010000264.1:0-14527 GCA_031425695.1 Rhodanobacteraceae bacterium | reverse complement strand
CAACACCGCTTTGGCCCAGCGCTTGTACTCAACGGCTGACGGATGCAATCCATCCGCGGTGACCAGCTCCGCTTTTGGCGGGATTTGATGAAAAGCGTTCGGACAAGGTCCGAACCCACGAAACTAAAGCTTCAACACCGCCTTTGCCGGCTTCAACACCGCTTTGGCCCAGCGCTTGTACTCAACGGCTGACGGATGCAATCCATCCGCGGTGACCAGCTCCGGCCGTTCGGGCGCCTGGCGCGAGCCCGGGGTGATGTCGATGAAGCCAACCCCCGCAAGCGCTGCCTCCTCGCGCTTGGCGGCGTTGTACGCATCGATCTCGCGGGCGATCTGCCGAGTGTCGCGACCGCTATTTTCCGCAAACGGAGTCGCGCCCCAATCGGGGATGGACACCACGATCACCCGCCCCGGGTTGCCGCCGGCGTAGATGAGGGCGCGCTGGATGAGCGGGCGCAGCTGCGCGCGAAACTCTTCGACGGAGCGCCCGCGATACTGGTCGTTGACGCCGATCAGCAGCGTGACCAGCGCATAGGGCGGGGACAGCTTGCCGCCGTTGCCATCGGCGGCTTCAGGCGTGCCGCGATGGGCGCGATCCAGCGCGGCGTCGAGCTCGTCGGTGGTCCAGCCGTTGCGCGCGATGATGACCGGATCGGCTATCGCGACGCCGTCCTTGCGCAGCATCGCGGCCAGCTGCTCAGGCCAGCGCGCGCCCTCAGCTACGCTCTCGCCGATGGTGTAGGAATCACCGAGCGCCAGGAATGCAGGCGCTGGTCCCGGCGAGGAAGCGATCATCATGGCCAACGCCAGGCCGAGCATGGCTTCAGGCGAGCGCAGCCACGCGCACGGGCTGGCGCCGCTGCACCAGTTCGCCGACAAAGGCATCGATGGAATCGATCACGCGCTCCATCAGCGAGGCTTCGGGCAGCAAGGTGATGCGGAAATGGTCGCGGTAGGGCACGTTGAATGACGAGCCCGGCACGATCAGCACCTGGCGCTGGTCGAGCAACTCGAGCGCAAACTGCTGGTCATCGAAGTCCGGCAGGGCTTGCGTGTCGATGCCGACGAACCCATACATCGCGCCCATTGGTGCGACCACGTTCAAGTACTGCGAGCGCTTGACCGCGCGCAACAGCGCCGCACGGGTTTCAAAGAGTCGCCCACCCGGCTGGCACAGTGCCGTATGGGTGTCGGGGCCGCGCAGCGCGGCCGGGATTGCCCATTGGCCCTGGACGTTGCTGCACAGGCGCAGTGCGGCCAGCAGGTCGAGGCTGCGCAGGTAGTCGCGGGCAGCCTTCACGCGTCCGCTGACCACCATCCAGCCGACCCGATAGCCACAGGCGCGGTGCATCTTCGACAACCCGCTCATCGACACGCACAGGGTGTCGTGCACCATCGGCGCCAGCGGATGGAATTGCGCGCCATCGAACAGCAGGCCTTCGTAGATCTCGTCGCTGAAGATCACCAGCCGATGGCGCTCGGCCAGCCGCGCGATCGCTTCCAGCAACTCTTTCGGGTAGACCGCGCCATTCGGATTGTTCGGATTGATCACCACCAGTGCGCGCGTGCGCGGGGTGATCAGGCGCTCGATCTCGACCGGATCCGGCAGGCCCTGGCGCGACGGTGGGCACGGGTAATGCACCGGCTGCCCGTCATTCAAGATGACGGCAGCCGTCCACAGCGGGTAATCGGGTGCCGGGACCAGCACCTGGTCGCCAGGATTCAAGAGGCCGCGCAGCGACAGGTCGATGAGTTCGCTGACGCCATTGCCGATGAAGACGTGGGCGAGATCGACCGGCGGCGCTCCTCGCTGGGCGAATGACTCGACGATGGCCTCGCGCGCCTCGGTCAGGCCCTGCTGGTGACAATAGGCTTCACTGTCGCGCAGGTGCGAAGCGATGGCCTCGCGGATATGCGCAGGCGCTTCGAAGCCAAAGCGGCCGGGATTGCCGATGTTGAGACGGACGATGTGCGTGCCCTGGCTCTCGAGATCGAGCGCGCGCGCATGCAGCGGACCACGAATGTCGTAGCGGACGTCAGCCAGTCGCTCGTTGTGCGGGATCGGGCGGGGCACTTCAGTTAGTTTTTTGTAAAGAATGCTTCAAGCGTACCCGCAGATCTCCGAGCGCTCAAGCGCACGGGCGGGCAAGTTATTGAAGAACGCGGGCGCGTTGCGGATTGGTTCACCAATGTACAAGAACGGCCAAAGCATTCTTATCCACAGATTTCGGAGATTTCCGCAGATTAGAGCGAGATTTCCTGCGCTGGACAATCTGCGTAAATCTGCGAAATCTGTGGATGAAATGCTCTTGTCTTGCTTCGACTCAATTCGCGGCGGCGGTGTCAGGAGCTGATGGTTCGACCACCGCAGGCACCGACGGGCTCAAGTCGAAGCCGACCAGCATCGGGTCGTGGTCGGATGAGCGGAATGGGTCGGAGCGGAACATGCGGGCTTCGAGGGCCTTGGACTTGCCCTCGCGGTTGTAATCGAATTCGGGCATCTCGTCGGCATTGATGTGCCACACCGCGGCGCTCTCGGTCTGCGCCGCCAGGCTCACGCTCGCGAGCGCGTGGTCGAGGCTGCCGGACAGTCCGGAGTAGACGAAGCTATAATGCGGGCGGCCTTGCTCGCTGCCGAGCTGCACGTAGCCGGCCTCTCCGAGCAGGCGAATCGGATCTTCCTGCGAATGGGCGTTGAAATCGCCGAGGACGAGGAGGTCCGGGTCACCGCTGGCGGTGGGATCGGTCCCGAGCCAGTCGGCGAGCGCGCGCGCTGCCTCGACGCGCACGCTGTTCCAGCAGCCCTGCCCATCGCCACGGTCCTGGTTCGCCGGGTCCGCCTTGTCGCAGCCGCCCTTGCTCTTCCAGTGATTGACCACGACGGTGAAGCGGCCGCCGTCCTTGCGCACTTCTTCAAAGGTCTGTGCGAGCGGGGCGCGGCTTCTGTCCACGAAGGCCGGTGCCTCCAGCGTGGCCGAAAGGCCGACCAGCCGGAGCTTCTTGGGCCGATACAGGATGCCGACGCTGATGATGTCGTCGCCCATGCGCTCGCCAGGGCCGCGCACGTATTCATATTCGCCACGGCGCCCGCGTGCCTGGTTCAAGCGCAGTGTGATCTCTTCGATCGCCGAGCCTTTTCCAAAGCCGTCGTTCTCGACTTCGACCAGCGCGTACAGGTCCGCGTCCATGGCTTTCAGCGCACTCAGGATCTTGGCGCGCTGGCGGGTCAGTTCCTCGCTGTCGCTGGCGCCACGTTCGGTCGGGAAGCCGCCACCGTTGCCGTCGCCATTGAAGAAGTTCAGCACATTGAAGGTCGCGACGCGCAACTTGCCGGTCACCTCGGGCGCGCTTTCCGGGCGCATTGCCTGGACTGCGCTCAGGCGGTCGGTGAGGTGCAGCCGATAATTGCCGAAGCGCTCGTCGAGCACGCCGATGAGCCCGGTCAGTTGCGTGCCGGCCCGGTAGGGCGCGTCGATGCTCGGCTGCAGCGCCAGGTAGGAAATCCGCTCGGGCGCGTCCGCGCTGACGCTGCCGTCGTCAAGCAGCAGCCGGGCCCGCGCATTGTTGTCGGCCAGCTCACGCGCCAATGCGCCGGGCGGGTGCAGCTCGGTCGGCACCCATTGGCGGCCGCCGAGGCTCGCGAGGAGCTCGCCGTGGGCAGTCAGGTTGTAGTTGCCGATCAGGGTGGCGGCCGGTTCGATGGCGACGCGCATGCCCTCGTGCGCTTCCCAGTCGTCCGCCACCAGCGGCGCTTCCTCGACCAGTGCCGGCTGTGGCAGCACGTCCAGGTGGCCGCAGACGCGCAGCTCGCTGAGCTCGGTCAAGGTGGTCAGGGTGGAGGTGTCCTCACCGATCTCGGTAACCGAACCGGTCACGCGCACCACGTCGCCGCGAACCACCTTTGGGCGCGCGCCATCGATCTGCACGAACAGGCCCTCGGAGCTCATCGGATCGCCATCGCGGTCCTGCTGCTCTTCCTGCAGGAAGACGCCGCCGAGTCCCGCGGTGTACTCGGCAATCACCACCGCCTCGACGGTGACGCTCGCGCCTTCCTGGGTGCTGCGCAACGCCGCGCCCTGCACGTCACTGATCAGGTGCGCGGTCGCACCGCAGACATCCGCCTGGATCGGCGCGTCCGCCATCGGGTTGTTGACCTGATGGCCACAGCTCGAGAGCAGGGTGGCGCCGAGCAGCGCGGCGGCGGCCGGGCCGCAGTTGCGCACCGTGGCCACTACTTGAAGTTTTCGACCATGTACGTAACGGTCGCCTTGACCTGGTCGTCACTGAGCAATGGATTGCCACCCCGCGGCGGCATCACCCCGGCCGGGCCGGTGTAGCCTTCGATTGCATGCTTGACCAGCACTTCCATGCCCTGCGCCACGCGCGGCGCCCAGGCCGCCGCGGTTGGCAGCGGCGCGCCGCCGGCACCGGTCTGGTGACACGCGCTGCACAGATTCTGGTAGATCACGGCACCATCGAGCGTGCCGCCGTAGGCAACCTGGCCAGCCATCTCCGCTTTGCGCGCCTCCTCGGCAGCCACCAGCGCCGCGCGCCCGGTCTCGCCGGCATTGATGCCACCGACCGGCGCCAGCCGCGATTGCACCGCTGCTGCCCGCGCCGCCGCCCGCTCGCGCTGCATCGGCGGCAGGTCTTCGATCGGCGTGCCGGCGGCGATGTTCGCGTCGCCGTAGAAATCGAAGTGCATGTAATACGCGAGGATCAGCAGCAGGGCAGCAATGACGTGCAAGCCCAGAATCAGCTTGGCGAAATTCTTGAGGAACACCACATCGTATTTGGTCACAAAGAACGCCTCATCAGAACCAGACCGTGACGCGGCCGACTCTTCAGACCGGGAGTCGCCGCAGAACGGCGGAAGTATACGGGGCGTTGTTGGTGTTGGTTGCTGGTGTTGGTGTTGGTGGAGGCAGAAAACCAACGGCCAGGAATGAGACCCAGCTACCTGGAATCAGTGTTGTATCCTTCGCCGACCTAAGCGCCCGTAGCTCAGCTGGATAGAGTACTTCCCTCCGAAGGAAGGGGCCGGGGGTTCGAATCCCTCCGGGCGCGCCACTTTTCTGGCTGACTGTGCCGTAGGGTCTGGCCAACAGCGTCCGGACAAGGTCCGGACCCACCAAAGCCCGGACCCGCCAAAGTCCGGGCATACCAAAGCCCGGGCATACCAAAGCCCGGGCACACCAAGGTCCGGGCACACCAAGGTCTGGACCTACGCAAGCAACTGCCCATGGCCAAACTCTATTTCTACTATTCGGCGATGAACGCCGGAAAGACCACGTTGCTGCTGCAGAGCGCGCACAACTACCACGAGCGCGGCATGCGCACGCGTATTCTCACGCCACGGCTGGACGATCGGCATGGCGTCGGCAAGGTGCGCTCGCGCATCGGCCTCGAAGCGACTGGCCACGTGTTCGATCGCGACGATGACCTGCTCGCCCGGTTGCGCGCGGACATTGCCGAGCATGGCCCGCTGCACTGCGTGCTGGTCGACGAGGCGCAGTTCCTCACCCGCTCGCAGGTCTGGCAGATCACCGAGATCGTCGACCAGTTGAACATCCCGGTGCTCGCCTATGGGCTGCGCACGGATTTCCAGGGTGAGCTCTTTCCCGGCAGCCAGTACCTGCTGGCGTGGGCGGATTCGATCAGCGAGATCAAGACCATCTGCCACACCGGGCGCAAGGCCACCATGGTGGTGCGAGTCGACGACGCCGGCCGCGCGGTGACCACCGGCGCGCAGATCGAGATCGGTGGCAACGAACGCTACGTCTCCGTGAGCCGCGCCGAGTACAAGCGCATCTTCCACGGCGAAGGGACGATCCCGGTGAAGCAGGAGGATCTTTTCTCGTAATTGGAGTGCGGCGGTTGGGTGCCTTGAGCGATCAGCTCGGCTTTCGACGACGCTGTTGGTGGGTCTGCGCTGTGCGCGGACGCTCTTGCTTGCGGGTGGCGAAAAAAGCGTCCGCGCACAGCGCAGACCTACCAACAGCATCAAGCCCGGTGCCGCGCCGCACTCCAAATGAAATCACCCGAAATCCAGCGCCAGCGCCACGCGCGTCGCCGCGGGCAGCAGCACGGCATGCCCGTAGCGCTCGTCGTCGACGCCGGCCGTGACCGTCGCTCCCGCGCGCCAGGCCTCGATCTGCTGCGGCGTGAGCTCGAAGCGCACGAAGTGCACGGCGGAGGTCTTGGTGTCGTTGCTGCGGTCGAGATCCTCGTCGGCAATGCCGAAGGTGCGGCCAAGGGTGCCGATCTCGAGATAGAGATGATTCTCGATGCGCCGAAGCGTGGCCAGCTCGCGTGCGCGTACGTCCGGATCGGCGAACTCGATCATGCAGGTCGCCTTGAGATTGCTGCCGTCCGGGATCAGCGGGTTGTAGGCAGCGAGCTCGTCCTCGATGCCGGCCGTGCTGGCGACATTTTCGATGCGCAGCATTTCCTGGATCTGGTAGTGCACGCTCAAGCGGTCTTCGAACAAGAGCCGCATGTTCGGACCGATTGCGACCGAGCGCGCGCGCTTGTGCTCGAGCACGCGGGCGCGGAATGCAGCACGCCGCGACGCGTATTCCTCGAGCGAGTAGAGATCGGCGGCGGTGAGCTTGCAGGTGTCCATGGGGCCTTGGGTCATGAGCGGGTTTCGGTTTTCGGTTTCAGTTTCGGAGTCAAAGCGCCGATTGCTGCGGTCCCGTAAAGAATGCTGAAAGCGACATGTGCCAGATTTTTCCGAAACCTACATCCGAAACCGAAACCAGTCTCAAAGCCCGTAGGCGAGGCGAAGCAGGGTGACCGGATGCTCGGCCGGCGGCTGCCCTTCGACCGCGTGCGCGAGATGCGCGCCGGCCATGGGACAGTCGCTGGAATAATGGGCTGCGTTGGCCTTGTTCATGCGCTCCACCACCGGCTTGCCAATCTTGCGCGCCGAGGGATAGGTCGTGGTGCGCACACCGTACGTGCCGTCGTGCCCGGAGCAGCGCTCGATCATCTCGAAGCTGGTGTTCGGGACCAGCCTCAGGATGTCACGGGTCTTCGGGCCGATGTTCTGGACGCGTTGGTGGCATGGTACGTGGTAGGCGACCTTGCCGAGCTCGCGCTTGAAGTCGAGATTGAAGAGCCCGGCCTGGTGGCGGTGCATCAGGTATTCGAACGGGTCGAAGATGGCGCGCCTGACTTGGCCGAGCGCCGTGTCCTCGGGGAACATCAGCGGCAGCTCCTGCTTGAACATCAAGACGCACGACGGGATCGGTGCCATCAGGTCGTAGCCGGCCTGCACTGCCGCGTGCAATACCGGCAGGTTGGCTTCCTTGAAGCGCGCAACCGCATCGAGGTCGCCGAGCTCGAGCTTCGGCATCCCGCAGCATTTCTCGGAGGCGAGGCGCTTGACCTCGATGCCGTTGTGGCGAAGCACGCGGGCCAGGTCTTCGACCACATCCGGCATGTTGTAGTTGCCGTAGCAGGTGGTGAAGATGGCCACGCGGCCGCGCGTCGGCCCGGCAATGCGCGGCTCGCCGACACTGCCTTCGTAGTGCTTGAGACGGCGCCGGCCGGTATTGGAATCGTAGTGGGGAAGCACCGCGTCCGGATGTACGCCGAGCACCTTGTCGAGCATGCGTCGCATTGGCTGGGTGCGATTCGCGGCGTTGACGCCCTCGACCACCACCGGGATCGACGCCAGCCGCCCGACCGCCGTGGTCGACGACAGCAGTTTCGATTGCCAGCTGGTCTCGCCGCGACGGTGCTTGTGCGCCTTGGCGCGCAGCATCAGGTGGGGAAAATCGACATTCCACGGATGCGGCGGCACGTACGGACACTTGGTCTGGTAGCAGAGGTCACACAGGTAACACTGGTCGACCACCTTGCTGAAGTCGGCCTTCGCAACGCCGTCGACCTCCATCGTCGCCGAGTTGTCGATGAGATCGAACAGCGTCGGGAAGGCATGACAGAGGCTGACGCAGCGGCGGCAGCCGTGGCAGATGTCATAGACGCGCTCGAGCTCCTTTTCGAGTGCTCCAGCATCCCAGAATGACGGCGAACGCCATTCCAGCGGATGCCGCGTTGGTGCCTGCAGACTGCCTTCCTGGCTCATCGATTGACCTTGGTGCGAGTTGCTTTTGCTCGTGCGGGTCCGGACCTCGTCCGGACGCCCTCGGGTGGAACAGCATCCGGACCAGGTCCGGACCCACACAAAGCTCGATTCACGACTCTCAGGCCAGCGAAGGAAGGTCGTTCAGCGCCTTGGTGAAGCGATTGGCGTGGCTGCGCTCAGCCTTGGCCAGGGTTTCGAACCAGTCGGCGATTTCTTCGAAGCCTTCCTCGCGCGCGCTCTTGGCCATGCCCGGGTACATGTCGCTGTACTCGTGGGTCTCGCCGGCGATGGCGCTCTTCAAGTTGTTCGCGGTCTCGCCGAAGGGCAGCCCGGTAGCCGGGTCACCACAGGTCTCGAGGTACTCGAGGTGGCCGTGCGCATGCCCGGTCTCGCCTTCGGCGGTCGAGCGAAACACCGCGGCTACGTCGTTGTAGCCCTCGACATCCGCCTTCTGGGCGAAGTACAGGTAGCGCCGATTGGCCTGCGATTCGCCGGCAAAAGCGGCTTTCAGATTGGCTTCGGTCTGGGAACCTTTGAGCGTGGACATTGGCTTTCCTCGGTGGATGCGTGGGACGGCGTGCTTTGGCGGATTCTGGAGCAGGAGGCGAGTTGCTGTCGACGCCAGGCTTTTCGTAGGTCATGTTGCTCGCGAGAGCGAGCTACTTGACGGTTTATGAGACGCAACGCGTCAAATAGCCCGCTCCCGCGGGCAACATGACCTACAGAAGCAACATTGCCTACGAAAGCCGCTCCGCCAGTGCCCGAACGAAGCGCTCTGCACTGCCCGGCGCGGTCGCGAAGAACAGCGAGGGCTCGGTGAGCTCCAGCTCGAGCAGCACCGGCGCGCCGGTTTCGTCGCGCAGCAAGTCGACGCGCGCATACAGGAGCGGCTCGGCGAACGGCAGCGCGGCGAGCACGGCGGCGGCCACGGCGTGCTCGTCGGCGCCCGGTTCCCGCGCGGCGATGCGCTCGGCAGCGAACAGCGCGCGCGTCGCTTCCTGGTTGGCGGCGAGCAGTGGCCCTTTGCGGATCGCGTGTGAGTAGCGGCCATCGAAGAACAGCAACGAGGTTTCGCCAGCGGCATCGACGCGGTCGAGATACGGCTGCAGCAGGACATCGCGCCCGTCATCCAGGAGCGCCTGGGCATGCCGGCGAGCGCCCGACGGGTCACTCCGGAAATGGCGGGCACCGCGCGAGCCCGCGCCGACCGCGGGCTTGACCACGACAGCGCCTTCGTCGGTGTCCGGCACGACCGCGCCGACCTCGACCAGCCGCGTCGGCACCACCGGCACGCCCCGTCCAGCCAGCTCGACGAGATAGCGCTTGTGCGTGTTCCAGCGGACCACGGCGGGCGGGTTGAAAAGGCGCGTCTGCGCGGCTGCGCCATCGGCCCACGCTAGAAACTCGTCGAGCCGATCGGTGTAGTCCCAAGTCGAACGGATCAGCGCACAGGAAAAGCTTGACCAGTCGACTGCAGCATCGTCCCAATCGACGATCCGATGCGCGATCCCGCGGGCGTCGAGCGCCGCCGTCAGGGGCGGCAGGTCTTCATCGAGTGCACGCGCCTCGCGCGCGCTGACCAGCGCAAGCATGAACATCTCCGGGGGTGCAGGGGTGGGCGAAGATCCCACAGCACGGAGACTTTGGGGAGGGCCAGGCTCCTGCTCGGCCGCTCTCGCACGCCCCGGTCGAAGCGGCGGCGCGGGAACGCCGCCCTCCCGCCCCGGTCCGCTGCGTGCTGCCGGCACTCACCCCCCACTGCCCCACCGCCTTTAAGATTATGCTTGGGGTCAAGGCGGGCACCCAAAGAGGCTTGGAAACGTGAGCGATCTGATCAAGCTCTACAGCTACTGGCGTTCCAGCGCGGCTTATCGGGTGCGCATCGCGCTCCATCTGAAGGAGCTCCCTTACGAATACATGCCGGTGAGCCTGGTCGCCGATGGCGGCCAGCACCATGCGGCCGAGTACCACAAGATGAACCCGCAGGACCTGGTGCCCGTCATCGTCGACGGCGAGCGCGTGGTGCGGCAGTCGATGGCCATCATCGAATACCTGGAAGACACCTACCACGATTCCGGCTATGTGCTGATGCCGCCGTCCGCCCGCGAGCGCGGGCGTGTCCGCGGCATTGCCCAGCTGATTGCCTGCGACATCCACCCACACAACAACCTGCGCGTGCTGAGTTACCTGGAGAAGGAATTCGGCGCCACGCTAGCGCAGAAAGAGGCGTGGATCCGCAATTGGGTCACCCAGGGCTTCACCGCGCTGGAAGACCTGCTGCAGCGCAATCCCGGCACCGGCGAGTTCTGCGAAGGCGACGATCCCTCACTGGCCGACTGCTGCCTCGTCCCCCAGGTCTACGCCGCCCGCCGCTACGGCTTCGAAGTCGAAAAATTCCCGACCGTCAAACGCGTCTACGACCGCTGCATGGAACTCGACGAATTCGAACGCGCCCAACCCGAGCTGCAACCCGACGCGGTGTTGTGAGGGGAAAAGACCAGCCGATCAAACTCAAAGCATCCACAGATTTACGCAGATAAAAACCAAGCAGAGGCGATGGAGAGCGGATTAAAGCTTTTGTGGGTCAGGTCGCCGCACGTTTCAGGTGCGAGGAACTATGAAAGAAGCGCTTTATTCTGAGAAATCGCTCTTGCTTGGTTTTCATCTGCGTAAATCTGTGGATGCTTTGAGTTTGCTTTGCTTCGCTTGCTTTGCCGTTGTAGCACCCTACCGACGCACGCGGGTGAGCAGCCCCGCGAAGGCGCGCTGTTCGACGCTGTCGAGGAGGTGGGCGGCGAGACGCTGGGCGGCGCGGCCGTCTTCGACGAGCGGCCGCGGGCTTAGGGCGCCTGAGAGGGTGGCGGCGAGCGCATTCGGGGCGCTGGCGAATACCGCGCCGGCCGGCAGTGGCGCACTGCCGAGCCACAGCACGCTGCGGCCGAGCCAACGCGCTTCGGCGGCAATCAACTCAGAATCGGTGAGCACGACCTGCGCGCGGCGCAACAGGCCGAGCACGCGCCAGTGCGGCATCCAGCCCATGCGCCGCAGATTTTCGGGATTGCCCGGCTCGTCGCCCTGGGGTGGGGCGCCCACCCAATCCAGGCGCAATTGCCGCTGGGCGCCGAGCCAGCGGTCGACCTGGGCAGGCGCGTCGGCCGGCATCCGGCTCCAATGCAGGACAGCGCGCGGATGCATGACTTCGCTCGCGGCGCCGAGTGCCTCGGACTGCTCACGGCACAGATCGAACAGCGGATCGCCGACATCGACGGCGCGGCCGCGCGGTACTTTCAGGGCCGGACGTTCGCGCGCAAGGTAGAACCAGGTGTGCAGCGCGCCGAGCAGGCGCCAGCGCCAGTGGGTGCACGGGTCGATCGACGACACCAGCAAGGCGCTGGAAACACCGGCGCCACGAGCGCCGAGCGCGACGGCGAGACCGCTCCGCGACGCGCCGCCGGCGACGATCAGCGAGGGGCGCAGCCGCCCGCAGAGGCGCGCGAGCGCGAGGGCCATGCCGGTCGTACTGGTCGCTGGCGGTACCCGCAGATCGGCGGCGATGCCGTGCTCGCGCAGCGCTTCGCGCACGTCGGCCGCGGACTCACCGGTGTCGATCAACAAAGCCCCCGGGCCACGGCCGGGTGCCCGCAGGGCGCGCAACAGGGGCAGCAAGCGCAGTGCTTCGAGACGCGAGCCGGCCGCCAGCAGGATCGGAGCCTGGGAATCACCCATCAAGGTCCGGGGCAGTCGGAAGTCGCGCATGGGAACCTCTGCAGCAGTCACGGATTTGGACTGCAAAGGGTTGCGCGAGTTCCGCGTGCGCAATGTGAAACGGTCCGCATTCGTGCTGGCGTGCAACAGGATCGAGCTGCCGCTGCGCTGCTGCCGTGAGCTGCGGCGCACGCGCACGCTCATGGCTTGTTCTTCAAGGCAGCGGACAGTGCCGAGCCGAATGCGCCCAGTGCAGCCGGGGCCTTGGCTGGCTCCCGTCGCGGTGCGCGCGGCGGGGCTTTGAGGGCTTCGCGCGTGGGTTGCGCGGCCGGGCGCGACGGTGCAGCTCGCTCCTTCGGCGGCTCGAGCTTCAGGCTGAGGGCAATGCGCTTGCGCGCAACATCGACCTCGAGCACCCGCACCTTGACGATCTGCCCGGTCTTGACCACCTCGCGCGGATCCTTGATGTAATGGCTCGACAGCTCGGAAACGTGCGCGAGCCCGTCCTGGTGCACGCCGATGTCGATGAAGGCGCCGAACGCGGCCACGTTGGTGACCACGCCCTCGAGGATCATCCCAAGCTTGAGGTCGGCGAGCGTGCGCACGCTCTCGTCAAACTGCGCGGTGGTGAAGGCCGGCCGCGGATCGCGCCCCGGCTTGATCAGCTCACGCAGGATGTCTTCGACCGTCGGCAGTCCGAAGCGCTCGTCGACGAACTGTCGTGGATCGAGCTTCGCGAGCACGGCGCCGTTGCCGATGAGCTGGCCTACGCCAAGGCCCGTGTGGCGGGCGATGCGATCGACCACTGGATAGGCTTCGGGGTGCACGGAGCTGGCGTCGAGCGGCTGGCTGCCGTCGCGGATGCGCAGGAAGCCGGCGGCCTGCTCGAAGGTCTTGGGACCGAGGCGCGGCACGTCCAGCAGGCGTTTGCGCGCCGAAAAGGAGCCATGCTCGTCGCGGAAACGCACAATCGACTCGGCAGTGCCGGCGCTCAAGCCCGACACGCGCGCCAGCAACGGCGCGGAGGCCGTGTTGAGATCGACGCCGACCGCGTTGACGCAATGCTCGACGATCTTGTCGAGGCGCAAGCCCAGCTTCACCTGGTTGACGTCGTGCTGGTACTGGCCCACACCGATGGCCTTGGGTTCGATCTTGACCAGCTCGGCGAGCGGATCCTGCAGCCGACGCGCGATCGAAACGGCGCCACGCAGGGAAACGTCCAGGCCCGGAAACTCGCGTGAGGCCAGCTCCGAAGCCGAGTACACCGACGCGCCCGCCTCGGAAACCAGCATGCGCGTGAGCTTAAGCTCAGGATGCGCGCTTGCGAGCTCGGCGACGAACGCCTCGGTCTCGCGCGAACCCGTGCCATTGCCGATCGCGACCAGGCGCGCACCGTGGGTTTCAATCAACCGCGCCAGCGTCTCGGCGGCTGCGGCAGCCTGGTTCTTGGGCGGCAGCGGGTAAATGGTATCGGTTGCCAGCAGTTTGCCGTTGAGATCGACCACGGCGAGCTTGACCCCGGTGCGCAGCCCTGGATCGAGCCCGACGACCGCCTTGGGACCGGCTGGCGGCGAGAGCAGGAGATCCTTCAGGTTGTCGCCAAAAATCGCGATCGCCTCTTCTTCCGCACGCTCACGCACGCGGCCGAACAGGTCAAGCGTGAGTCGCACATGCAGCTTGTGGCGCCAGGTCTGGCGGCAACTTTCCATGAGCCAGGCATCGGCTGCGCGTCCGCGACTGGCGACGCCGGCCGCCATCGCCACCCGCCCCTGCGCATACGCATGCGCAGTTTCGATCGCGGCCGCCTCGTCACTGCCGTTGCGCGCATCGCCGCGGCGCGCCGGTACCGGTTCGAGATCCAGGTCGAGAATGCCCTCGCTGCGCCCGCGGAACAGCGCCAGCGTGCGGTGCGAGGGGATGGACACGAGCGCGTCGACGAAATCGAAATAGTCGCGGTACTTCGTGCCCTCGTTCTCCTTCCCCGCGACCACACGTGAATGGATGCGGCCTTGCGTGTACAGCCATTCGCGCAGCTCGCCGACCACGCCGGCGTGCTCGCTGAAGCGCTCGAGCAGGATATTGCGGGCACCTTCGAGGGCGGCGGTCGCGTCGGCAACGCCGCGCTCGTCGCTCACGTAGCTCACCGCCGTGGCCTGCGGATCGAGGTTCGGGTCGGCCAGCAGTGCATCGGCGAGCGGCTCGAGGCCGGCTTCGCGCGCGATCTGCGCCTTGGTGCGCCGGCGCGGCTTGTACGGCAGGTACAGATCTTCGAGCAGCGCCTTGGTCTGCGCGTTCTCGATCTCCGCCTTCAGGCCCGGCTCGAGTTTGCCCTGCTCCTCGATGCTCGCGAGCACCGCAGCGCGGCGGTCCTCGAGATCGCGGAGATAAGTCAGGCGCTCCTCGAGATTGCGCAGCTGGGTGTCGTCGAGACCGCCGGTCACCTCCTTGCGGTAGCGGGCGATGAAGGGAACGGTCGCGCCCTCATCGAGCAGGCGGATCGCCGCCTGCACCTGCGCCGGCCGCGCGGCGATCTCCTCGGCGATGCGCACTTCGATTGCAGCTAAAGCCATGGATCGGTTTCAGTCCGTTTCATTTGTGGCGGGAGCATAGCTTTTGTGAGGGCGGCTGTTGTGGGAGCGGCTTTTGGGGGCCGGGTGTTGGGTGAACGGCTGATGTGGGAGCGGCCATGGCCGCGATGCATCTGCCTCGCTTTGTTCCGGATCAAGC
>JANPJV010000263.1:0-4892 GCA_031425695.1 Rhodanobacteraceae bacterium | reverse complement strand
CGGACGCTTTCTTCAGATTGGGGAAAAGCGTCCGCGCGCAGCGCAGACCCACCATGAGCCAAGAGCTCAACCGATCAACCCGCCCAGCAATCCATCACTCGCCTTGATCACCGCCCCACCCAGGCACACCTCGCCCTCATAGAAAACCACCGACTGCCCCGGCGTGATCGCGCGCTGGGCGTGGTCGAACACGACTTCCAACGCCCCCGAGCCAATCGAGCGCACCAGGCACGCCTGGTCGGCCTGACGGTAGCGGATCTTCGCCGTGCAGCGAAACTCGTCCGCCGGCGCCACCGCGCTGATCCAGTGCGCGCTTTCGGTGTGCAGTTTGCGGGCGAGCAGGGCAGGGTGATCCTCGCCCTGCACGACGACCAGCGCGTTGCGTTCCAGATCCTTGGCGGCGACGAACCAGGGTTCGCCCGAACCACCACGGCGCCCGCCGATCTTCAAGCCGCCGCGCTGACCTAGCGTGTACAGAAAGAGGCCGCGGTGCTCGCCAACGCGCTCGCCATCGGGGGTGCGCATCGGGCCAGGATTCGCGGCGAGATAGCGCTGCACAAAGGGTTCGAAATTGCGCTCGCCGATGAAGCAGATCCCCGTCGAATCGCGCTTGGCATGCGTCGATAGACCTGCGTCCGCTGCGAGCCGGCGAACCTCGGACTTAGGGAGTTCGCCCACCGGAAACTCGGCGACGGCGAGTTGCGACTGGTCCAGTAGATGCAGGAAATAACTCTGGTCCTTGTTCTGGTCGATGCCGCGTAGCAGTTGGACGCCTTCATCCAATCGCCGCACTCGTGCGTAGTGTCCGGTAGCGATGCGTTCGTAGCCGAGGTCCTGCGCGTGTTCGACGAAGGTTTTGAACTTGATTTCGCGGTTGCAGAGGATGTCGGGATTCGGCGTACGCCCAGCCTTGAGCTCGGCCAGGAATTGCGCGAACACGCCGTCCCAGTACTCCGCCGCAAAGTTGCGCCCGTGGAACGGAATACCCAGTTGCGTCGCAATCGCGCGCGCGTCGTCCGCGTCCGACATCGCAGGGCACACGCCGGCAACATCGTCCTCCTCCCAGTTCTTCATGAAGAGGCCGCCGACGTCGCGCCCGGCGCGCTTGAGCAGCAGCGCGGACACCGAGGAATCGACGCCGCCGGAGAGACCAACCAGGATGCGGGGGTCAGACATGGGTCGACAGGGCGCGGTGCGCGGGTGTGGAGTAGCGCGGTTCTGTGCGCGCCGCAAGCTTTGCAAGCGCGAATGGCTGATCGCGCCAGCGGCCGCGTCTCGCTACGTAGCAAGAGCCGGGCGCCTTGCGCTCGCACTGCCGCGACGACAGTCGAGGCTGGCGGGCGCATAGGACCCGGCCTACTTCCAAGTCCGCCAAAGCACGCATCAATCCGTCCCTCACCGCACCAGCTCCCCGATCATCTCCAGCGGATAGCGACGGCCCGCGAGGTGGTCCTCCAGCGTTTGTAGAACCAACGGGCTTCTGTGCGGTACTGGATGGCCGATGAGTTCGTCGCGATTCAGCCAATGCGTGCGCAGAATGGGCTCGTCGAGCTTGCGCTCGGGATGGAAGCGGAGAAATTCGCAGTGGAAGGCCAGGCGCACGAAATGTGCATGGGGAAGCAGCAACTGGTAGAGGCCGATCACCGCCAAGGGCCGTACGTCGCAGGCGGTCTCCTCGAGCGTTTCGCGGATTACTGAATGGATCACCGACTCACCGATGTCGACATGACCTGCAGGCTGATTGAGAACGGAGTGACCGCCCACATATTCCTCGACGAAGAGAAATCGCGGCCCCTGCGCGACGATCGCGGCAACTGTCAGGCGGGGCGTTTTTGCAGGACCCATGACTTTCCTTTCCCGGTTGCACCGTGCCGTTTTGTAAACCGGCACGTTTGGTCCACGTGGATATACTCGAAGCGGCCTAGGATAGGCTGGAAGCACCGTCCGTACCCCTGATATGAGATTGCCCTGGCGGCCATGAGCGCTGAGAAGCCCGAACATCGCGAAGACCGGGACGTCGCCGTCCAGGAAGCGCGGCCGGAGTTGAAGAAGCCCCCTTTGTTCAAGGTGGTGCTGCTCAACGATGACTACACGCCCATGGAGTTCGTGGTGATCGTGCTCGAAACTTTCTTTGCGCTCTCGCGGGAAAGCGCGACGCGGGTCATGTTGCATGTGCACACCCAGGGCAAGGGCGTGTGCGGCGTCTTTACACGAGAAGTGGCAGAAACGAAGGTGGCACAGGTCAACGCCTTCTCGCGGGCGCATCAGCATCCGCTGATGTGCTCGATGGAAGAGGCTTGAAGGTGGCAGGTGTGAAGCATCGGAACGCGATGCGGTCGATAAGTTGAATCCGGTCTCGAAGAGACCAATGTGTTTGCCGTAAGGCGAGTGGGCAGGAGGACGTACGTCCATGTTCAGCAAGGATCTGGAACTGACGATCAGTCAGAGCTACAAGGAAGCGCGGGCCAAGCGGCACGAGTTCATGACCGTGGAGCATCTTCTGCTCGCGTTGATCGAAAACCCATCCGCCGCGCAGGTGCTGAAAGCCTGCGGCGCTGACCTGCGCAAGCTCATCGACGAGACGCGTTCGATCATCGAAGAAACCGTGCCGATGTTGCCGGCCGACGATGAGCGCGACACTCAACCCACGCTCGGTTTCCAACGCGTGCTCCAACGCGCCGTCTACCATGTGCAGTCTTCCGGCAAGAAGGAAGTGACTGGAGCGAACGTGCTGGTCGCGATCTTTGGTGAAAAAGATTCGCACGCCGCGTACCTTTTGCAGAAGCAGGACATCACCCGCCTCGACGTGGTGAACTACATCAGCCACGGGATCGCCAAGATTCCGCAGGACCCGGCGCGCGACAGCAATCCGGAGCGCGATCCCGAGGCTGGCAGCGACAACGAGAAGCAGAGCGCGCTGCAGGCGTACGCGAGCAATCTCAATGACCTCGCGCGCCAGGGCAAGATCGATCCATTGATTGGCCGGGCCGATGAGGTCGAGCGCACCATCCAGATCCTGTGCAGACGGCGCAAGAACAACCCGCTCTACGTGGGCGAAGCCGGCGTCGGCAAGACCGCGCTCGCTGAAGGCCTGGCCAAGCGCATCGTCGATGGCGACGTGCCCGACGTGCTCAAGGACGCGGTGATCTTCGCGCTCGATCTCGGGGCGTTGGTGGCTGGCACGAAGTATCGCGGCGATTTCGAGAAGCGCCTGAAACAGGTGGTGGCGGAGCTCAAGCGCATCCCGCGCTCGATCCTCTTCATCGACGAGATCCACACCATCATCGGTGCGGGCTCGGCGTCTGGTGGCGTCATGGACGCCAGCAATCTGATCAAGCCACTACTGGGCTCGGGCGAGATGCGCTGCATCGGCTCGACCACCTTCCAGGAGTTCCGCGGCATCTTCGAAAAGGACCGTGCGCTGACCCGCCGTTTCCAGAAGATCGATGTCGTCGAGCCCTCCGTGGCCGACACCATCGAGATCCTGCGCGGCCTGAAATCCCGCTTCGAGGAGCACCACCAGGTCGAGTACGCGGCGGACGCGATCAAGGCTGCGGTCGACCTGTCGGTCAAGCACATCCACGACCGCTTCCTGCCCGACAAAGCCATTGACGTCATCGACGAAGCTGGCGCGCGCCAGCGCCTGCTGACCGAGGACAAGCGCAAGCGCGTGATCGACATCGAGGAAGTCGAATACATCGTCGCCAAGATGGCGCGCATCCCGGCCAAGCACGTCTCCGCGTCCGACAAAGACACGCTGCGCAATCTCGAGCGCAATCTCAAGGTCGTGGTGTTCGGCCAGGAGCAGGCGATCAGCGTTCTGACCGCCGCAATCAAGATGTCGCGCTCGGGCTTGGGTGACCCCAACAAGCCGATTGGTTCCTTCCTGTTCGCAGGTCCGACCGGTGTCGGCAAGACTGAGGTCACCCGCCAGCTGGCGATGATCCTCGGCATCGAGCTGATCCGCTTCGACATGTCCGAGTACATGGAAGCGCACACGGTTTCGCGCCTGGTCGGCGCGCCCCCGGGCTATGTCGGTTTCGACCAGGGTGGCTTGCTGACGGAAGCCGTAACCAAACATCCGCATGCGGTGCTGCTGCTCGACGAGATCGAGAAGGCGCATCCGGACGTCTTCAACCTGCTGTTGCAGGTCATGGACCGCGGCGTGCTCACCGACACCAACGGGCGCGAGGCCAACTTCCGCAACGTGGTGCTGGTGATGACCACCAACGCGGGCGCGGCGCAGGCCTCGCGGCGCACGATCGGCTTCGTCGAGCAAAGCCACGCGTCAGACATCATGGAAGTGATCAAGCGCGGCTTTTCGCCGGAGTTTCGTAATCGACTCGACGCGATCATCCACTTCGACGCGCTCGAAAAGAGCACGATCCTGCGCGTGGTCGACAAGTTCCTGTTCGAGCTCGAGTCGCAACTGGCTGACAAGCACGTCTCGCTGCACGTTGACGACGCGGCGCGCGCGTGGCTGGCCGAAAAGGGCTTCGACCCGCTGATGGGCGCCCGCCCGATGGCCCGCGTGATCCAGGAACACATCAAGCGCAAGCTCGCCGACGAGTTGCTCTTCGGCGCCCTGGTCGGCGGCGGCAAGGTCACTGTCAGCCTCGGAGACGACGGCCTCGCAGTCGTGTCGGAGTCGCAGACAGCCGAGCCGGCGGATGCGGAAGTGGCCTGAAGCTGGCGTTGCATGGAAGGAAAAAGGGCGCCGCAAGGCGCCCTTTTTCGTCAGCAGCGTCCGCTTTGCCGTGCGTGGGTCCGGACCTTGTCCGGACGCTCTTGATCTGGCACGTGGGGTCTGCTACGCGCCGACGCTCTGGCTGGTGGTGGGTCTGCGCTGCGCGCGGACGCTTTCTCTCCAACACAGAAGATCAAAAGAGTCC
>JANPJV010000262.1:0-12609 GCA_031425695.1 Rhodanobacteraceae bacterium | reverse complement strand
CGGACGCTTTTGGTACGAGTCCCCCCAGCGAGACCAAGCGCAAGCCGTCAAGTAGCTCGCTGCGCGAGCAACATGACCTACATGCGGTGGGTCTGCGCTATGCGCGGACGCTTTTGCTGATGGTGGGTCTGCGCTATGCGCGGACGCTCTTTCCAAAGCGTCCGCGCGCAGCGCAGACCCACCAAAAGCCACAATCCAACATTCAACCGCTCTTACTGCTCTGGGCCCGCCAGCGGCAGCTCGAACGAAAACACCGCGCCGCCGCCCTCGCGGGGCTCGAACCACAGGTGGCCGCCGAGCTGGGTGATCTCACGCTTGGCAATGGCCAGACCAAGACCGTTGGAATCGGTGCGCGAGACGCCGTCACCGAGACGGACATAGCGTTCAAACAGGCGCTTCTGGTCGGTTGCATTGAGCCCGGGGCCACGATCGAGCACGGAAAAGCGCAGGGTTCCGGGAGAACCGGGGCTCACCACCACGTCGACCGTGGCATCCGTGGGGCCGTACTTGATGGCATTGCTCAACAGATTCTCCATCGCATGTCGCGTGGCGATGCGATCGAGCAGCACTGAATCGTCCCCGGTGACATTCAACACCAGCGCAATGCGGCGCACGCCGGCCGCCGCCTCGAGCATGGCAATTGCCTCTTGCGCCAGCTTGCCGAGTGCGATCGATTCGAGCACGAAGCGGCGCTTGAGCTCGCCCTCCGCCCATTGCTCGAGGTAATGCTGGATGAAACGCAGCGCCTCGTCGGCACTGGTGCAGATCAGGTCCGCGAGACGGTCGAGGCGATCGCCACCGCTGCGCGCGTTCTCGACGATCATCTGAGCGCCGAACTTGATGCTGCACAACGGGTTCTTGAGATCGTGGGCGACGATCTGCGTCAGCTCCGCACGCTCCTTGGCGATGCGGACCAGATGGTCGCGCGCGCGCTTGAGCTCGACGTGCGTACGCACGCGTGCCAGCAGCTCCTCGGGGACGAAGGGCTTGGTCACATAGTCCACCGCACCCGCCTGGAAGGCGCGCACCAGCAGCTCGCGCTCGTTCGCAGCGGTAAGAAAGACGATGGGAATCGCTGCGAACTTGGGATCTGCGCGCACCCGCTGACAGACCTCGAATCCGTCCATGTCCGGCATCAGCATGTCGAGCAGGATCAAATCCGGCTGACGCTGCTTGAGGCGATCGAGCGCCTGCTCACCCGACAGCGCCGGCATCACGTCGAAGCCCGACTGGGTCAACATGGCACCGACGGTCTGGATGTTGGGTTGCTGGTCGTCGACCACCAGAACCAATGCCCGGGCACTGATTGCCGGATTGTTAGTGGATTGCGGCATGGACATCCTTCACTCGTCGCACACCAATATTCCACGTGCGGTCGTCAACTTCCATGACTTTTGCGGGGGGCGCGACGATGGTTACCAATTCATACAGCAAGGGTTTGGGTTTGTGACACCAAAGCCTGCGCCAAACATGGAATTCACGTTTCCAATACACGCGGATCAGGGTTTTTACGCAGATTCACGGGCAATCGTCCAGGAATCGACGATCACGGCAAGCTCGCCGAGGTGGGTCTCGAGCGCTCCGAGATCGAACACGGTCGCTGCCTCCTCGATCGCCTGGCCCAGCGCCCTGAGCCCGGTGAGCAGCGGATCCCGTGGCAGTTCGCTGAGCTCTTGCAGCAGGCCCTGCACATCGTCGGTCGATAGCGTAGCTGCTGCATTTGCGACCGCGAGACGCAATTGCGGCTGCAGCTCCACCAGCCGGGTTCGCGTATCCGCGCCGAGCTCCTTGAACGCCGGCAGGTTGGCGGCTACTGCGGTGGGCATGGCAGCCGAATGCTCGCGCACGCCGCCGAGCACGTCGTACAGGGCCTCGCGCGCGATGGGTTTGCGAACGTACCCATCGAACAACGCGCGCATGTGCTCTTCGCCGAGGAGACTGGAGGCCGTCACCGCGATCACCCGCACGGATGCCAGGGTCGGGTCGGCGCGAATGAGGCGTAGCGCCTCGACGCCATCCATCCCTGGCATGCGCACATCCATCAACACGAAATCGGGGATTTCCCGGCGCACCAGCGCGACGCCGGCGGCGCCGTCGGATGCCGTCTGGATGTCGTGGTGCGTGCCCGCGAACAGGCCTTCGATAAGGCTGCGGTTGAGCTCGACGTCGTCGATCACGACGATCCGCAACGGTGCCAGGTCCGCAAGCTTGATCTCCCGCGCTTCGTCGCGGGTGGCGGCGGTGCCGCAGCGAGCATGACATCGGGAATCAGCACGCGAAATTGCGAACCCTTGCCCAGTGTTGATTCGACCTGGATCTCGCCGCCCATGAGCTCCACCAGGCGCTTGACGATGGACAAGCCGAGGCCGGTTCCTGCACGGGGCTGCTGGCCGTCGGAAGTGGCTTGCGTGAACGGCTCAAAGATGGTCTCCAGGTCTGCTTCTGGAATACCCACACCGGTATCGTTGGCCTCGAGGATCAAAGTACGCCGGCCCTCGCCACCCGTGGACGGCCCGGCGCGCGCCATCAGCTTGACGCTGCCGCGATCGGTGTACTTGATGGCGTTGCCGACCAGGTTGAACAACAACTGGCGCACGCGCAACGGGTCGAGCTGCAAGGCTGCGGGCATGTCGGCGGCGACGCGCATCTGCAGCTTGATGTTCTTGTCCATTGCCATCTGCGAGAAGATCGTGGCGACGCCGTTGATGAGGTCGCGCAGATCGGTCGGCTGGAGATTCAAGTCAAGCTTGCCAGCCTCGATCTTGCTCATGTCGAGAATGTCGTTGATCAGCGCCAGCAGGCTCTTGCCGCTCTGCGAGATCGCCCGTACGTAATACTGTTCGCGCTCGCCCTTGACGAGATCACCGAGCAATTGCGTGAAGCCGAAGATCGCGTTCATCGGCGTGCGAATCTCGTGGCTCATGTTGGCCAGGAAGTTACTTTTCTCGCGACTCTCCGAAGCCGAGCGCTCGGCTTCCCTGCGCGCGCTGCGCTCGGTCTCGAGCGCGCGGACGTAGCCCATGAGCACGGCGAAGGCAGCAATCGCGGCAATGATCCCGAGAAAAGCCAGCGACGCGATAGAGAGCTCGCGCTGGAAGCGCAGCGCTTCGATCTCGTTGCGCAAGTCGGCCTCGTTCGCGCGCAGGCTGCGCGCGAGGGTTCGCTCGAGCACACGGATCTCATCCATGACCGCCTTGCCGAAGTTGGTTCGGAAGAACTCCAGCGCGCGCGACATGCCTTCCTTGCGCGCGATGTCGATCGACATCTCGATGTCCTGCTGCTTGGCCGCGAGCTGGGAATCGATCCGGTCGAAGTTTGCCCGCACCTGCGGGTCTGGCGGCAACCGGGTGCGAATGCGCCGCAAAAGCCCCGGCAATGACGTGCGGGCACGCTCGAAGGGTTGCAGGTAGGAATCCTCGCCGGTCAACAGAAAGCCCCGCTGCCCGGTCTCCAGATCGACAGCAAGCTGGCTGAGCTCGTCCACGTCTATCGCCGCGGATTGCATTTGTCCGAGCCGTTCGGCCTTGATCGAAGATTCGCGCATGAGCACGAAGGTCAGCACGATGATCCCGAGCATGAGGCCGGTGCCGAGCGTGCCGAGCAGCATCACGCGTATGCGCGTGCTCTGGCCAAGATCGCCCAGCATCCAGTCGCTCATCTGCCGGTCGGTCACTGTCATTACCGTTCACGCTGCATGTGAAGAGGATCGCACGTACGGTTGAGTGCGCCGCGTGTACGGTCGGGCGTCCTGCACGCCAGTTGCGCATCCGCAGCGCAGGGTGCAAACGCGCACAGACGCCGACGCGCAACCTCGAGCAGCGCGCTCAAGAACGGCTGGCGATATGCGCACACCCGGTAATCAGATACTTCCGGCCGACTTTGAACGTGGATTGTGAGTTCGGTGCCCCCAAAGGAGCACATTGTTATTGCTGACCGCAGAGGGCGCTTGCGGGATCAAGCGTTGGCACGCGGATTGCGAACCGGTGTTGTGAACCCGGCGAAAGCTGCTCCAGGGGATGCCCAAATGCGTGTTTCTCAGTCGATCACCCTGCCACTGGCAATGCTGGCGCTCCTGGCCGCAGGCATTCCTGCAAACGCCGCGGCGGATGCACCGCCGGCTCGTCAATTGACGCCTGACCGCGAGTTCCTGGAGCGCGAAGCCAAATTGCAGCGCGCAACGGCCAGCGCCATTTTCAATGTGGAGATGCGCATGGCGGCAACCCGGCTCGAGATCGCGGACGAGACCTGCAGTGGCAGCAACGCGCGCCGCCAACGTTGCCTTGCCCACGCGCAGCTCGCACACGGCTCAGCCCTGGACACCGCCCTCGGGCGCCTCCAGCAGAGCCAATCGATCGCCGCTCATCTCGAGGCTTCCAACACGGCCGACGACTGATTCGTGCAATCTGCATCAACCGCCGCTTGGCGACTTGTCAACTTGCCTGCTCGCTGCTTTTTAACTCGGCTGTAGACGGTTGTTCTCATTGGATTTTCCTGTCGAGCCACGCTGGCACAGACGATGCACCCAGCCCTGCGGCTGCGCTTTCGCAGTTCCGCGTCGGTCTCTCGACTTGAGACCGATGCCAATCGTCAACAGGAGACGTGACCCATGAACAGCAAACTTATTCTTGCCACGACCATCGCCGCCGCTCTCTTTTCCGGTGCGGCGTATGCCGAGGATTCGGTCGAGCAGAACCTTGCCGAAGCCAACAAGGAAGGCCGCATCTGGTCCGCGCTCGCGCTCAACCCGCACGTGAATGCCTACCAGATCGATATTGATGTCGAAGGCGAAACCGCCACGCTGACGGGCACGGTCGAAGAATCGACTGAAGCCAAGCTCGCCGAAATGCTGGCGATGGATGTCAGCGGCGTGAAGAACGTCGTCAACAATATCAAGGTCGACCGCACCTATCGTGCGCCGGCTCGCAAGGACGGCGATCGCGATTACGCCATGTCGAGCAACGACGCGTCCATCACTGCGCGCGTCAAGAGCAAGTTGCTCTGGAACGCGGCGACGGACGGCCTCGAAATCGATGTCGATACCAGTAATGGCCGCGTCAAGCTGACCGGCACCGCCGATACCGATGCCGCCAAGGCAACGGCAGCGCGCCTGGCCGCCAACACCAGCGGCGTGCGCTCGGTCGACAACCAGTTGATGATCGAAAAGGGTTATGCCCGCAAGGTGTCGGATGATCCGATCGAAGACAGCTGGATCACCGCCAAGGTCAAGTCGTCCCTGCTGTTCTCGGACAACGTCGACGGCCTCGACATCAATGTCGACACCAAGGACGGCGTGGTGATGCTGAAGGGCGAAGCCGGCCCGACCGAGAAGGCACTGGCCATTGAGCTCGCACAGAATGTCCGTGGCGTCAAAAAGGTCGACAGCTCGGGCTTGAATGCGAGCATGGCAGCGGCTGATTCTGACGACTGATCGTTGGTTATCGGTGATTCGACTGCGGTAGAAATACCGCAACGAATCTAAGAACTCTCCGAGGGGTGCCCGCTGGTTGGGCACCCCTTTTTCTTTTTTGGCCACGGCGCTTTGTGGGTTCGGACCTTGTCCGAACGCTTCTTGTCGAGATAAGCGTCCGGACAAGGTCCGGACCCACCGCAGATCAACATCTGATTGCCTTGACCTTGCTGCACGCGCGAGCATGCGCAGCCGCGTCGAAATCCCTTCCCCATGCTGCGACTGACCGAGATCAAGCTGCCGCTCGACCATCCCGACGCGGCCTTGCGGGAAGCTATCGTCGAGCGCCTCCAGATCACCGACGATCAACTGCTCGGCGTGCATGTCCACAAACGCAGCTATGACGCGCGCAAGCGCGCGCAGATCTTGCTGATCTACACCGTCGACGTCGACTTGGCCTCGGGAGCGGCAGAGCGCGTGCTGCGTGCGTCGCCGCCGCATGTCACACCCAGCCCCGACATGCGTTATCGCTTCGTCGCCAAGGCCCCACCGGGGTTGGTTGAGCGCCCCCTGGTCATCGGCTTCGGGCCGTGCGGTCTGTTCGTCGCGCTGATCCTCGCGCAGATGGGCTTTCGGCCGATTGTCCTGGAGCGCGGCAAGGCCGTGCGCGAGCGCACGCGCGATACCTGGGGGCTGTGGCGCGGTGGCCGCCTCGATGCCGAATCCAACGTGCAGTTTGGCGAAGGCGGTGCCGGTACGTTTTCTGACGGCAAGCTGTGGAGCCAGATCAAGGATCCGAAGCACTACGGCCGCAAGGTCCTACAGGAATTCGTGGCTGCCGGCGCGCCCGAGGAGATCCTCTACGTCAGCAAGCCGCACATCGGCACCTTCCGCCTCGTCAGCATGATCGAGAAGATGCGCACCGACATCGAAGCGCTCGGCGGTGAGATCCGCTTCAGCGCGCGCGTCGACGATCTCATGCTCGACGATGATCGCCACGTGCTGGGCGTGCGGCTCGCCAGTGGCGAAGAAATCGCGGCACGCCATGTCGTGCTCGCACTCGGACACAGTGCGCGCGACAGCTTCGCGATGCTGCATGCGCGCGGCGTGCACCTGGGAGCGAAGCCCTTCTCGATCGGCTTTCGCATTGAGCACCCGCAGTCGCTGGTCGACCGCGCCCGCTTCGGCGATTTTGCCGGGCATCCACTGCTCGGCGCCGCGGACTATCGGCTGGTCCACCACGCGCGCAATGGGCGCTCGGTCTACAGTTTCTGCATGTGTCCCGGTGGTACCGTGGTGGCCGCGACGTCAGAAGTCGGCCAGGTCGTCACCAATGGCATGAGCCAGTACTCGCGCAATGAGCGCAACGCCAACGCCGGCCTCGTCGTCGGCATTTCTCCCGAGGATTACCCCGGCGACGTGCTGGCCGGCATCGCCTTCCAGCGGCACTGGGAGCGCCAGGCGTATCTGCTCGGTGGCAGCAACTACTCGGCGCCCGCACAACGTGTCGACGACTTCCTCGCCGGCCGCCCATCGACCGCGCTCGGCAGCGTGATCCCGTCCTACACGCCTGGCGTGCAGCTCACCGACCTCAGCCTCGCCCTGCCCGACTACGCCATCACCGCGATCCGCGAAGCCATCCCCGCGCTCGACCGTCAGCTCAAGGGCTTCGCACTCCCCGACGCCATCCTGACCGCGGTCGAAACCCGCACCTCCTCCCCCGTGCGCATCTCCCGCGACGCCAACTACCAGAGCCTCAACACCCCTGGCCTCTACCCCGCCGGCGAAGGCGCCAGCTACGCCGGCGGCATCTACTCCGCGGCCATCGACGGCATCGAGGTCGCCCAGGCCGTGGCGCTGGCGATGGTGGGGTAGGAACGCTCCGTGGGTCCGGACCTTGTCCGGACGCTTTTCCCAGCAAGATCCAGGAGCGTCCGGACAAGGTCCGGACCCACGTGAAACCGTGAATTCGAACTACCAGACTTTGACCCGCGCTTCCGGGGCGAGGTAGCGGGCGTTTTCGGGTTTGATGTCGAAGGCCGTGTACCAGGCGTCCTGGTTGCGGACGGTGGCGGCACGGAACTCGCCGGGGGAATGGACGCCGGTGAGGACAGCGTTGCGCAATGATGGTTCGCGGAACTTGGAGCGCCAGACCTGCGCCCAGCCGAGGAAGACGCGCTGCTCGGGCGTGAAGCCTTCGAGGACGACGGGCTCCTTGCCGGCCTGGGACAGCATGTAGGCATCGAAGGCGGTGGCGAGACCGGCAACGTCGGCAATGTTCTCGCCGAGGGTGAGCTTGCCGTTGAGATTGAGGTCCGGGAACGCCTGGTACTGGTCGTACTGGGTCGCCAGGGTCGCGCCGGCCGCCTCGAACTTGGCAAGGTCCTCCGGCGTCCACCAGTTGGACAGCCTGCCGGTCTCGTCGAACAGGGCGCCGCCCGAATCGAAACTGTGGGTAATCTCATGACCGATCACGCCACCTATGCCGCCGTAATTGATGGCGTCGTCCGCCGCCGCGTCGAAGAACGGCGCCTCCAGGATCGCGGCGGGGAACAGCAGGCGGTTCTCGAGCGGTATGTTGAGCGCGTTGACCGTGTGCGGGAGCAGGAACCACTCACCGCGATCGACTGGTGCCCCGAGCTTGGCGACGTTGCGCTGATACTCGAACAGCTCGGCGCGCTCATGGTTGCCGAGCGGGTCGTCCTTGCGCACGTCGAGCGCGCTGTAGTCGCGCCAGCGCGCCGGGTAGCCCATGCCGACCTCGAGCCCGGCCAGCTTCGCGCGCGCCCGTGCCTTGGTGGTATCCGACATCCAGGCCAGCGCATCGATCCGCTTGCCGAAGGCCGCAATCAGGTTGGCGACCATTGCGTCGGCGCGTGCCTTGGTCTCGGCCGTGAAATGACGCTCGACATAGAGCTTGCCGACGGCCTCGCCGAGTCCCTGGTTCACCGCCGCAACGCCGCGTTTCCAGCGATCCTGCTGCTGCGGCGTGCCGTTGAGCGTAGTGCCGTAGAACGCAAAGTTTCCGTCAGCAAAGGCTTTCGGCAGGAACGGCGACGCGCGATCGAGCGCATGGAAGCGCAGGTAGTCCTTCCAGGTGTCGAGGGGAACGGATTTAGTAAGCGCAGAGATCCCGCTGACGGCACCCGGCTGCCAGACGATGAGCTCCGGCTGACTGCCGAGCATGGCTCCCGCGAAGAACTGTTCCCAGTCGAGGCCCGGCGCCTTGGCGGCAAATTCCGATCGCGGCCAATAATTGGCGCCCTTCTTGATGTCATTGGTGTCGAGTTGGCTCGCGTGCACCTTGGCGATCGCCGTTTCGAGGGCAAGGATGCCCTTGGCCTTGTTGGTGGGATCCTCGGTGTTCGCGAGCGCCAGTACGCTGGCGATGTGCTTGAGGTACGCATCGCGAATCTGTTCGAAGCGCCCGCCCTCGAGATAGAAATCCCGGTCTGGCAGCCCAAGCCCACCCTGCACCAGGTAGACGCTGTTCTCGGTCGGGCGGTCGAGGTGCTGGCTGATCCAGACACCGAACAGGCGATCCGTGTAGTAATCGGTCGAGTTCATCAGGTCGACGTCGGCACGCACCAGGCTGCCGAGCTTGGCACTCAGGCTGGCGTGGTCGGCGAGCGCTGCAATCGCATCGAGCTCGGGCTGGATCGGCGCCACGCCGCGCGCTTCTATTGCATCCTCGTCCATGAACGCGCTGTAGTAGTCACCGATCTTGCGCGCATCGCCGCTCGCCTCCGGCTTGCTCGCCTCATCCAGGATCGCGCGCGTGCGCGTGAGCGCTTTCTCGGTCAGCACCGCGAAACTGTTGTAGCGCGAGCGGTCGGCCGGGATCTCGGTGCTCTTCACCCAATTGCCGTTGGCAAACGCATAGAAGTCATCCCCGGGATTGACCGACCGGTCCATCCCCGCGGTGTCGAAGCCGAAGCTGCCAAGCGTCGGCTTGGCCGGCTCCGCCACCACGACCGGCGCGGTCGAAACGACTGGCGCGGCCGCCGGCGCCGTCGCCTGTTCCGGCGCACCACAGCCGCCGAGCAAGCTCAGCGAAATCGCGAGGACCAGCGTCCGGGGGGTAAGAATCGGAGTCGACATGGCGCTACCACAGGTCTCGAGGAGGCGGGGACCATAGGAAAAACCACGCGGGAGCGCAAAGGCCGGAAGTCTCCCGCTGCGCGCAAGGAACAGCCAAAGCACCGCAAAGCATCCACAGATGACGCAGATAAAAGCAGGAAGCGATGACGCAGATGAAAACTAGAACGTCACCGATGTCCTGTTCCCGCTGGCAACGGTCGTAGATGCAACGTAGAGCCATTACTGATGACGAAAAGCCAATCGCAATTGGCGCGATAAAAGCCCCCTCAAAACGCTGTCATCTGCGTCATCTGCGGCTTCATCTTTTCCATCTGTGTCATCTGTGGATAGCGCTTGGTTCTTTGTCCCCTACGCAGTCCCGTGGTGCTCGGCGCCCTTGAGGAAATCGAGTTGGGTTTCGGGGGCGGGGACGCAGCCGTATTGGTGGATGAGCAGGTTGTCGCTGGCATCGGCCTTGGCGATGAACTGGGCGACGCGGGCGCCGAGCTCGGCGTGTTCGGCGGAGGCGAAAACGTCGGCGATGTGCACTACCAGGTTCAGGCGCACGGTGGTGCCGTTCAAGTCGAAAGAGAACGGTGCGTGCTCGGCCGAGAGCAGGTACTTGAACAGCTCGTTCAAGCCCTTGGTGCCGGTCTGGGCCATCGGCGAGGAAAAGTTGAGGTGGTCCGAGCAGCAGCACCAGACCTTGATCGGCGCGCTGCCGATGTGGAAGGACCAGTTGTGGTTGCCGTGGCGCGCGAGCACCGGATCGATGCCGGCGCCGGCAAGAGACTTTTCGACGAAACCAACCAGCGGGTGCGGGTCGGGGATCTCGAAGAACTCGCCAAAATCGTGTTGCGATTCGAGATCCAGCCCGCAGCTCGGGCAGTAGCGCTTGGGCTCGCTGATCAGCTCCTGGCAAGCCGGGCATTGCACGCCGAAGACCGCGTCCTGGGCGCGGAAGGCTTCGATGAAACGGCGCACGTCTGCGACCGGAATGCCGAAGCCCACCGCGTCGGCCGCGTTGAGCTTGCAGGTGGTGACGGCGATGATGCGACGGTGGTCGTCGAGCATCGGACCGCCCGAATTGCCCGGGTTGATGGCGGCATCGGTCTGCAGGAAATATTGCTCGTCGAGCAGCTGGCGCGGATGGCTGATCACGCCTTCGGTGAGCGACAGCGGCAAGCCGACCGGGAAACCCAGGATGTGCACCGCCTGCTTGGGGCGCATCTGTTCGACGTCGCTGAGCTCGAGCACGGACCCCTCGACCGGGCGCGCGAGCTCGACGACCGCCAGGTCGCGGTGCGGATCGAGACGCCGCACCGTACCCAGGATGCGCGTCTTGTCGCGCATTTCGATCGCTACCTGCCGATAAGGCTGCACCACGTGGTGGTTGGTGACCAGATGCGTGGCGTCGATCAAGAAACCGGAACCGGTACCCGAGCCGGTATAGACCTGGTAGATGCCCAGGCGCTCGATATCGTCGTCCAGGATCTCGATGCCCACCGGGCTTGGCTGATCAGGCGTCATAGCGGGTGGCTCCGTCATCGTCCGCGTCCGGCGCATCGTCATCGCGATCATGCTCGCCATGGCTGCCGAACACGCGGGCGGTAGTATTGGCGTGGTTCCAGAGCACGTCGGCGGCTTCACGCCATGGACGGCCTGATACGAGGTTGAGGCCCGCGCGCAGCGCGGTCTCCACCTCCGTCGACCAGGTGTAATGCGCGAGCAGGTCGAGATAGTCAGAGATCAGCTCCATCGCTGCTTCCATCGACCGTCCCGTTGCCCGCAGCTCACCGGTGGTCTGCATGCGATTGCCGCCACCGAGCGTCGAGGTCAACAGCGATGGCGTGCCTTCCTGCAGCGGATTGATCGCGTAAGTCGCGTGGCCGAGGCATTGCTGCAGCTCTTCGCTGGTGAAGCGACGCATGTCCTTGATGGTCTTTGCGAGCGCAGCATCGCGCTTGTTCGGGTTCTCATCGCGATCGGTGAAGTCGTCGGCACCCTCGTTGAGGCGCGCACGCACGGCGCCGAACAGGGGCAGCGTGTAGCGCAGATGGTAGGCGGCAAACGATCCGACCGAGTCGAGAAAGCGCACCGAGCGCCGGCGCCGCGATTCGGTCATGAGCTCGTCGACCGCCACCCAGTGTGCGTTCCAGATTTCCAGCGCGCGTGCGAATTCATCGGCATCGAGCGTGGCGATCGGCTCGCGATCCGGCGTCTCGACCCCGAACTGCCCGACCATCCAGGTGTCGTTGCTGTCAGCTTCCATCGGCATCCGCTGCAGCACTTCGATGAGCTTGCCCGGGTGCAGCAGCGCCAGTTGGTCGCGGAACTCGAGCGCAATCTCGTCACCGCGCAGGCGCGGCTGGAACATCTGCCCGGTCGAGCTCAACCGCGTCAGGAAAAATCGCAGCGCAGCGGTCGCCTGGGACTCCGGGCCGAGCGCTGCCAGCACCGTACGCAGCACCATTTCGCTGCCCTCGATGTGCGCACGCACGCGCGCCGAGCCCTGTACGAAGACGAACGGCGAATCCTTCAGATCGGGGATCTCGATGCCCGGCAACAGGTAGGCAAAGGTCTCACACACCGAATCGGTGAATCGCCCGGACTCATAGAGCTCGATGGCGCGATCCCGGCGCCCGTAATCGCGCGGCGCGATCTCATGGCGCCGACGGATCGGCTGCGGCAGATGAAGTGTTGCAATCGGCATGTCAGCCCTCGATACAGCGAGCGCGGAGTCTTGCAGCGAGATGGGGGTCATGCAAGCTCGCTGGCTCGTCGCTAGCGTAGCGTGGCTCTGAGCGCGCACATCACCTGGACGAGCACCGACGCTGATCGCGCCAGCGCCGCGTGTTGCGACGAGGCGAAAGAGCCACAGCTTTATCCAGAGATTACACAGATGAAAAGCGGACCTGATTAGCGTCGAACCTCAGCTGGGCGCGGCGGAGATGGCTTTGCTCCCCTCTCCCGTGCTTTTTGGGAGAGGGGTCGGGGGAGAGGGCCGCCTTTCTTGCGGCAAGAAGCGAAGTGGCCCACAACCCCCGCCCCAAACCCCCCAACAGCGCGGGGCAGGGGGGCGTCAGCGGCCGGGACCACGACCCCTACCCAATAAAAATAGC